>NZ_JBFTLY010000015.1:0-104222 GCF_056396685.1 Pseudarthrobacter sp. 05T312
CCGGAAACCAGGACCAGGCCTCTCACAGCCAGCCAAAACAACACCCCCTACCCGGCCAACAGGCACCAAAAGCCCGGAACCACCCAAAATACTTCAACCCCAGAAACCCCAACCCACAAAAGGAAGGCCTGGCCCGACAGCGAACGCCACGGACCAGCCCTACAAAGCACTTAGTTCAGCAGTCTCCTAGGCCATAACCGGCCTCATACCGTCGATGTCTTCATCGATTCCTACAAAGTCATTGTTGAATTTGATGGCTCTTACTCACATCGCGGCAAATCCCATGAACAACGTGACGCCGCAAAAACGAGAAAGCTTTGGGACGCAGGGTTCCGAGTGATTCGCATTCGGGAGGCGCCTCTTACTCTGATAGACGAGAAGCATGACATCGGCGTTATTCTCCAGCGGGTTCCGGACGCAAGAGGCATAACGATTGCGGTCCTCGAACACATGACCGGACTCGGCTGGATACGCCCAGAAATTACTACTGCCTATCTCAAGACACCGGCCGCTGACGTTGCCGAGAAGGCGAATCAAATCTATGACTCTCTTCCTGCATCCGAGAAGTTCGTGCCCTTGAGCGCTAGGGCCGCCAGGAAGCGCAAAGAAACTGGTGGCACTTACTCGCCGGCGCTGTTCTAACTCGAGAGACCAAATCACAAAACTGCTCGCATTTGGGCTCTTTTCATAACGAGGCCCCACCATGTGGGCGGCGACGACGCTCGGGCCAGCACGCCCTGAACCGAAGGCGGCACTAGTTGGGGCGGCTGAGCCTTAGCCAGCTCCTGCCACTCCTGACGGACCGCTCGACTCTTAAGGAAAGAACCGGCGGAGGTATTCGCGTAGTGCTTTGTCATGCACATACACGTAGGTCCCACGCATGCCCCTAGTCATGAGGACGGCATATATATTGGTTATGTACCTAAGCAAGTCGTTGTCGCTGTACACCAGCCCAAGTTTGGGGTTGTTTTCTTTGCCTTTCTTATCGTAGTAGCTCGCTCGATCGACAACGATAGATTGAGTGTCCAGATCAAAACGAAGATCAGGACCAATGATGACACCCGCGTAGTTCAGATCGTATCCCTGAACTGTATGAATAGAGCCAACCTCATCTAGAGATGTCTTTGAGTTGATCCAGTCAGTTTGGGTCTGGTTCCAGCGAAGACGATATCCGTCAATGTCAATATCAAAAGCACTGGGATCCGCTTTTGTTTTCCAGGGCCATGCAAAGCCTGCCACAAGTCGAGCAAGCTGGACCTCCGATTCCCTTCTACGTATGGCCTCATGCATGTCCTTGACATCATGAAAAAGTCTAAAATCGTAATTATCGATCCTCGTATCGAGCGGGGGATCTGATGAAAGAATTGTCCGAACGTACTTGATGTAGTCCGCGCCGCCTTGTACGCGCATCTGCGAATGCAACCGGTAAAACCTCTTCTCGGCTTGCGAGTTGACGATGAGGGATCGAAGCAAGTCCTCCGGCCTAACACTCTGTTCAGAATCCACTAGCAGGATCTGGTGCCTGCTGCTCGCACGGACCCAGTCAAGCTGGGTGATCGAAAGGTCATCTTTGCCAAATAGGGCTTCCGTGATCTCGCGATATTTCTTGTTCTGAGGACCGGATGGCTGGTTTGCGCGCTGGCTTAGCCTATGCGCTTCGTCCACTATTAGCAGATCGTATGGCTCCTCGGAGGGTGCGAGATCAAACGGACTTAAAACCATACCTGGTTGAAGGGAAGGCGTCTTGCTGAAGACTTTTCTAATGGTTGATCGTAGCGACTGCTGTGGGATTACTAGGCCAATCTTAATATCAGCAATGAGATCGCGATTTCCTTCTACAAAGTAATCCGCAAAGATTGAATCGCTATCAAAGCTTTCGCCTTCTTGGGAGAGCTGGATGTCACGCAGCAGCTTCATGAGGTAAACTGCGATAATGGACTTTCCGGTGCCGGGATCTCCTTGAATTACGCTAGTACTTAATTCCCCACTGTCGATATCCTCAAGAAGGCCGTCTAAGATCTCCCCTACCGCCCCCGCTTGGTCATGGTTCAGAGCTTTGAAAGGCGAAAACTTAAAGAGATCACTGTTTTCGATTTGAGGAATTGTGCGTTCAAACATTCCTTCGGCACGCAGTTCTTCAAATATTTTCTCAAATGAAGCTGCGTACTTTGCGCGGTCGTAATAATCCGAGTCGCTTACGCCGGCGTTCCCGTTTAGCACCTGATAGCGCCCTTCGCCCGCAAAGAGCCTAATCAGGAACGACTCGAGGTCCAGGCACGCAGACTTATGAAACGTACTGTCAATGACAAGGTGCATCCGGTGTAAGCCGGCTTTTTCAGGCGACTTCAAATGTTGTCGCATTCTAGAGGCGACGCTTCTCGACTCACCCACGTAGACATCGCTTGAATTATTTAGGGTATATACGACGGGCCAGTTAGTGAAGTGGTCACCGCTCTGGCTCAACAGCTCAATCTCCTGTGGCGAGAAGTTCCGTCGTTCGATCCTAAAGCTCGTCATACTTAGAACTCCGCCCGCGAGCCTTTTCAACCGGGTATTTCGTCCGAGACTCCTCGAGCTTCTCGGCTACGATCGCGTCCGGGTCAAGGCCCAGGCTGTCGGCCAAGAGGTAGGCATACGTCAAGACGTCAGCAAGTTCAGACTGAACCCTCAGGAGTTCCGCTTCGTCGTCCCACTGATAACATTCCAGGAGCTCGCCCGACTCGATCGATATAGATTTGGCCAAGTTGACCCCGCTGTGAAATTGTCCCCACTCTCGTTCGGCAACAAACTCACGAAGCGACTGTATTACGGCTCTATGCGACACGAAATCACCGTAACATGCACCAGGAAGAACAGGTCCAAACAACTACGTGTTCACAGGCGATGTTTGCTGCGGCGGAAGCCAGCACCTTCCTGGTGGGTAAGCAGCATTGGGTGACAGTTCCGGAATTTTCAATTCACCGCCCAAATAGGTTGATGCCCTGCATCTTTTCTCGGGCAGATGGCATTTGAGAACTTATTGAGTCCCCTGTGGCCGCAATATTGAACATGCAAATTGGGTCTGGCTTCCGTCAACACTATTGCGCCACCGCAGCAGCCGTCGCAAACACATCCGCCGGCATCGGACGGTGCAGCTTCCAGGTGATCGCAATGGGCTTCTCGCCCGAGTGCTGGACGTAGTCCACTTGGCCGAGGCAGGTGTACGGGACCGTCAACCCGGTCTCGTCGTCCGCTGTGTCCCTGGTGAAGATCAGAACCTTCGAACCGTGCGAAGTCCGGTCAAGATAGCGGCGACCCGTCGGGCTCGTCGGCGACGTTGAATTCTGAGATTCCCAGTGAAACAGCTCTGGACTGGTCGCGTAGTCCTTATACATTGTGGTCGCCGAGTGCTTCTTGTCGTCCTTGTTCAGGGTGACAAAGAAGGCGTCGGTAGAAGTTGCAGGACACCACGCGACGCCCTCGCGGTGCTGGACGTTCTTTCCCTGCTCCAATGAGCCGTACTGCAGCGCCGCCAGCGCCTCCTCGCGCCGGTACGTTGCGTGCGAAAGCAGCGGAATGTGCTGCAGTCCCGCACCTAGGCTCTTGGCTGCATGCTTGGACGTTGCCACTCCCAGCTTCACGACCTGGCGAATTTCGCGGCAGACAAACTGGTAGCCGCGCAGATGGTCCAGTCCGTCGTCGTACGTCATGAATCCGCCGCCGTCATCCCACAACGTGTAAAAGAGCATGCGCGCGAAAGCCTGCTCGCGCATACCAAGCTCCGCATAGCGGGGCGCGTCGGGAGCAACCAGCATGGAATAGGCCTCGGCGCGCTCCGGATCGTCCACGTGAATCAGCGCAGCCATGCGATTCTGCAGCTTCCTTTCCTCTGCGCCCGACAGCTCCTCGATCTTCCCGCGGAGCACGGTCTCCAGGGGCGAGTACCCTTCGATCAGCCCTGCCTGCCGGAGGTAACCGGTCCACGAGTCTTTTGTGGACCGGTAGATCGTCTTCACGTCGTTTCCCGACCGCTCCAGATAGGCCTCCAGCTCGGTCTCCGCGTACGAAGCGATGTCCCGGACCAGCTGTGCCCGGTTGAACCGCAACTGTGCCTTGATGTTGTCCAGCACCACTTTCTGCGCCACCCGGTCCAGCACGATCTGCGAGCCGGAGGGCAGGTACGGGAATTCGTCCTCGACAGCCTTCTCCAGCTCCTTGCGCCCGTAGCCGGTCAGCGCCCGGTAGCGCAGGTCAAAGCGGAACTCACGGCGCTGCTGGCCGATGAAGTCCAGGACCGTCAGCACCGCCTTGCCCTCCGCACGGCGCAGCCCGCGCCCCAGCTGCTGAAGGAAGACCGTGGCGCTCTGCGTGGGCCGGAGCAGCAGGATGGTGTCGACCTGCGGTAGGTCCAGGCCTTCATTGAATAGGTCGACGGCGAAGATGCAGTTGATCTCCCGCTGCCCCAGGCGCCTGAGGGCTTCCTCGCGGTCAGCATTGTCAGTGGTGCCGTCGACGGCAACGGAGGCAATGCCGGCCCTGTTGAACACTTCGGCCATGTAATGGGCATGCTGGACCGAGACGCAAAAGCCGATGGCCCGCATCTCATCGGTGCTGGTGACCTTGTCCCTGAGCTCGCGGATTATCTTAGCGGCCCGGGCGTCGTTTCCGGTGTAGAGGGCGCTGAGCTGCGTGGTGTCGTAGTTGCCGCGCTTCCACTCCAACTGGCTCAGGTCGACGTCGTCCGAGACGCCGAAATAGTGGAAGGGAACCAGCAGGTCGGCGTCGAGGGCATCCCAGAGCCGCAGTTCGCTGGCGGTGCGCCCGTCGAAGAACTGTTTGGCGACGTCGACGCCGTCGCCGCGCTCCGGTGTCGCCGTGAGTCCGAGGAGCTGCTGCGGTTTCAGATAGTCCAGCAGGCGGCGGTACGTGGACGCCATGGCATGGTGGAACTCATCGATGACCACGACATCGAAGAAGTCAGGCTCCAGCTGCTCGATGCCCAGGGAAGACAGCGACTGGACGGACGCGAAGATGTGCTTCCACTCCTGCGGCTTGTGCTCCCCCACGTAGAGCTCACCGAAGGCGCCGTCCTGCATGACGTCGCGGTAGGTGCGCATCGCCTGCTTAAGAATCTCCTGGCGATGGGCGACGAAGAGCAGCTTTAGGTCTTTCCCGGCAGCTTCGGTTAGCCGTTTGTAGTCCAAAGCGGCAATGACTGTTTTGCCGGTGCCCGTGGCGGCGACCAGAAGGTTGTGGTTGTAGCCCTTGAGTCGCTCCGCCTCCAGGTCTTCCAGCATCTCTTCCTGGTGAAGGAATGGCTGAACCTCAAGCCCTGTGGCGGCGTCCGGAGCCGCAGTGCGGCGGCCGCCATTGCGTTCCAGCGCAGCGTCCAGCTTCTCGCCGTCACGTTCTGGATCGTAACTTTGGAAGGCTCGCTGCTCCCAGTAGCTGTCAAAGGTGATCTCGAACTTCTGCAGGAGTGCGGGGGTGGCGACAGAACTGAGCCGGACGTTCCATTCAAGCCCATCGAGGAGGGCAGCCTGGCTCAGGTTCGAACTGCCGACGTAGGCGGTGTCGAAGCCGGTGTTCCGGCGGAACAGCCAGGCCTTGGCGTGCAACCTTGTGGCCTGGGTTTCGTAGCTGATCTTTACCTCGGCCCCGTATCGGTTGACGAGCTCGTCAATGGCTCTACGTTCGGTGGCACCCATATATGTGGTGGTAATGACCCGGAGCTTGGCACCGCGTTCTTTCAATTGTTCAAGGGCCGGCTCCAAGAGCCTCAGCCCGGTCCAGCGCACGAAGGCGCAGAGAAGGTCCACCGTGTCAGCGGACTCCATCTCGGCTCGAAGCTCCGCGGCGAGGTTGGGGTCGTCCTTGCTGTTGGTAAGCAAAGCGGAATCGCTCAGTTTGGTGTTGGGGCGGCGCAGGTTGCGACGTTTGAGCTTACCCGGGCGATAGAGAGACTGGAGCTGGGTTGGACCCGGTGTGATGCTGTCTCGCGTGTCTAGTTCCTGGAGGAGCCTGTTCGCGAGGGCGACGCGATCGGTTGGTTTGGCTGAGACGAGGGCTCGCCGGACGGCGTCGGCGATGTGGCGGGCGAGTATGTCCGGAGCGTCTTCGTCAGCTATGTTCCCGAAGATTGGCTCGAGATCTCGCTCTTGGCTCAGACGCTTACCGAGGATGTCCGTCTTCAGAAGTTCGTACAGTCCCTCGGGCAGCTCCTCCGCTGCCACTCCCCCAATAAAATTAGTCACCGCGTCAGGGTATGGGGCTAAGCCCCAAAGACGAAACTATCCGCGCTGGTCCATGAGTTATTGAGGTTAGCCACCTCCTTACACAACACCTTGCTTCGCGCTCTCGGACGGCGTACAAACGGCGGGCTGACGTGGTCTAACGTAGACAGGGAAAAGATATAGGTCATCCTTCACGACTAAGGAAACCTTCGGAGGATAGCCGGCGAAAAGGCGGAAGAGTTGAATCTGGACCAGGTAAACGGACTCATTTCAGCGATCGCCAGCCTCTTCGGCGCCACTCTCTGGCCGCTTACCATATTTGCCTTAGCAATGAAGTTCGGGCCGACTCTCGTGCGTAGACTTATTGAGTCCGACTCCGTGACTATCAAGACGTCAGTTCTGGAGGCCTCCTTCCAGAAGCGGCAGGTCGAAGTAGCTGCCGCCCTCGGTGCCGCTGTTAATGCCAAGGGAGACGGGGTTGTTGAAAATGACGCCGTGGACGCAGTGCAAATCGCAGATAGCGTTGAAAAGGCGCTGCCTGACGCAGAGGCGCTTGCTCGAGCCACGCAGTCTGCCGTTTTATGGGTTGATGATCGGCCGGACAACAATTTCTACGAACGGCGCGCTCTGGAGGCGATGGGGCTGAGTATTGATCTCGCAACATCAACTTCTGATGCACTCCAACAGGTCCAACACCATTCGTATGACCTCATCATTTCCGATATGGGCCGCCCAGGCGATAGTAGGGCTGGATATACCCTCTTAGCCGAGCTTCGCAGGTCGCATGTCGATACCCCATATCTCATATACGCGGGGTCACGGAGCAGTAAGCATGTCGAAGAGGCTATTGAACAAGGCGCGCTGGGCTGTACAAACTCCCCTCAGGAGCTGCTCTTGATGGTTGCCGCGGGACTCAGGAAAGAAAGCCCGAGACGTCTGCTTGATCAGCCATAGGCAAGCGAGGGGAAGTTGCTGTTAGCGTTGCCCGCTCATAACGTCGACTAGAGGAATTCCACTGAGGGGATCGATCTCGGACCTCGCGAACGGGATGAGTTCGGCATTTGCGAAAGCCAAGTAAGCAAGAGGTTCCTCCAGTATTTTCTCATTCTGCCCAGGTGCGAGAACATTTTTGACAGCTTCTAGCCCCTCCTTAGTCTCTGGCAAAACGAACTTCAGAAGGCTAAAAATAGGGGAACGAAACACCCTACGTGCGCCTGCTTCTTCTAAATACGCAGATGCTTGGTTTGTGCGCTCTTCAACCTCATATGCGAAGCCGTCCAAGGCGCGCTGGAGGCGAACAGGGTCATCTATTTCAGATATCGCTTGAAGACGGGCCTCCATCTCATGACGGAATCGCGGAAGGAGGTCTCCATGCTTACGGCGAAAACGCACTAGATCGTCGACATTCATGGAGCTATCCGGGACGGCCAGGACGTTTTCCAGCACTATAGAACGAACGTTTGCAAGCTCAGCTTCCCCTATAGCACGGCGAAAAGAAGCCGGATTAGCTGGATTGAGGCGAAGCGGGTTCAAACCCGACCATAGTGCTTGAGCGGACGAAACGTCATCCGTAATGGGAACCCAACGTTCGTTAGTCGGTCGGTTTCCCCGACTCCATCCGTCCGGGCCGGCAGACTCGCAAAGGCTCAGAGCTAGCGCAGCCATGAATTGGGCGGCAGTTGCCTCCTCTACGAGGATCCATTGACTGCCGTCAGCGCGGGCAAGCCCGTGCTCTATAAGTGACGATAGACCAAGCCCGTACAACATCATCTTGTCAGCGTGTATCCGGGTTTGATTACCCATCCAAAAGCTATGCTGTCGTCGGGCAAGCTCGTGCTCGTCTTGAAGAGTTATAAAGCGTTCGAACGTGCGTGCAAAGTTCTGCTCAGCCTCGCTGGGCGTCACCTGATACACAAGTCCGTTGCGTACGAGTTCAAGAGTTTTTGGATCATGAAGTTCTGGCTCATCAATGAAATTTGTTGGAGTAATCGTCGCAACTGAGTCCCAGTAAAGGAGCGTTCTGGTCCACCAAGCCGACTGGGGAACTGCGATGTAGGGGAAGTAGAGTGCACCGTCCATGGCCCAAGGGTATGTGACTACGCCTCAGCCACACCTCCCGGCTTGTCCTAAGTTTCCGACTCTGCCCGATGTCCAGTCCCCAGGAGCTACTTTTCGAGGTCAGTCGACGCCCTCACCGTGGTCTCGCCACGCCTGAACAACAGGGGGATGGACGCGCGGCAGATATCGACGACAGCATCCAGAGCGGCAGCCGAAGCGTGGTTATGACAGTGTGCGAGTCCATCACCCTGATAGCGGACTCCTTGTCCATGCACAGTGGCGCACATCCCCGGAAGGCCGGAATTCCGGGCAATCAGTGTGCCTACCTGGCACAACTGCAGAGAGGCGCGCCCGGCCAAAGCCGGAAGCGGCCTTCCGGTGGCCCATCTGGTTCAGTCGACGAGTACGGGGGACTCGGCATTGTTGGCAGATTCGGAAAGGGGCGCAGTATGCCGCCGGCGGTGATTCACCCAGCACCCCGCCGCCAAAACCGCCACGAGTCCAAATGTACTCAGCAACTGGGGATGGGAATCCTCGCCGATGAAGCCCACAGTGAAGATCGCCGCGAGGATCAGCAGCCCGACGGAAGTGAGCCACGGGAAGCCGGGCATCCGCAGGGGAAGCGCCGTTCCGTCCCGGTCCGCGCGGAGGCGCAGCGCGAGCTGCGCCAGGAGTGCCGACGTCCACACCAGCAGGCAGGTCGAGCCCACGATGTTCAGCAGGACGGGAAGGACCATCTCAGGGAACACCAGCTCCAACACAACCGTGACAACACCGAAGGCAACGCTGGCCAGGACCGCGACCACAGGCACCCGGGCCTTGGACACCGCGGCAAGCACGCGCGGCGCTTCACCGCGCTCCGCCAGGGAGAACGCCATCCGCGAGGCACCGTAAAGGTTGGCGTTGAGCGCCGAGAGCAGTGCTGCGACGGCCACCAGGGTGATGGCTGTGGCTGCGCCGGGCATACCGGCGGCGTCCAGCACCGCGGCGAACGGGCTCTTCAGCCCCGCCGACCCCACGGGAACCACGGCCGCGATCACGAAGATGGCACCGATGTAGAACACCAGGATGCGCCACAGCACCGTCCTGACTGCCTTCTTCACGCTGCGCGCCGGCTCCGTAGTTTCAGCTGCTGCCACGGAGACGATTTCGGTGCCGCCGAACGCGAACGCGACTACGAACAGTGCCGTGGCAATCCCAGCGAAACCGCTGGGCGCGAAGCCAGCTCCGGTGAAGTTGGCCAGGCCCGGCGACTGGACGCCCGGCAGCCAGCCGAACAGCAGCGCGAGGCCGACCAGCAGGAACCCGACAATCGCAACCACCTTGAGCAGGGCGAACCAGAACTCGAACTCACCGAAGTTCTTCACGCTGGTCAGGTTCACGGCGGTGAGCACCACGATGAACACAAAGGCCATCAGCCACACGGGCAGTGCCGGGAAGATGGTCGCCAGCAGGCCCGCCGCACCCAGCGCCTCGGCCGCGATGACCACCACCAGCTGCAGCCACCACAGCCAGCCCACGGTGGCACCGGCCACCGGACCGTACGCCTTGGCGGTGTAGACGGAGAAGGCACCGCTGTCCGGGTTGGCCGCGGCCATCTCGCCAAGCGCCCACATCACCAGGATGATGAGGGTTCCGGCCACGAGGTAGGAGATCAGCACCGCGGGGCCGGCGGCCTGGATGCCGGCACCCGAGCCGATAAACAGGCCCGCACCGATGGCGCTGCCCAGGCCCATCATGGTCAGCTGCCGCGGTTTGAGGGCCGCGCCGAGGGCGCGGGCAGACGTCTTCGTCTGGTGTTCCATGGGGATTCCTCTTAGTTGTAGGTGGAACTGTTGGGGATAAAAAGTTCAGGCCGCGTGGGCTGCGAGGAGCCGGAGCACGCGGTCATTGGAAGCGGGGTCGGCCACGGTGATCCGCACGCCGTCGCCCTGGTACGCCCTGACCAGAATCCCGGCGGCATCGAACGCATCCACGAGCAAGGCCAAAAGCGGGCCATCGGCGCGGATCCACAGGAAATTGCCCTGGCTCGGCTGCAGCTTCCAGCCCTGGGCGGCCAGCTCAGCGGCCATCCGGGCGCGCTCCTGCTTCACCAAGGAAACTCGCGCTGCCATCTCCTCCCCCGCGTCCAGCGACGCGACGGCTGCCTTCTGCGCCAGCGCGCTTACGGCGAACGGCAGGGCGGTGCGGCGCAGACCTTCGGCGATTGCCGCCGTCGTAATCGCATACCCGACGCGCAGGCCGGCGAGTCCGTAGGCCTTCGAGAAGGTGCGCAGGATGCAGACGTTCGGGTACCGGCGGTAGAGCGCCAGGGAATCGGGGCCGCTGCCGGCGTCGGCGTACTCCACGTAGGCCTCGTCGATCACCACCAGGACGTCGGAGCGGACGGCATCCAGGAAGGTCTCGAGTCGCTCGTGACTGATCGGCACGCCGGTGGGATTGTTGGGCGTGCACAGCAGGATCACCTTGGTGCGGTCGGTGACGGCCGCGGCCATGGCGTCCAGGTCATGGCCCTCAAGGTGATCCAGCGGGACTCGGACCGCCCGGGCGCCCGCCAGCTCCACCAGGATGGGATAGGCCTCGAAGGAGCGCCACGCGAACACCACTTCATCCCCGGCGTCGCACAGTCCGGTGATGATCTGCTGCAGGACGCCCACGCTGCCGGGCCCCACCGCGACCTCCCCGGCAGTGACGCCCAGGTGCCGGGCCAACTGTTCGCGGAGTTCGACGGCGGCGCTGTCCGGGTAGCGGTTCATGGCACCGGCCGCGTGGGCCACCGCAGCCACGGCTGCGGGCAGGGGGTCGTAATGGCTTTCGTTGCTGGCGAGGGCGGCGATGTCTGCACCGGCACCGCGCCTGCCGGGGACGTAGGCCGGAAGGCCGGCCACGGCGCCCCGAAGGGTGGGGAGCGCGGTGTCCGGAAGGACAGGGGCCGGGTTGGCCGCGATCTGGTCAAGGGTCATGAGCACCGATCATGATTGTGACCCCAACCACAATGCAAGATACCCTCAACCCATTGGGACTTCTGCTCAACTTCTAGTACCCCTGGTGAAAATATGACCATCGCAACCTCCCGCGCCCTCGATTCCCTGGACGGCAGGATCATCCTGGCCCTGGACAAGGACCCCGAAGCCAGCGCCCTGGCACTCTCCCGGACACTCGGCGTCGCCCGCAACACCGTCCACGCCCGGCTGGCGCGGCTGGAGCGCAGCGGCGCGCTCCGCACCTTCAGCCGCAGGCTGGACCCCGCCGCGCTGGGCTACGAACTCACGGCGTTCCTCTCCCTGCACATCAGCCAGACCCGCGCCGGCTCGGTGGAAAACGGCCTCGCCGCGATCCCGGAGGTCATCGAGGTGCACGCCACCGCCGGCGACGCGGACCTCATGGCCAAGGTGGTGGCCCGCGGCACCAGCGACCTCTACCGCATCACCAACCAGATCCTGGAGATCGACGGCATCCAACGCACCAGCACGGCCATCTCCGTCCTGGAACTCATGCCGCCACGCTTCGACGGCCTCCTGGCCCGGCTGACCGAGCAGGAATCCCGCGCCGCCGACTAAACCCGGGTGACCCGCACCACAACTGCGCAGATTCTCAGTTTCTCCTGCTTCTGCTGCCAAAAGTCCCAGCTGAATGTTCGGGTGTTGCCGATCTGAATGCCGGGGCGCACGATTCCTGCATGACTTCACTTACCGTCTCGGGCCGCGTGGCTCAGGTTCTCAGCAGCTATGTCAGCGATGTCTTCGGCGTCATGGGCAACGGCAACGTCTACTTCCTGGACGCCGCGGAGCAGCTGGGCCTGCGCTTCACCGCCGTCCGGCACGAAGGCGCCGCCATCGCCGCCGCCGACGCCTACTACCGGACCTCCGGACGGCTCGCCGCGGGCACCACCACCTACGGCCCCGGCTACACCAACGCGCTCACCGCCCTGGCCGAGGCCGTCCAGGCGCAGATCCCCGTGGTGCTGGTCACCGGCGACGCCCCCACCAGCGGCGCGCGGCCCTGGGACGTGGACCAGGCCGCCATCGCCGCCGGCCTCGGCGCGGCCACCTTCACCGTCACCCGCGACGCCGCGGGCGCCATCACCCGGCAGGCGGTGGAGTACGCACTCACCCGGCGCACCGCCGTCGTGCTTGCCATCCCCTACGACCTCGCCGCACTCGAGGCAGGGGACGAGGACCTTCCGGCGCCGGCAGCGTTGGAGGTGACGGACGACGGCGGCACGGACCTTGGGCAGGTGGCCCGCCTGCTCGCCGGGGCCAGGCGGCCGCTGATCCTGGCCGGACGCGGCGCGCACCTGGCCGGCGCCGGCCCGGAACTCCGCGAACTCGCCGACCGGCTCGGCGCACTGACCGCCGGAACCGCCCTGGCGCTCAACCTCCTCAATGGCGAGGGGTACCTGGGCGTGGCCGGCGGTTTCGGCACCGACACCGCGGCCGGGCTCATGGGCGAGGCGGACGTGGTCCTGGTGGCCGGGGCGAGCCTGAGCCCGTTCACCATCCGGTTCGGGCACCTGCTGGGGCCGGACAGCACGGTAATCCAGATCGATACCGCGGTGGAGCCGACCAATCCGCGGGTGGATGTGTTCGTACAGGGGGATGTGAAGGCTGCTGCTTCGCAGCTGTTGTCTCTGGTTGATGTGGAGGCTGCTGTGGGGGCGTGGCGGGCGGAAGCTGCCGGGCGTCTTGCTTCCGGACCGGGGCACGCTGCTGGTTCTGCCGACACTCCGGACGGCCGGCTGGACCCGCGCGCCCTCGCCACCGCACTCGACGCCGTGCTGCCGGAGCGCCGCACGGTGGTCCAGGACGGCGGCCACTTCATCGGCTGGGCACCCATGTACTGGAATATCCCGCGGCCGCAGGACCTGGTGATGGTGGGGACCGCCTTCCAGTCCATCGGGTTGGGACTCGCGAGCGCCGTCGGGGCAGCCCGTGCGGTGGAGGACGGCCGCACCTTGGTGCTGGCCTCCGGCGACGGCGGGTTCCTGATGGGCCTGGCCGACCTCGAATCACTGATCGGCGCCGCCAACAGCGCAATCGTGGTGATCTACAACGACGCCGCCTACGGGGCCGAGATCCACCAGTACGGCTCCCAAGGGCTGACCGAGAAGCCGATGCTGATCCCAGAGGTGGACTTCAGCGGCGTTGCCCTGGCTTTGGGAGCTGAGTCCGCTGTGATCCGCTCTCTGTCTGATCTGACTGCTTTGGAGGACTGGATCGACGTCGGCGCCCAGGGAACCTTCGTGGCGGACTGCCGGATCACCTCCACCGTCCGCGCCCCGTGGCTGAGCGAGTGGATGAACGCCACGCAGGCTGCGAAGGCGGCGGTGGCTGGTTAATCAACGGATCCCATCCGCGCATCCGATATCGGCACTCCTAGGCAGCGACTGCAGGAAATACCACGAGGGATCCGTCCCCGCTTCGTTCGATGTCGATTGCTACGTCAGATTGATTAGAGGGCATATTCAGCCCTTCGCCAAAAGCGCGAAGGCGATATACGGCCCTTAGTAAGTCATCGACCTCGCCCTGCATAAAGACCGGGCTGCGAAAACCCCCTTGGCGCTTCAGCTCCAAAGTCGACAGCCGATGCAGGACTGCACTGATACCCGACTCCAGCTCGTCGATGCTCCGTTCATCGTCACGCAAGGTACCAATAAAGCTCTTAAAAGTGTTGTTAGTATCCTGCTGGGCGTGGTCCACGGCCTGAAGCACGATCACCCTGCGTTTGAGTGCAATGGCCAAGCGGGCGAGCTCCAAGTGGGCACGGAAAGTGCCGCCATCCTCGTTGATTCCGGGGAAGGCCTTGGTCAACGCCCCAAGTTCAACCGGGCCGTCGGGCAGCGAAGCTAGAGCTTCTTTCCATTTATCGAGCCGACGCTGCGTTCGAGCTATGGCAGTGCTGATCGCGTACGAGGAAGAATCCAAGCCCAATGACAGACCGATTCTGCCCTGATCCAAGAGAACCGATGTCGCCTTGTTAATAGCGTCCCGGCAACCGTCCAGCTCGCTGCGTTCGGCCTCGAGGTTGTCTTCGTGAAGCTGCTCAAGCAGCTCGGTAATCCGTTCGATCGCCTCCTGCCTCTGGTGGTCGGCGTAGGCGCTAACACCGACGGCTACGGCCATCAGCACGAGTGGGGCAGCAACAGTCAGCGCTCCGGCCGATGCGACGGCCACGCCTGCAGTGGCAGCTGAGCCAGTCGCAGCGCCTGCAACTGCGGCCTGCCCAGCAACGGGTACGAACGTTGCTTGGGCGGCGATGCCGCTCGAATTGACCAAGGCGCCATAGATTCCTCCCGTAGCGCCTTTGGCCGCCATGGGCTTTACCAACCCTTTGCCGACCTCTGCGGCCACCTTGGCGGGCACCACCATTCTGTACAGAACCTCACCGGAGGCGGAGACATCTACTTTTGAGGAAGCTGACTTGGCCGTATCAGCTACAAGCTGCGACAACTGGCGGGCGAGGGGGCTAGCCGCATGAAGAGCAATTCCTCCTTCACGATCGCGCTTGGGTGATAGAGGATGTGCTTCGAGCGTGGCGATGGGCGCACCCGCGAGCGTAGCCAGGACTGTCCGGATTTCCGCAAGCCGCTCGGGTGTCATGCCCTCGTCAGCGAAAATTGCAGGCACACTTACGGGCTCTGTGGCAAGTGTCCACACTGGCACGACTGCCTGGGTATCAGCGGTCACGTTTTATCCCTCCACCAACTGAACGTCGAAATTTAGGCGCAGCAGCGGCGACACCCGGAACGAGCCATGATCCTCCCGAATCGTCGCGCTAGTTGGTTATCGTCCCATAGCTGACTCGACTTGTTTGTCTACGCCACCCACGGGAAGGCCTCTTGAGGAGCCCCAGCCCGGGGTCTCATTCTCGTGGAGTCTCTTTTGCCCAGTGCTAACCTCGCATGGACACATCTAGACGGAGGACATTCCCATGGCGGGCAACGGGGACAAGGCTTATAAACTCCTTAGGAACAGCGGGACCAAGGTGAAGGCCAGCGGAACAAAGCTTTATGCGCTGGCCAAAGACCCTGCCGTCCAAGCTAAAGCGAAACAGCTAGCTCAAGACGGCCAGAAGCTATATCGGCTTGCGACCAGCCCAGAGGCAAAGCGCGCTTACAGGCAAGCAGCCGACGTTCTCAAAAAGGCGCGAAGGAAGTAGCGGATGTGTGTCTGACAGCGGGAGTCGTCGTGGAGCGGTAGGCTCCAAAAGTACTGTTACTTTCACCGAAGGACACCATTGCCTCTAGAAATAGGCCTCTGGCGCGTGACCGACAAAGCTGTCGCATTGTCGCCGGCAAAGATGCCTCTAGAATCACGTCTCGAACAGCTCATCTTGGACGACCCTGCCATCCTTGAAACTGAGCTTCTGGTTATAGGCCACCAAGTTCTAACCGCTCATGGGAAATTCATCGACATCCTGGGAATCGACGTTGATGGAGTCGTCCACATCGTAGAGCTCAAGAGGGACAGAACTCCCCGCGATATCGTGGCACAGGCACTGGATTACGCCTCTTGGGTGCAGACACTTTCCAATGATGATGTGCGGGACATCTTCAGCAAGCACAATCCGGGCACTGATTTTGATATCGCTTTTGCCGAACGATTCGGTGGAACTCCCACTCCGGACGACATAAACGAGAGCCATTCGATCACAGTCGTAGCTAGCGACCTCGACGACAGCACCGAGCGTATCGTCCAATACCTCAGCGCCGCGTACTCGGTTCCCATCAACGTGATGCTGTTCCGCTACTTCTCCGATCAGGGCAATGATTACCTCGCACGTACATGGCTGATACCCGCGGGGCAGCAAACGACATCTTTAACGGGAGGAGTGAACCAGCGGTCCACCAAGGCAGCCTGGAACGGTTTGGACTGGTATGTCTCGTTTGGAATGGAAGATGCGACGCGCAGTTGGGACGACGCACGTAGGTATGGCTTCGTCTCGGCCGGCGGCGGGGAGTGGTACTCCCGATCTTTGCGTAAGCTTCCCGTCGGTGCCCGAATCTTCGTCTACGTTCCCGGCCACGGCTACGTTGGCGTCGGAACAGTGACCGGTACTGCGCAGCCAGCGTTCGAGGCTGTACTTACTGAGAACGGCGAAGCGCGTTCTTTCAGTCAACTGGACCTAACTGGCCACTACGGCCTGGGTCAGGCTGCCGTTGCGCAGGACGGAGCTGATATGAACGAATACATCATTCCGGTTTCATGGCAGCGCACAACGGACCTTCCGGCCGCATTTTGGCTCAAGGGACTTTTCGCCAACCAAAACAGCGCCTGCAAGCTCCGTCATGAACTCACAATTTCGGAAGTGTCAAAAGCGTTTAATTTGACGACGGAGTAGAGGCCGGAGGGAAAGATCAGACCGTTCCCGTGTACATGGGCAATGAAAGGAAGCCAGCATGCCAAACAGGAAGGACCCCGGAAAGATTTGGCACGATAGCCTACTAAAAGTAGATGCACGCAAGTTGCCGATTCCATCCCGCGAGGTGCCTGCTGAGCCCGGAGTGTACGTCTGGTTCCGGGAGGGTCAGCCTCTTTATGTAGGCAAAGCGTTAGGCACCAATGGGCTGCGAGGCCGACTGAGGTCCCATTTCGATCAGGGCACCGACTTCAGCCGCAGCACTCTCAGGGCAAGCATTGCTGCCGCTGAATTGGGTATTCCCCGATCTGTCGTGCGCCAGCGCCCGAGTGTGATGACCCCGGAGCAAACTGCCGTAGCCAACGAGTGGCTTGCGGGATGCGAAGTGGGATGGCTCGTCTGCGGTAGCGCCAGAGAAGCTCATGATTTAGAGGATGCGCTGCGCGCTGAATGGTTGCCACCGCTAAATCTCATCTGACAATGTTTGTTGGTTGGGCACTCCGCACGGCAGGGCTCAAGCATGCCAAGCGATCGCGTTCCGTATGAATGAAGCAACGCGCTGTACGGAAGCGTGGGCAGAATAGTGCCCCGCGTCGTACTTGACTGCCGCTTCGCGAACGCGTTCATCCAGGTCCGGCCAGGATATCCAGCAAAAGACCTCCTGAATCCGCTCCATAAGTTCCGATTCGGAAGGAAGCGCTGGGTCACCAAGGCGCTCTAGGACGGGGCCAAGGAACCGACCAACAGCTTCCGCAATTCCGAGTTGGCCATTCCCCTTGACACGGATGGGCGGTGCGACACCCAAAAGCAGGAGCAGTGGGACAGCACCTTCGGCTCGAGACATGAGAGTGATGTACTCGCGGGCCAGTTGTTCGGGCTGAAAACTGCCATATCGAATCCGTTTGGCTTCAACCAAGGTGTATGTGCTCGGAGTCTTGAAGATGGCGTCGGGCTGAACCACCAGCTTTGGCTTACCGCCGCTTGCACTGGGGCTGAAGTCACCCGGCAGGAAGTGCATTTGCAGTTCCTCCACCTCTGCGGCAAGTTTGCTGCGCGCGGCGTCGGCCCCGGACGCCGCGCCGACAACGGCAGCGAGGAATTCGGTTCTGGGCAAGAAATCCCGTCCGATCAGCACTTCCGCGGTGAGGACATTTTCGCGACCTTGCCCGCCGGCGCGATAGTCTTTGGCTTTCTCCCAAGATATTTCTTCGAGAAGCTTTCCCACGATTGAACTGGACGCGGTGGATGAAGTTTCCAAGAGTTCTCCTTCGAGGCCAAAGTGATGTTTCCGGAGACACGAAATCGGCCAGTCGCAGTAGCCGGACGGGAACGCTATTCGCAGACCTCAATTTGAGGGCAGTTTTCGGTGACCCATTTGGCCATCCGGCGTCCGCGCCCTGCGATGAAATTCAGCGAGGCCTCCCGGTACGTGACATATTCCGCCGTTGTCGCCGGAGTTCCTGGTCGCCTGAAGTTGTCGAACGGAAGGAAGAACTCGACCTCGTCGAAGCCAGGAGTAACCAGGTCCTGGAAATGGAAGAACTCCACAAACTCCTGAAACCCGTCGAAAAGTTCGAAAAAATCAGCGTAGGCAGCGATGACATCTGCGAGCGGGCTGTCCGACTCCCCCGCGTAGTGACGCCGAATGCATTCAAGGGTGAGGTCGATGCGGTCAGCGATGCGCGGGCGCAACCCCCGTGCCGTGTTCATCGTGGGAAGGTCCCTCGACCTGACAGGCCAAATCATCGCACTGCCGATGCTGTACTCCGGGTGCAGATAACGAGACTTCTGTTCCGAGTCCAGACCGGCGACAGCGCTAACCAGAGCCTTCGGACGTAGCCAGGTGCTGTAGGAGTTCGTGATGGCGTCGCTGCCGTACCAGTGGCTGACCCCGGAAGGATCGGTAAAGATTAGGTAGCCGTTCCGACGCACGGACGGTGCTATCGGGGCGAACAGGATGCCGGAGTTCAACTTCTTCGTCCACAGCAGCTGATGATGCATCCGGAGGCTAGGGCTATCCCTGTCGGCGTCCGGCTTGGTCTTCGCTGGCTTGTCGGATTTGTAGTCGAAGGAAGTGTCAAAGTGACCCATACTGGGAGTCCTCATCTAAGCAGCCGCTTGGCACGTGCTTCATCGAGCCACTCCGGGAACTCTTGCAACATCTTCTTGAACAGCAGGCTGTCGCTGATTGCATCAACGTCTCCGATGGGCTCGTAGTTGGCGTTATCCACGAAGCGTTGCTTCATGTCATCCAGTTTTTCGAGGAATGCGATCGACCTCCTGCCAATTGACAGGAACTTCCAAAAGATCGGTGCCGTGGAAACTTCCGTCAGGGCCTGGATGGCAGCATCCTTGCTGTCTGGGGCACCATCTGTCAGGAACAGCGCGAAGACAGGGATGTCGGAAGGTGAAGCTGTTGGGTTTCCTACCGCGGCCGGTCCTTTGAGCAGACCGAACAAACCCCTTTTCGGAAGGGGCTGGGGCGCGAAACCAAAATGCTCCCTGACAGTGAGGAACGCATGCGCGTAGTTGGTACTACCCATGCTCCGACCGCGGGTGAGGCGGTCAACCGAACCAGGAAAATCACCGATGCTGATCTCACCCAAGTAGGAGGCCTTGGTGTCGAAAACGAAGAAATCGATGGCCCCGTCGTCGTCGAACTGTGTGGCCAAGGCCAGCACTTTTTCTACCAGGCGTTGCATGGCACCGGACCTGTAAACCGCTGCCATTGAGCCCGAGAAGTCGAGAACTACCGCAACCTTTGCTTTCTGCCCGTTGAGACCGGAGGTATCGACAGCTTCATACGCTGTCTTAGCCAGAGAAAGAAGACCGGGCGCCTCGGTGCTGATTTTTTCGAGGGAAAGGGCCATGACAAATCCTTTTTTTGATTCGGAAACACCGCTGCGGTCATTCCCGGCATGATCAAAGCTTTATGAGTGGATGCAACCGGAATCTATCTCATCCGTGCAAGTAGCCAACTCAAGATGCACGTTCGTTCCCGGCAGCACGATTTGACATTACACGCTAAATATTCTCGTGGTCGCCCCAAACACAAATTTTTTTCGGCAACAGCGAGACTTAGTAAGTAGCCTGATATTGATCCTCAAGTTTCCATCAAGGACCACCAAAGATTGTCCCAGTTCTAACAAAGGAAGCGGAAATCAGCATGACTGGGAAGCGAACCGTTGGCTACGATCGTGATTCAAGTCGGGGGGACTTACTCACTCCCGTAAGTCCGTGGTCATTTCGCTAACGAATAGACCCACAAATGGGGAGTTAGACAACCTTGCTGGTACGTACTTTTGGATGGTCATTTGGGGTGACCGCAACCGCCTTGGTTGTAGCCTTCGTTTATGGAGGTCCCCACGCTCTTGTTCTCTGCCTGATCCTCGGCATTCTGGAAATCAGCCTTAGCTTCGACAACGCCGTCGTAAATGCACGGATTCTTGAGCGGATGAATCCTTTTTGGCAGCGGATGTTCCTGACCGTAGGTATCGTGATTGCAGTCTTCGGTATGCGGGTGCTTTTCCCTCTTCTGATTGTCGGTGTCACAGCGCACCTGAATCCCGTTGAAGCCGTAAACCTCGCCCTCCAGAAGGGTGATCCGCAGACGCCCGGCACTTACGGGTACCTGCTGCATGAGGCACACCCTCAAATCGCGGCTTTCGGAGGCCTGTTCCTGCTGATGATCTTCCTTGATTTCATTTTCGAGGAGCGGGACCTGAAATGGATCAAGGTGCTGGAAGTCCCCCTGGCGCGGTTCGGCAAGCTGGAGGGGGCATCGATGGTCACAGCACTGGCCGTCCTCACCATCGCCGGCTTCCTTGCTGGAGACAAACAAGGAATCGTGCTGCTGGCGGGACTTCTCGGCATCATCACCTACATGCTCGTGAACGGGCTTGGCAATCTCTTCGACGTCGACGAGGACGAAGCTGAGGATGCGTCAGCAGCGGCCCGGCCGCGTGGCGTCGCGGGACGGGTCGCCGGCAAGGCAGCGCTGATGCTCTTCCTATACCTCGAGGTCATCGACGCTTCCTTCTCCTTCGATGGCGTTATCGGTGCTTTTGCCATAACGGCCGACCCCGTAATCATTGCCCTCGGGCTGGGGCTCATCGGAGCAATGTTCGTGCGCTCGCTGACTGTGTACCTAGTCCGGGAAGGAACCTTGGACGAGTTTGAATTCCTGGATCATGGTGCGCACTGGGCAATCGGCGCCTTGGCCATCATTCTGATGGTTACCATTACCGCCCCGGTCAATGAAGTGATCACAGGTCTAATTGGGGTCGTCTTTATCGGAGCGGCTTTTGCCGGCTCGGTCCTTCGGAATCGAAAGGTCCCGACATCCGATTCCGCACCCGAAACACTTTCATCCACATCTGTTTAGAAGGAAATGACAGGAGTACAACAATGGGGTTGAGCTTGCAAAAGGGGCAGACACTGTCGCTCATCAAGCAAAATGGCGAGTCCCTAACTCATATCCGCCTTGGGCTTGGATGGGACGCGGCAGCACCTGCCAAACGCGGCTTTTTCGGTCGATCTAAAACCACGGAAATCGATTTGGACGCTTCAGCAATCCTTTACGACGCCGACAGGAAACCACTGGACGTGGTCTACTTCCAGCAACTCAAGAGCAAAGATGGCTCCATACAGCACACTGGGGACAACCTGACGGGTGAAGGCGAAGGAGACGACGAATCCATTCTCGTGAATCTTCCCGCGGTATCTCCGACTGTCCAACACATCGTGTTCGTCATTACCAGCTACAGTCAGCAGACCTTCGACATGATCCAGAATGCCTTCTGCAGGGTCATCGACGATTCGGTTGCCGGCAGCCCGGAAGTGGCTCACTACCGGCTCAACGAGTCTGGCCACTTCACCGCCATGGTCATGGCTAAAGTTTCCCGCTCCCAGGGCGCATGGGTTTTTCAGGCCATCGGTAGCCCAGCCAATGGCAAGACAGCATTCGACGTCGTTCGGCCCGCAGCCGCAACGCTTTAGTATCCGGAACAGATTAAGGAGACAAAATTGGCAACTCTGACCCTGAGTAAAGGAAGCAACCTCTCGCTAACCAAGGCCGACCCGCAGCTTCGCCGCGCAATGATCGGCCTCGGGTGGGACCCACGGACCACTGCTGGGGAGCAATTCGACCTGGACGCGTCGGCATTGCTGGTCACCGCGAGCGGGAAAGTCCGCTCAAACGATGACTTCATCTTCTACAACCAGCTGTCCTCAAAGGACGGCTCCGTTGTCCATCAAGGCGATAACCGCACCGGCGAGGGAGAAGGCGACGACGAGCAGATACTGATCGACCTGAGCCTGGTACCAGCCGAGATCGAAAAGATTGTCATCGTTGTGTCGATTGACCAAGCGGACGTTCGCCGCCAGAACTTTGGCCAGGTCCGGGACGCATTCTGCCGTGTGGTCAACGAGGACACGAATAGCGAGATCGTCCGCTACGACCTGACCGAGGATGCCGCAGCCGAGACGTGCATGATTTTTGCCGAGCTGTACCGCAACAGCGGCGATTGGAAGTTCAGGGCCGTGGGCCAGGGCTACGCCACAGGCCTTCGTGGAATCGCAACAGATTTCGGCATCGGTCTGGACTGAGTTTCTTGGGTTCCCCGGCAGCCGCTGTGGCTGTCGGGGAGCCACAGCACGTCATCTTTCATAGGCCTCTCCTTCGGCTTCTTCAACTCACAAAGGATCATCATGAGTATTCAACTCACCCCGCCGGACGCCGCAGACGATGCCCTTCTTCTGAAGGCTCCGAAGGAACCGGAAATAGTCAGGGAAGACGCCGCCGCGGCCATGATCCCGGTCGCACCCGAGCGGCAGGCTGAGATCAACATTCAGGCGAAGGCATTCATCGCCGAAGTTGCTGCGCTAAATCCAGCCAGCCCCGAATACACCAGCAAGATCGACGGAATCGACCGCCTTGGCGGACAGCAATTGGTCGCTTCCGCCAACACGTCCAATCGGCTTTTGGAACGTTCATCAACGTCTGTGGCGGGTGCCAAGAAGACAGGCAACAGCGCCCAACTGTATGTGGCGACCACATTGGGTGAGTTGCGGAGCACCGTAGAGGATCTGACGCCGAACCGAGCTGACCTCAGCACAGGTCGCAAGATCCTTGGAATCCTCCCCGGCGGAAACAAGTTGGTTAAGTACTTTCAGAGGTACCAATCCTCCCAGCAGCAGATCAACAACATCACAAAGGCCCTGCTGGCCGGGCAAGATGAACTTCGAAAGGACAACGCAAGCCTCGCCCAGGAGAAAACCCTTCTGTGGGAGACGATGCAAGGCCTCAGTGAATATGCTGTGTTCGCAAAAGCGTTGGACGACGCAACAGTGGCGAAGCTAGAAACCATGAGGAACAACGGCCAGGTCGAGGACTCCGTCAAACTGGAGTCCGACGTACTCTTCCCGATTCGTCAGCGTCACCAGGACATCCTGACCCAGCTGGCAGTTTCCGTTCAGGCCTACCTGGCGATCGACATGATCCGCAAGAACAACGCAGAACTCATCAAGGGCGTCGAACGAGCCCGGACTACTACTCTGTCCGCACTTCGCACTGCCGTTATCGTTGCGGAGGCGCTGGCGAATCAAAAGCTCGTACTGGACCAAATTGATGCCCTGAATACAACGACTAACAATATGATCCTGAGAACCAGCGAGATGCTAAAGGAACAGACCGGCCGGATTCACCAGCAGGCCGCCAGCTCCGGAGTCAGCGTCGAGACCCTTCAGCGGGCTTTTGACAATGTCTTCCAGACGATCGACGCAATCGACACCTTCCGCTCGGAGGCAAACAAGAGCATGGAAGGAACCGTACGCGCTCTTGAGTCCGGCATCGAACGGGCCAAGCCTTACCTCGAACGCGTAAGGCAGCAAGAGGGGAACTGATGCTCCAGTCCAGCAATACCTATCTCCAAAATGGCTAGCAGGCTCTTCGGTTCACTGTTCGGCTTTGGCTCCGCACAGGACCCGAGGCCGGAACACTTGCTCATCAGCGACGAGAAAGAGGACGAGTTGAGTGCCGCCGAGGAGGCGCTCAACTCGTTGGCCACCGAGCTGCGGAGAAGCGGTGCTGAGTTACCAACTGTGGCTTACTCGCAATTTGCCCAGATCACAGATCTACTGCGTGCACTCGTCGAGCATGCCGGGAAGATCGGATCCACAGTTGAACAGCGAGTCCTCTTGGCCGCGATGTTGACTGATTACTTGCCCACCTCCATGCGAACGTATCTAACCCTTCCGACTTTCAGCCGGGCTCTGGATTCCTCCGAAACCGGACTGCTGCTTGAACAATTGGCAACGTTGCATGCGGCAGCCTCCACTCTTGAAAGTGAGATACGCAGCGGTTCCTCTACCGAATTAGCAATTCATGGCCGGTTCCTGCAAGATAAATTCGATATAGGCAGTCTGCTCCTGGAGGGTGATTAGATGGCCTCCATGGCTCCCGGCAGTAACGCAGCACTGACTGCAGAAAATCCAAACGTTCAAAAGGCGCTGGTCGGATTCGGGTGGTCGTTGGTCCCGAGCCGCGGCCCGCAGCCGGAACTCGTCCCACTTGCGATAATGTGCGGCCCCGACGGACGAGCCATTTCGGACGAACACCTTGTGTTTTTCAACCAGCTGTCGACGCCGGACGACGGCCTCCACTTCGTCGGTTCTGATGACGTTGAACAAATCGACGTTGACCTCCAAAAGGTACCCGAGCCGGTGAGAAAGATTGTCTTCATCGTCTACGTCGATCCAGAGGTTAGAGGGCTCGGGACATTTGCCGCCGTGAAGAGCGCGTATATTCGAGTCGCGGACCAGGAAAGCCGAGAACTCGTACGCTTTGATATTCCTTTGGCTGACCAATCACAGGTCCGGGCGATGTTGTTCGGTGAGCTCTATCGGCATGGAGGCGGCTGGAAATTTCGTGCCGTTGGGCAGGGCTACCTGAATGGGCTGTCGGGCCTCGCGACGGACTTCAAAGTGACTCTTTAGCATGGCACCTCCGTCGAGGGCTCCTCGCCCGGACATCACCTACATCACTCGGCGCAAGCGGCGCATGCCGTCTGTACCGGCTGCAGGGACGAACCAAACTACTGCGCCAAGACCTGACAACAATATGGTTAGTCGCTCCTCTCTTCATTTGGAGAGGGAACCGCAGGGTGAACCGACAACCGAAGCCTCAAAGCATGCCGGCCAACCTCCCAAAACCCTGGCTTCTCGGCTGTTTTCTGCACCTGCCATCGAGGAAGTCGGCCATCTCTCGGCGAAAAACCCGGTGGTGCGGCTCAATTCACGCCAGTCCGGCATCGGAACGCTTCAGGTAGCTGGTGCAGGTGCCGTGGCCTGGGAAGACAATGACCTGATAACTGGCGCTGAGACTCTCCGCGGAGCTATTGTCGGGAGCCGTCTCGAAACAGCAGGAAACCGGCCCTTGGCTGGGTTCCATGGGGGCTCCGTAGCCATCGCCCTACGCCACGTTAGGCATCTCAGGCGTATCCTCGTCATACCTGCGGAGGGGCCCCTGGTTGTCACGACATTTGGAGGGTCCGGCATCGCAGTCCATCCCCTCAGCTCGACCGGACAACGAGGCCTCTTGTACATCTCGCAGATAGACGGCCTGCTTGAGCTACGCGCGGAGTACACGGCACACGAGAACCACGACGACATTTGGGCGGAGTTCGGTTTCCAGATGACGCTGCCAGTGTCCGCACCTGCAGGTGCCGGAGGCTACCCGCCAGGGCGCGGTACCTATTAGGGCGCATGGACGCCGACCTGCGCAGGTTATCTGCATGCACCTAGCCAAGCATCCTGCGCCGAGCTCTCCCCGCGAAGCCAAACGGGCCGCTTCCTAATCCCCGATCTTTTGTCGTAGGTCCGGCTTAGGATTTCTTCCATGAGGATTGCCGTTGCAGGGGGAACCGGTACAGTGGGCCGCCACGTTGTGGCCATCGCCAGGGAGCGTGGGCACCACGTGGTCAGCCTCAGCCGCGCGGAGGGCGTGGACCTGGTCAACGGGCGCGGCCTGGATCAGGCACTCCAAAATGTCGAGACCGTCATCGATGTCTCCGGCATCCAGGCCATGTCCACCAAGAAAGCCGTGGATTACTTCACCAACGCCACCCAGAACCTGCTGGCGGCCGGGAAGAAAGCTGGCGTAACGCACCATGTGGCGCTGTCCATTGTGGGCATCGACAAAGCCAATTCAGGACTGTACGCCGGGAAGCTGGTGCAGGAGGACGAAGTCAGGCACGGCGGCATTCCCTGGACCCTCCTCCGGTCCACCCAGTTCCACGAGTTCGTACCGATGTCCATCAAGACCGCATCAGTGGGCCCGCTGGTCTTCGTTCCCACGATGATTACACAGCCGGTGGCGGCAAAGGAGGTGGCCGCGGCCCTGGTGGACGCTGCCGAGGCCGGCCCGCAGGGACGCCTTCCGGACCTCGGCGGCCCGCGGACCGAACAGCTGAAAAGCCTGGTCGCGGCCTACCTCGCCAAGACGCAGCAGAAGAAACGAATCGTTCCGCTGCCCCTTCCCGGCCCCATGGGCAAGGCCATGCGCAACGGCTCCCTGATCCCGGCGCCGGGATCCGCCGTCGGACGCCAAACGTTTCTGGAGTGGCTCGACGCCATCGACGGCGCCTAAGAGCCGGCGCTCCCCCGGCCTACCCGTCCTCCAACTCCCAGTCCTTGACGTCCGCCAAAGGAGCGAAGACGGCGGGGTCGAGCTCCCCGAATTCCAGGTTGTTGCGGACAAGGTGCGGCCAGTTCCGGTTGGCCAAGGCCCCCTTGCCCAACGCCACAACGTCCGCTGAACCGTCCGCCAGCATGGACACCGCGGTATCCGGATCGTCGAGCTTGCCGTTGGCGATCACCGGCACCCCGGAGTACCGCTTGGCCAGCCCAGCCAGGGTCTCCTCCGCATCCGCGAACGCCGGCTCGGCGGCCCGGTACTCAGTGGTGTGGACAAAATCGATCCCCGTGGCGCCCAGGGTGCCGAAAATGACCTCCGCTTCCGCCACTCCCCCGCTCCACTTGTGCTCGGTGTCGCTGACCTTGGACTGGGAGACGCGGATCCCCACCGTCATGCCCGGGCCAACCGCCTCGCGGACGTCGTGGCAGATTTCAGCGGCAAGCCGCACCCTGTTTTCCGCTGACCCGCCGTAGCGGTCGTCGCGCTGGTTCAGGTAGTCCGTGAGGAACTGGTCCAGCAGGTAACCGTTGGCACCGTGGATCTCCACGCCGTCGAACCCGGCCTGCTGCGCCCGCAGCGCCGCCGTGACGAACCCGTCCCGGACCTCTTTCATCTGGGACAATGTGATCGCGGAAGGAACAGGATACGGACCTTCGCCGCGGTAAAACCCCAGCTGCTCCCCCTTCGGTGCCACCGCCGATGGCCCCACCGAGGAAGTCACATACCGGTTCCCCTGGCTCTGCGCCCCCGCATGCATCAGCTGCGCGAAGATCTTCGAGCCCGCCGCGTGCACGCCGTCCACCACGTCCGCCCAGGACCGGGCCTGCTCCTCCGTGGCGATGCCCGGCTGGAAGTGGTAGCCCTGGCTGTGGGCGGTGTCCGGGTAGATGCCTTCCGTGATCAGCAGCCCGAAACCCCCGCGGGCGAACGTCCGGTAGTAGGACGCCATCCTCTCCGTGGCATGCCCGTCCTCGGTGGCGCTGATCCGCGTCATGGGAGCCAACGCCACCCGGTTCTCAAGCTCGGTGGTACCGATCCGGATGGGTGACCAGAGCGGGGTGTATTCAGTCATGCAGAATCTCCTTGTGTTTGGGGTACGGCAGCAGCCCGGGCCGCCCGGGCGGGCAGGCCCGCGTTGGCCGGGTCCGCCGCGTACGCCTGCCGGCGCCTTCGCAGCCGGTCCAGAACGGACGCGTCGGTGAAACAGCCGAGCACGGCGCTCCACAGTTCTTCGACGGTCTGGCACTGTTTGGAGGCCCCGGCGGGGCCGGTCATCAGCCAGCCGTCCTTAAGTGCGGTGACTTTCGGGGCGCCCGGGAGGCCGGTGCAGACGGCGTTGACCGTGGCTGCCACGATCAGGTGTTGCCGCATGGTCCGCACCGGTCCCAGGGCAGGGTCCGCCACGGTGGTCCTTCCGCAGGCACCGCACATGTTGTTCCCTTTCCTTACGGCATCACGTCGCCGGAGTTAGGCCCCAGCGTCTGTCCGACGAACAGGTTTCCGCCGGGGTCGCTGGCGAGCAGGACGGCGGCGGGGGCGACTTCCGCCGGCGTCCCGAAGCGGCCCAGCGGAAGCTCGGCGCGCTTTGCGGCTTTCCAGCTTTCCGAGATGCCCTCCACCAGCGGCGTCTCGATGGGGCCCGGGGCGATGCAATTGACCAGCACGTTGTCCGCCGCCGTTTCCAGGGCAAGTGCTTTGGAAAGGCCCACGACGCCGGCTTTGGCCGCACTGTAATGCGTCAGCCCAACACCGCCCTTGATGGCCAGCTGGGAGGCGATGTTGATGATGCGGCCCCACTTGCGCTGCCGCATCTCCCCCACCACCTCCCGGCAGCACAGGAACACGCCGGTCAGGTCCACCGTGAGGGTCTCGTTCCACATGGCCAGGGACATGTCCTCCAGCGGCGACTCCGTCAGCAGGCCCGCACTGTTGACCAGGACGTCGATGCCGCCCAGCGTCTCGCGGGCCTCGGA
The DNA here is from genome assembly GCF_056396685.1 of Pseudarthrobacter sp. 05T312. Classification (NCBI taxonomy): domain Bacteria; kingdom Bacillati; phylum Actinomycetota; class Actinomycetes; order Micrococcales; family Micrococcaceae; genus Pseudarthrobacter; species Pseudarthrobacter sp. 05T312. The sequence goes on from NZ_JBFTLY010000015.1 coordinate 28,296, forward strand.
GAAGGCCGCCCGCACGCTGGCTTCATCAGCCACGTCCACGCGGATGGCACCGTCCCCGCCGGCGCGGTCCAGCACCGCCACCCGGTCCCCGTTGGCCAGGAAGGCCTCGGCGATGGCTTTCCCGATCCCGCTGGAACCGCCGGTGACCACCACCCGGCGGCCGTCCCGGGCGCGGCCGTTCCCGGCTTGGGTGTTCCCGGGGCCCTGGTCAGCGGCTTGGGTCGATGTGTTCATGGTGTCTTTTCCTTCTTCAGGTGGGCTGTCAGGCGCGCATCTTCACGGTGAGGCCGCCGTCAACCACCAGCGCCTGCCCTGTGATGTACCGGGAGTCATCGGAGGTGAGGAACCCGATCACGCTGGCCACTTCCTCCGGTTTGCCCACCCGGCCCCAGGGGATGTCGTTCCCGGCCCGCTTCAGGCCCTCGGGCCCCAGCGAGTTCACCGGGTCCAGGGACTGCGGGGTTTCGATGAGGCCCGGGATCACGGCGTTGGCGCGGATCTGCCGCGGGCCGAGCTCCACGGCCACGCTGCGGACCAGGCCAAGCACGCCTGCCTTTGCGGCGGCATAGTGGGCGTGTTCCTCCCACCCGTACACCCCGCCGGCGATGGACGAGACCGCAACCAGTGCGCCGCCGTCGGTCATTCTCTCTGCCCCGGCACGCAGCGTGCGCAGCACGCCGGTGAGGTCCACGTTGAGCATGTCGTGCCAGCGCTCGTCCGTCATCTCCCCCAGCGGGGAATTCCGGAGAATCCCGGCGTTGGCGATGGCGTAGTCCAGCCGGCCGTACTCGTCCACGGCCCGCTGGGCCAGGGCATCCACGGAGGCGGTGGTGCGGACATCCACTTCATGGATCACCGCCTCGCCCCCGGCCTCCTTGACCAGCCGGAGGGTTTCCTCCGGATCGTGGGGGTCACCCGGGAAGGTGCCGATGACGGACACCACCCCCTGGCGGGCGTAGTGCACGGCGAGGGCACGGCCGATGCCGCTGGCGGCACCGGTGATGATGGCGGCTTTGTTAGGCGACGTCATGGGGGTGGTCCTCCATCAGGGCTTCAGCAGGGGGCTTGGCGGCGATCATCAGGAGCCCGGAGACCAGGGTGCCCAGGGCACCGACCCACAGGGCTGCAGTGCCGGTGCCGGCACCGGCGGCAATGGCCGTGAAGATGGCGCCGCCGATGATGGTTCCGGGCTGGCTCATGGCGCCGATGAACGCGGTTCCGGTGGCCCGGCAGCTGACCGGGTAGCACTCGGCCATGAAGTACTGGATGGCGGCGTACGGGCCCACCAGGAAGAACAGGCCGGCGCCGTAGGTCAGGATGATCATGAACGGGCTGGTGGCGATCGGGCTGAGCATGATGGAGAAGGAGATGCCGGAGAGGATCCAGCCGCCGATGATGGTGCGCTTCCGGCCGATCTTGTCACCGAGCCAGCCGTGGAAGACGTAGCCGAAGTAGGCAAGCAGGTTGATGACGATCAGCATCCAGAAGGCGTCCGAGAGTTCCACGCCCTTCGCGTTCTTCAGCACCGAGCTGCCCAGGACGCTGAAGATGGTGATGCCGAAGAAGTTCACAATCCAGGCGAGCGAGAAGACAAAGGTGTTCCGGCGCAGGTGCGGTTCCCAGATCCGCTTGAGCGGGGCCGCTGAGGAGTGCTCGACGCCGTAGGCGTGGGCGAGGGCGTGCGCGTCCTCCGGCTTTCCGTGCTTTTCGAGCTCTGTCAGCTTGTGGTGCAGTTCGAACTGGGGCGTTTCCTTGAGCTTGCGGGCGATGACCCACACGATGACGGCGGCCGGAATGGTGGCCATCAGGTACAGGGCGCGCCAGCCCAGGGAGGGCAGGAAGGCGAGGGCCAGTGCGCTGGCCAACAGGAACCCGAGCGGCCATCCGCCCTGGATGAAGGAGTAGTGGAACCCGGGGCGCTTGCGCTTATCGGCCACCTCCGTGACCTGGTAGACCTCGTTCATGTACGTCGCGTTCACGGCCTGCTCGGAGAATCCGAGGCCGCCGAAGGAACGGATCACCACCAGCATGGCATTGCTGAGGAACGGGATCCCCGTGGGGATCAGTGCCGTCAGGCCGGAGACGACGGCGGTCCCACCAATGGTGGTCATCATGCCTTTGCGCCGTCCCAGCCGGTCAATGACGGGGCCGATGCCGAAGCACACGATGGCGGTGCCAACGGCGATCCAGGTGTTGATGGCGTACGCCTCGGGGGCTGACCAGCCGAATTCCTGCTGCATCGCCGGCAGCAGGGTGCCGAACAGGCCGTAGTCGAAGACGGCCACGGTCCAGGCAAGCAGGGCAAGAACGGTAGCGGTGGTGGTGTGGCGCTTGGAAAAGACGGGGAAGCGGCGCTTCTCGTCCGGGCGGGGCTGCGTGAGGTCGACAGCCGGTTCTTGGATGGTCATGACTTGTCCTTACGGGGGCTGCGGGAAAGGAAGGAATCGGCGATCTGGTCGAAGGTGCACCAGCTGACGCCGTCATGGGAGTTGATGTGTTCGATCAGGCGCTCGAGCATGAGCAGCACCTGCGGGCGGCCGGAGACGTCCGGGTGGATGGTCATGGTGAAGACGGCCTGGTCCATTTCGCGGTAAACCCAGTCGAACTGGTCGCGCCACATCTCTTCGATGTCGCGGGGATTGACGAACCCGTGCGAGTTCGGCGAGGCCTTGATGAACATCATGGGAGGCAGGTCATCGAGGTACCAGTTGGCAGGGATCTCCACCAGGTCCGTTTCCTGCCCGCGCACCAGGGGCTCCATCCAGGTCTGGGCGTCCTTGGTGTAGTCGATCTTTTTCCACGAGTCGCCCACGCGGACGTAGTACGGCTCGAAGTCGCGGTGCATCAGGGAGTGGTCATACTTGATGCCCCGCTCAAGGAGAATCTCGTTGGTGACGGGCGAGAATTCCCACCACGGCGCAACGTAGCCGGTGGGCCTGCGGCCGGACACCTTTTCGATCAGTTCGATCGCGCGGTCAAGGATGGCTGTCTCCTGCTCCCGGGTCATGGCGATCGGGTTTTCGTGTGAATATCCGTGCACGCCGATCTCGTGCCCGGCATCCACGATCATCTGCGTCAGTTCGGGGAACGTTTCGATCGAGTGGCCCGGCACGAACCAGGTTGCCGGGAGATTGTATTTCTGGAACAAACGGATCAGCCGGGGTCCGCCGACTTCGCCGCTGAACAGGCCCCGGCTGATGTCGCACGGGGAGTCCTCGCCTCCATAGGAGCCGAGCATGCCCGCCACTGCGTCCACGTCCACGCCGAATGCGACTTGAATGTCCTTAGCCATGAGATTTTCCTTTCAATGTGTACAAACCGGGATGTTCTGGGGTGTCAGGCGGAAGGTTCAGGAGGCCTCCCCCGCTGCGTGAAGATGTCGGTGATCCGCGTCCGGTCGGGGTTGGTCCTGAGCAGGAGGCTGAGCAGGATCAACGATTGCGACGGCCGGAGGTGGCCTGAGCTGATGGCACCGGCCACGCGCAGGTCCTCGCCACCACCGCCGGCACCGTAGATCGGGACAACTGGACCCGCGTCCACGCGGGTGCTGGTGACCACCACGGCGCCGGACGCGACGGCGGCGGCGACCTCTGCGCAGAGGCTGGCATTTGCGTTGCCGCTTCCGGTTCCTTGCAGGACGATGCCTTCCGCTCCTGCTTCAAGGGCGGCATGCATCAGGGTGGCGTCGGCGCCGGGGTAGGCGGCAACGAGGTCCACCCGCGGGGAGCCGCCGCCCGGCTGGGGCAGGGGCAGGGCTTCGAGCCTGGTGCCGCCGCCGGCCAGGGCGACTTCTCCCTGGGCTGATACCTGGCCAAGTACCCCAAAATCGGGGTTTGCAAAGGCATCGAGCCGAAGAGTTTGGCTCTTCCGGACGCCGGCGGCGGGGAAGATCGTGCCCGCAAAGTGCACCATCACGCCCCTTCCCCGTCCCTCTTTCGAACCTGCGACGGCGATGGCCCGGGCCAGGTTGTCCGGCCCGTCAGGGGCGCCGGAGTCAGCCGCGCGTTGCGAGCCGGTGAAGACCACCGGCCGCTCGTCGCTGTGCGTCAGGTCGGCGAGGTACGCGGTCTCCTCCATGGTGTCCGTGCCGTGGGTTACCACCACGCCCAGGACGTTGGGGTCCATGAGGACCTCCTGGATGGTGGCGCAGATCCGAAGCATGTCGTCGAACGTCAGGAGGTAGGACCCCTTCTGGAAGACGTCCAGCACCCGCACGGGGTGGGAGACCCGCGAACCGAGGGCTTTGAACACCTGCTCGCCGGTATCGGAGGCGACCGCGCCGCCGGCCCGGGAAGAACGCGACGAGATGGTGCCTCCGGTAGCCAGCAGCACGACGTGGGAGTCGGTAACAGTCATTTCAGCTCCGGTGGTTTGCTGCGCAATCCGCAACCCAATCGATTGGGTAACTTTCCGCAGAACGGGCATTTGCGATGGAAACGAGGGGCGGCGCCGGGGGTGGAGGCGGCGGGGAACGTTTGGGTCGCGCACCTACCCAAACGTTTGGGTAGCGCTGATGAACGACTATAGGATGTGAAGCGGGTCACGTCAAGGGTTGCCTTGGCGCCCTTCCCGGCAGCGCGGGCGGACCTGGGCTACAGTGGCCCCGGTGGGCAGGAGAAGGACATGAAAGAAAAGGCCGACGGCGGCGGAACAGTCACGCTGAAGGATTTGGCTCGGGAGCTGGGCGTCCATCCGTCCACCGTCTCCAGGGTCCTGCACTCCGGTTCCGACGTGGCCAAGGGAGCGGCCTCGGCCGCCACCGCCGAGCGCGTCCGTGAGCTGGCCCGCAAGCTCGGCTACTCGCCCGATCCCCAGGCCGCCAGCCTCCGCACCCGCCGCACCAAACTGCTCGGCGTCATCGTCCCCCGCCTTTCGGACCTGGTCCTGGCCATCATGTACGAGGGTATCGACGAAGCCTCAGCCGAGGTGGGGTACTCCGCGTTCGTGATGAACTCGCGCGATAACCCGGACGAACAACGGCGCAAGATCGACCTCATGCTGGCCCGGCGGGTGGACGGCCTGATCATTGGCGACGCCCACCTTGACGGCGGCCTCCTGCAGGAACTGACCGACCGGAAGGTCCCGTTCGTGCTGATGAACCGCCGGGTGCCGGGCTACCCGTCCGCCACCTGCGACGACGTCGTCGGCGGCGAACTCGCGGCCAGCCACCTCTGGGAAATGGGCCACCGGCAGGTGGCAGTGATCGCAGGCGAGCCCTACGCAAGCACCGCCGTCGACCGCACCGCCGGCTTCCTGGACCGCTGGCGCTCCCTTGGCGGCACCATTTCCGACGACGACGTGGTGTGGTCCAAGTTCGATACCGCCGGCGGCCGGGAGGCCGGGGAAAAGATCCTCGCCAGCGGCAAGCCGCGCCCCACCGCCATCTTCGCGGTCAACGACTTCGCTGCCATCGGAGCGATGGGAGCCCTGCGCTCCCGCGGCCTCGCCGTAGGACAGGACGTGGCCGTGGTGGGCTACAACGACACCTCCCTGGCCGCCGAGCTTCCCATTCCACTGACCTCGGTCCACTCCCCGATGGCGGACATCGGACGGACGGCGGTGCAGCTCATCCAGGCCGTGCTCCGGGGCGAAAAGCCCGAAGCCGTACAGCTGGAACCCACCCTGTTCGTCCGCGAAAGCAGCGCCGCCAGGGCGCCCGCGGAAATGGCGGCCAACTAGGTTCCGGCGGCGACGATCCGCAGTGCCAGCAGGCAGGTTGCCCGCACTTCGCCGTCGTCCAGGTCCACCCGGAGAAGCTCCTCAATCTTGCGCAACCTGTACGTCAGGGTGTTGCGGTGGATGAAGAGCACCCTGCAGGTCTCGCGGGTATTCCCGCTGTACCGCAGGTACACCTCAAGCGTTTCGCGCAAGGCCGTACCGCCGTCGGACATCAACGGGGCCAGGAGCCGCCGGGACATGGCCACCAACCCGGCGCCGGGCAGGCCCTCCACTACGCCGGCCAGGTCGGCGACCGGCGCCTGATGGAGCCCCGGCTCGCCCACCCGGCGGCGGGCCAACTGGAGCACCAGCGGCAGTTCGTCCAGGTTCCCGCACCCGGAGACGACGGCGGACAGTTCCGGCCCGTCCTGGAAGGACTTTTGGACGGCGTCCATGAGCTCCATCCCCGCTTCCCCGCGCTGCACCAGCACCGTCGTCAGGCCGGCCTCCTCCATGAACCGCACGGTCCCGAATTCAGCCTGCAGGCCCACCCGCACCCGCCAGGCGATGGTCCGCAGCTTGGCCGGCGCAACCTCCCCCGCACCGCCGATCAGCACGACTCCCCACTCCCTGTCCGGCTCGAACCCGGCCTCCGCCGCGTAGCGCCGCAGGGCCGGCGCCGGAGTCCCCCGGGCCTCGTAGAGCGCCTCGATCAACCGGGCAGCTTCCCGCGAATGCAGGGGCGACCGGGACCCCAGGGTGTAGCTCAGCTGCATGGCAATCACCGCAGCCACCGGCCCCAGCAGCGGCTGCAGCACCAGGCTGCTCTTGATTCCCTCGATAGCCAGCCTGAACCGGAGGATTCCGCCGCTGGGCAGGCTCAGGATGGTCCGGGCCGTCCCGCCCCCGGCCGTACCTGCCGCCATGAGTTCAAACCCGTTGTGGTCCAGGACCGCCACCCGCGCCCGGATGGTGGTGGCCACCCGTTCCAGGACCTGCGCCAGCGAGTGGCCGCCCGCCGCCAGCCTGGTGCACTCATCCGCCAGGTCCCACCCCGCGCGCAGCTCGGCATAGCGTTCGGCGGCGATAAGTTGATCCACGTGCCGCATCACCTGGATGAACGGCACCTCCGGAGGCAGTTCAAGCAGCGGAAGGCCATGCGCTTCGCAGGCCTTCACCAGCCCCGGCGGCAGTTCCCGGTGCGCTGCGCCCAGGCCGAAGACCAGACCCGAGACGGGCACGGACATCAGCCGCTCCACGTAGGCATCCCAGATCCGGTAGTCCTTGACGTTCAGGCCCATCCCATTGGTCAGCAGCAGCGCGTTGACGCTGAGGAAGGGCGTGGGGTCCATGTGCTCCGTGGGGGCGCACCAGGCGATGGGCCGGGCCAGGCGTCCCGGACTTCCCGGCACGGCAAGGCGGATGTTCAGCGCGGAATCCGCGGCGAGATCGGCAACACGCATGGCAGGCCCTCCTGGTTAGTGCAAAAAGCATAATCCGCGTGGCCACATTCGGCGATCCGCCCAATTCCGGCCGGGTCCCCGCCTCTGTACCGTTGCCTGCATGCAAAAAAACGTGACGGAAACCACGCCTGCCCAGGTGCTCCTGAATTCGGACATGGGTGAAGGCTTCGGCTTGCACGAGTTCGGCAACGACGCCGCCCTCATGGAAATCATCGACGTCGCCAACGTCGCCTGCGGCTACCACGCCGGGGACCCGGACGTCATGAACCGGACGGTGGCCCTTGCCGCGGAACACGGCGTGGCCGTGGGCGCCCACCCCGGGCTCCCCGATCCCATGGGTTTTGGCCGCCGCCGCATGGTGCTCACCCCCGAGGAGGTCGAGTCCATCATCCTCTACCAGACCGGGGCGCTGACTGCCTTCCTGGCGAAGAACGGGCTGTCCCTGAACCACATCAAACCCCACGGCGCGCTCTACGGCATGCTCGCCGGCGACGAAGACCTCATGCAGGCAGCGGCCGGAACCGCCAAACAGTTCGGTGTTCCGTTCTACGGCCTGGCCGGGACCGCCCATGAATCCGTGTGCCGCGCCATGGGCGTGGACTTCGTTGCGGAGCTCTACGTGGACCTCAACTACGGCCCCGGCGGCGAGCTCCTCATCCAGCGACGCCCCGCACCCACCGACCCGGACGCCGCCGCGGAACGCGTCAGCCGGGCTGTGGCAGGCGGGCCCGTGCCCGCCGTCGACGGCACTCCGCTGAACATCGCCTTCCAGAGCATCTGCGTCCACTCGGATGCACCCAACGCCGTCGCCGTCGCCTCCGCCGTCCGCAAGGCACTCGACTCATCCCGATCCACCCACTCCTGAAAGCGAGCAGCACATGGCCACGATCGTTTCACCCCTTCCCGGAGTCTTCTACCGCAAGCCCGGGCCGGGCAAACCCCCGTTCGCCAACGAAGGCGACACCATCGAAGTCGGCCAGACCATCGGCATCGTGGAAATCATGAAGCAGTTCACCGAGATCCAGTCCGACGTCGCCGGGACCCTGGAATCCTTTGAAGTCAACGAAGGCGACATGGTCAACCCGGGCGACTCCATCGTCGTCATCCGGGAAGGATAAAGGCAGCCCATGAAACTGTTCATCGCAAACCGCGGCGAGATCGCCGTGCGGATCGCCCGGACCGCCCGCGAAATGGGCATCGAAACCGTCCTGGGGGTCAGCGAGCCCGACGCCGAATCGCTGGCTGCCCGGACAGCCGACCACTACGTGGTGGTGGGCCCCGCCCAGGCCGCCGCCAGCTACCTGAACCAGGACGCCCTGGTCGCCGCGGCCCTCGAGCAGGGGTGCGACGCCGTGCACCCGGGCTACGGTTTCCTCTCGGAGAACGCCGGCTTCGCCCGGAAGGTGGCCGAGGCCGGCCTAATCTGGGTGGGCCCGAACGCGGACACCATCGCCATGATGGGCAACAAATCCCTGGCCCGGGAAGCGGCAGCCAAGGCCGGCGTACCCGTGCTCAAGGGGTCTGACGGCCCGCTGGATCCGGAAGCCGACGCCGTCGACGTCGCGCGGGCCATCGGTTACCCGCTGGTCGTGAAGGCCTCCGCCGGCGGCGGCGGCCGGGGCATCCGGTTCGTGCACGACGAAAGCGAGCTCGTGGAAACCATCGAAATGGCCCGGGGCGAGGCCGCCGCCGTCTTCGGCGACCCCACCGTCTACCTGGAACGGTTCGTGGAGCATGCCCGCCACGTGGAGGTGCAGGTCCTGGGCGACGGGACCAACTTCATCCACCTCGGAGACCGCGACTGTTCCATGCAGCGCCGATCCCAGAAAGTACTCGAGGAAGCCCCCGCCCCCAACCTCCCGGACACCGTCCGCGCCACCATCAGGGAATCCTCCGTGGCCCTTGCCCGCCAGTGCGGCTACCACGGAGCGGGCACCGTGGAGTTCCTGTACGACCCCGTCAACCACGAAGCCGCATTCATTGAAATGAACACGCGCATCCAGGTGGAGCACCCCATCACCGAGCAGATTACCGGCGTGGACCTGGTCCGCGAGCAGCTCCTGATTGCCTCCACCGGAGCCATGACCCTTTCCCAGGACGACGTGCACTTCAGCGGCCACGCCATCGAATGCCGCATCAACGCGGAAGACCCCAACCACCACTTCTTCCCCAGCCCGGGAACCATCCGGTCCCTGGACTGGCCATCGGGTGAGGGCATCCGGGTGGACACCGGGGTGGAAGCAGGCTCGGTGGTGAGCCCCTACTACGACTCCCTCCTGGCCAAACTGGCAGTCCACGCACCGGACCGGGATGCCGCCATCGCGGCCACCGTGGCGGCTTTGGAGGCAACACACATCGAAGGGGTCAAGACCACGGTCCCCGTGCACCTGGCACTACTGGCCCGGCCCGAATTCGCCGAGGTCAGCCACCACTCCAAGTTCATTGAAACCGCAGCCGACCTCATGGGGGCAAAATGACCACCGAAGCCGCCGTCCTCCCGGGTGCGCGCTACACCTGGGGCGGGGACGAATTCCTGTTCGTGGAAGTCTCCGAGGCCATGAGCCTGCCCGCGAACTTCAAGGTCATGTCCATCGCCGGCAGGCTCTCCGACGCCGGGCTCCCGGGAATCGTGGACATCTGCCCGGCCAACGCATCCCTGCTGGTGCGCTTCGATCCGGACGTCCTGCCTCCTGAGCAGCTGGAAACTGCCGTGCGCGACATCGAGCGGGACCTGACGTCCCACCAGGAACGGGCACTGGAGACCCGGATCGTTGAAGTCCCCGTCTGGTACGAGGACCCGTTCACCGCGGAAGTGGCACAGCGGTTCCGCGAAGGGTTCCACCAGGAGCCCGAAGGCAGCGACATCGACTACGCGGCCAAGGTCAACCACCTCAAGGACGCCGCGGAGTTCATCCAGCGGCACCACGAACAGCCGTGGCTGGTGTCCATGGTCGGTTTCGTGGCCGGGCTGCCGTTCCTGTTCCAGCTGGTGGACCGCGAGAAGCAGCTGGAGGTCCCGAAGTACCTGAGCCCGCGGACTGACACCCCCAAGCTGACCGTGGGGCACGGCGGATGCTTCGGCTGCATCTATTCCGTCCGGGGTGCCGGCGGGTACCAGATGTTCGGCGTGGCCGCTGCGCCCATCTTCGACCCCGACCAGGCCCTGGCGGACTTCAAGGACTTCATGGTGTTCTTCCGCCCCGGGGACATCGTGAAGTTCAAACCGGTCACGGAGGCGGAATACAACGCCATCCAGGCGGAGATCGCCGCCGGCACCTTCCGCTACCGGCAGGCGCCGGTGACGTTCGAGCTGTCCAAGGCGCTGGCCGACCCGGAAGGCTACAACCGTGAACTCATGGAGGCCCTCAATGGCATTTGAAATTGGAAACCCGGGCCTGGCCACCACGGTCCAGGACCAGGGGCGCACGGGCCACTACAACGTGGGCATCCCGCAGAGCGGCTCCATGGACCAGTACTCCGCGGAGCTGGGAAACGCCCTGGTGGGCAACACGGCACGCGAAGCGGTTCTTGAGTGCACCTACCTGGGCCCGGTGCTGACCACCGACAGCGACGCCGTCATCGCCGTCACCGGAGCCCCTGTGGACGTGAAGGTCAACGGGGAGCCGCGGCCGCAGTGGAGCCGCCTGCTGCTGAAGGCCGGGGACCAGCTTTCCTTCGGCGTCATCCAGGGCGGCACCCGCTACTACATCGCTGTCCAGGGCGGCATCGACGTCCCGGAGGTGCTCGGCAGCCGGTCCACGTACAGCCTGGGCGCCATCGGCGGGTTCAAGGGCCGCAAGCTCGAGGCGGGCGACGTTGTCCCCGTGGGCGCTCCCCTCAATGGCGGAAAACTCCCCCAGGCCGAAAGCGTCCCGGATGAATTCCGGCCTGTTTTCGCCAAGGAGCAGGAAGTCCGGATCGTGCTGGGGTTGTACGACCACCGCCTGACCGAGGAAGGCCTGGGCAATCTCCTCGACGAGGAGTGGAAGGTGACTCCCGTGGCTGACCGGATGGGTCTTCGCTACTCCGGACCGGGGGTGAAATGGAAGGAGCGCGAACAGCCGTTCGGCGCAGGCTCGGACCCTTCCAACATCGTGGACGCGGGGTATGCCGTGGGATCCATCCAGATTCCCGGTGGCACCCAGCCGATCATCCTGCACCGCGATGCCGTCTCCGGCGGCGGCTACGCGATGGTGGGCACCGTGATCAGCGCGGACATGGACCTGGTGGCCCGGGCTGCGCCGGGAACGGCGACCCGGTTTGCCGCTGTCAGCCTGGCTGATGCACTGGCGGCCCGCCGGGACCTTGCCGAACGCCGGAACAAGGCCTGGGCGGCGCTGGGCGCAAACCGCTGACGGGCAGCGGCGGGTCCTCTGCAAGGGGGCCCGCCGCTCCTGGCTATTAGGAGCTGGGCCGCCCCTCCCGAACTGAGCACCCCTGGCGTCAGGCAGCTAAGGGGCAGGAGGCGGCGGGTCTGCAGGCTGGTCAGCGCGCCAGGGTGTCCGCCACTCCGCAGCATCCCAGCCGTCCATGATGTAGATGCGCTCATGCGCGAACCGGTTGTCCCGGAATTCCAGAAGGTTGACGGTGTACATCCAAGGACCACCGTCGTAGCTGATCAGGTTTTCGAAAACCACCAGGTCATCGCGATGGGTGATTCGTCGGGTATGGAACTTGAGTTTGGCCGGATACTGACGCCGCCATTCGCGGAAATTCTGCACCCCTTCGAACCGTTCTCCGGACTGCGGAAATTCAAGCACCGCGTCGTCGTGATAGATCTCGTGGGCCACATCCTCATCGATACCGGAGTGGTCCCAGTGACGCCGCAGCGCGTCCATAAGGTCTGCATCGTCGAGCATCTGCACCTCCCGGGCCGGAATCAGATGCTAACTCCGGACGCCGGGCATGACAATGGACCATTGGTCCCGGCGCCGGGATCCGCCGTCGGCCGCCAGACGTTCCAGGAGTGGCTCGAAGCCAACGACGCCGCCCAAAGCTGATACCCGCCGCCCCGGTAGGGTTTCCCGGCATCCGCCCTTGACTACCTAAAGTCCTCCCCCATTGGCTCCCCTTTCTGGCAACCCTGCAATCCTTGCGTGGCCTGCGGACGTATGGTGATCCCGCCGGGAGGCGTTGAAACGGCCCCGGTACCACTGACATAGGTCAAAGGGGACTGACTGTTATGCGCCCGCTCCGCCTCTTCATCGCCCTCCTCCTCGCCGCCACCAGCGCAGTGGCGCTGCCTGTCTCCGCCCAGGCAGCCGACGTCGGAATCCCGGGCCCCTCATTTGCTGCCGACGGCATCCGGACGCCGACGGCGGACAAGGCGCAGAGCAAGCTTTGGTTCCAGGATGGGAGTTGGTGGGGGCTGCTCTGGAGCGAGTCCGCACATGCGACAACGATCCACCGGCTTGATGCCGCTTCCCAGACGTGGCAGGAGACGGCGACAGTCGTCGACCCGCGGCAGACGGCGCGCGGTGACGTCCTCTGGGACGCAACGGAAGGCAAGCTCTACGTCGTGTCCAGCACTACGGTGCGCTCGGAATGGAACTCGCCACCGTCCCAGCAAGCCGTGACGTCCGGGTCCGCTGAGCTGCACCGGTTCAGCTATGACACCTCGGCCAAGACCTATTCAGAGGACGCAGGATTCCCCGTCACGCTGCACCGTGGCAGCACGGAATCGATAACGGTGGCCAAGGACTCCCTCGGCAAGCTGTGGGTCACCTACACCGCGGTGTCCGCCGACAACAGCAACCGCGTCTACGTCAACCACTCAACCACCGGCGACACGGCGTGGGGCACCCCGTTCGTCCTGCCGACCACCAACGCCCAGGTGCACTACGACGACATCTCCGCCGTCACGTCATTCCAGGGCGACAAGATGGGCATCATGTGGAGCAACCAGCGGCCGGGGCAAAAGAAGTTCTACTTCGCCATCCACCAGGACGGCCAGCCGGAGGACTCGTGGCAGACAGAGGTGGCCTACGGCGGGGGCAAGAACTGCACCGGAGGCTGCGCCAACGATCACCTCAATCTCAGGCAACTGGCCAGCGACGGCAGCGGCCGCCTCTTCGCGGCGATCAAGACCGCCAACAGGAAGGTGGGCCAAACGCTGGTGGCGCTCCTGGTACGCGATGCCCGGGGCAACTGGAGCAGCGCCGAGTTTGGCGCCGTGGACGACCTCCACACCAGGCCGATGGTCATGATTGATGAAGAGCACGGCGAAATCTGGATGTTTGCGGTGGCCCCCGAAGAGGGTGGAACCATCTATTACAAGAAGTCGCCGATCGACAACGTTTCCTTCGCACCCGGTGCCGGCACTCCCAATATCAGCAGCGGTACCGACACGGACATCAACGACCCGACGTCAACCAAACAAAACGTCAGCAGCCAGACGGGCCTGGTGGTTTTGGCCTCGTCGAGGCAGAACGCCAGGTATTGGCACGCCTACGTCGATCTTGCGCAGTAGCCCCGATCCCCTGCACTTAGGTAGCCAGGTCCCTCAGAGAAGGGTGGCGCGTTTCATCCTTTAGGTAGAGCGGTCGCAATCCGTTAGCAGTACCCTCTTCTCAAGGCGAGGACAGTCATTGGCGGGCATCAGAAAAGCCCGGATCGCCTGCCGCAAAGGGTGCGGGTTCTGGGCTGCACCACCGTACTGCGACCCAGCTCGTAACTACCGAAACGGGCCGTCATCTACCGACAACCCGACGTCCCGTGCACCAAAAAATGTGGGTATTCCGGTGGTGCGGATCTTGACCCCGGGTGGTCGGCTCGCCCATGTGGGCACCTATCGGACAAGCCCGGCCAGCCCGCGCCTCTCCGGTAGCCATTTGCAGCCCGAAGAGGCTGCCGCACCCCGGAGATTTTGATGAAAGTCTTGTCACGCATTGCCGCACTCGCAGTTGCCTTGATCGCTGGTTCTTCGTCAGCCGTTGCCGCTCCTCCACCGGTTCGTTCAGACCTCCTTCCGACCGTGATCAAGGCCGGGGAGGGCTGCGACTTCAAGTTAAGAGTTGAAGGAACTGACGCCAATGCGCGCGTCAAGACCTTCAAGAACGGCAGACAGATCACTTCCGGCAAGGGTTACCTTGTGACGTATACAAACGTGAAGTCAGGCGAGTCCCTGACTTTCGAAACGAACGGATCAGCCGAGATCATATCGGCCCCGGACGCGAACAATGTTGTCACTGTTACTGCCACCGGGAGTTACGGCCTGATCTTGTTTCCCAGTGACCTCCCCCAGGAACTGACTCCCTCCGCGATCCAGTACACGGGTCGGATTGTCTACACCGTCGACCTTGATACCGGCGTCTTTACCTTGATCAGCTCGTCCGGCCAGCAACAGGACATCTGCGCCGGGTTGTCGTAAGGCCGCGCCGAACCCTGGAAGAGTCCGAACTGGGCTTAGCTACCGGAAAGCTCAGGCGTGCCAGCTGATAGCGTTCAGTACGAAAGCGGCCATCCGCTGAACAGATGCATCCCCGGAAGAATCCGAAGCGGGGTAGGTGGCTACGGCGTCGCGGACACTATCGTCCAGCTCGGGCCAGGAAATCCAGCAAAAGACCTCCGGATGCGCTCCATGAGCTCGGGCTTCGAAGGAAGAAGTGGGTCAGCGACACGGTCCAGCACCGGACCCAGGAACCTGCCCACAGCTTCCTCGATCTCAAGTAGCCCCGTGCCTTTGAATCGGACGGGCGGGGCCAACCCAGAAGCAATAGCAGGGGCACAGCTGGGCCTGTCCTCGACATCAGGGGATGTATTCACGCGCCAGCTGTTCGGGCTGGAAACTGCCATACCTGATGCGTTTGGCCTCGACCAGGGTGTATGTGTTGGGAGTCTCGAATATGGCGTCGGGTTGGACTACCAGCCGGGATTTCACATCAACTCCACCGGAGCTGAAATCGCCGGGAAGAAATTGCATCTGCAACTCCTCAACTTTGCGTGCGAGGCTGCCACGGGCTTCGTTGGCACCGTGCGCCGCCCTTAGCACGCGTCCGAGGAAGGCCTCCCTGGGCAGAAAATCCAGGCCTATCAGCACCTCTGCCGTCAAAACATTTTCACGCCCCTGGCCTCCAGCCCGGTAGTCACGTGCTTTCTCCCAGGAGATCTCTTCCAGAAGCTTTCCCACGATGGAACTGGCAGCGGCGGTTGAGATGTCCAAAGGTTCTCCTTCGAGTTGCAGGACAATGTGGTGGCGACGGTAACTTGTTGGGCGCCTCCCGGCCGATTTTCGTGCGAGGGGACAGGACCTACTGCCGGACCTCTATTTCGGGGTGGCTGTCTGTAACCCACTTGGCCATGCGATGGCTTCGCCTCTCGATGAACTCCAGGGTCGCTTCACGGTATGTCACGTACTCCCCCGTTGTGGCCGGAACACCGGAACCTGTGAAGCCGGTGAAGGGCAGATGGAAGAGCACCTCGTCATAGGCGGGCGTGACGAGATCCTGAAGATGGAAGAAGTCCACAAACTCCACAAAACCGTCAAAGAGCGCGAAGAAGTCCGCGTAAGCGTTGATGACTCCGGTGAGGGGGCTTTCGAGCTCTCCTCCGTAGTGGCGCCGGATGCACTCAAGGGTCAGGTCCATTCGGTCGCCGATCAGCCACCCTGAAGGGCCAAACCCTCGTGCGGTGTTCATGGTGGGCCTGTCTTTCGTCCTGACGGGCCAAATCATTGAACTGCCGATGGTGTACGGCGGGTTGAGGTAGCGGGATTTCTGTTCGTCGGTCAGCCCTGAAATGGCTTGAACCAGAGTCATCGGACGGGACCAGCGCGTATAGGAGTTGGTGATGGCATCGCTGCCGTACCAGTGCCTGCTCCCGGTGGCGTCAGTGAAGATGAGGTAGCCGGTGCGCCGGGCAGGCGGCGCGGTTGGAGCGAAAAGGACGCCCGACCCAAGGGTCTTGGTCCACAGCAATTCGTGGTCTGAGCGAAGCCGTGGACTGTCCCTGTCCGCGTCGGGCCCGGTCTTTGCAGGTTTGTCGGACTTGTAGTCGTAGGTGGTGTCAAAGACGCGCATGGTGGGAGTGTATGTGCGGGTCGATGCCGAAATCCCCAGCGTTGCCACAGGATTCAAGAAATTCCGGCGCAGCTAACGCCAGCCCGCCGTCGCACCCGCCGTCCCTGAGGACCAGTGGATCCCCCACCCCCGCGTGGCCGCTCGGCAACGACGGCGACAGACGCCGTCGTCCCCCGTGCGCCACGCCACTTCCCGGCCCAATACGGAATAGCCCCGGGCGCCCAACGGGTTGTCGCAACCATGAAGGCAATCACTTACAGCGAATACGGAAACCCTGACGTCCTCGAATACGGCGAGCAGCCGATGCCGAAGGTCGGGCCCGGGATGGTCAAGGTCAAGGTCAAGGCCGCCGCGGTGAACCCGGTGGACTGGAAGATCATGGCCGGCGGACTGGACGCCGTCATGGACCTGCAGTTCCCCGCCGTCCCCGGGTGGGACGTCGCAGGCGTTGTCGAGTCGGTAGGCATCGACTCCCGGCAGTTCCAGCCCGGCGATGAGGTCATCGCCTACGGCCGCAAGGACTACGTCCACGGCGGCAGCTTCGCCGAATACATCGCACTGCCGGAGCGTGTCCTCGCCAAGAAGCCCGCCGCTCTTGACTGGAACGAAGCCTCCGGCCTGCCGCTGGCCGGCCTCACCGCCTACCAGGTGCTCAACCGGCTGGGCCTGGAGGCCGGCGAAACTGTCCTGATCCACGGCGGCTCCGGCGGCGTGGGCTCCCTCGGCATCCAGATCGCCGTGGCCCAGGGCGCCAGCGTCATTGCCACCGCTTCGGAGAAGAACCACGAATTCCTCCGCTCCCTCGGCGCCGAGCCGGTTACCTACGGCGACGGGCTCGCAGATCGCGTCCGCGCCCTGCGCCCCGACGGTGTGGAGGTTGTTGCAGACTTCGCCGGCGGAAACCTGCAAGCCGCGCTGGCCGCCCTGGCCGAAAACGGCCGGCACGCCTCCATCGCCGACAGCGACGTGGAAGAGCACGGCGGCCAGTGGATGTGGGTCACCCCGGTCGGTTCCGATTTGCAGGCGCTCGCTGACCTGGCGGACAACGGAAAGCTCCGCGTGGAAGTTGCCGAGGTGTTCCCGCTGGACAAGGCCGCCGACGCGTTCCGCTCAAACATGGAAGGCCACACCCGCGGCAAGATCGTAATCGCCGTGAACCAGGATTCCTGATCCGGCACTGATTCACGAAGGCTCCGTCCCCCAGGGACGAAGCCTTCGTCGTGCGGGCAGCATTCATGAGAGGCTGGGAAAAACTCACATTGGGGGAACACTGTGAACATTGGATGGATGCTGCTTAACGCAGCTGTGCTGATCGTGCCTATCGCCTTGGGCGCCACGCTGCTGTACTGGATCATCCGGCTGGGCGTAAAGCACGGCATGCGCTCGTACTACGCGGACCGAAACCGGGAAACGGCCGTTAATGTGCCCCGGGGCGTGGGATAGCCCGCACCCGCACCTGGCCGGAAGCAGCTGCGCATGCGCCGTCGTCGTAAAACCTGCTACTCCCCTTTCCGCCGCACCATCTCGCCGATCCATGCCGGGGCGAACGGCGACGTACACCCCGGGGGCGTCGGGTAATCCTTCAGCACTTCAAGCCGCTCACCGATCGCGGTGGCACGCTTCCGGTAGGCCGCGTGCTCGATCCCGATCTGCGCCAGGCACGTGTTCATTGCCCACTGCAGCCTGTCCGGGGCGTCCCTCATCTCCGCTTCGATGTTGTCCAGCAGGGCCGGAAGGTCCAGGCCCTCGGGTTTCCTGACCACGCGGTCCGAGGTCAATGCCCATCCGGCGGCAGCCACCACAGGATCCGTGTCAGCAAGCCACGCGGTGCGCAATTCCTCGCAGTGCGGGCTCTTCTTGACCACATAGTTCACCAGCCAGTCCTGCAGCTTGGGGGCGCGGGCGTCGCGCAGCATCGCATCCAGCTCATCCCGCCGGAACGCCTTGGGGCGGCAAACCAGCAGCGCCAAAAGCCGGGCTGCCGTATCGCCGGTCTCCCACAACCGGACCGACAGGTCCTGCTGGGTTTTCAGCCGCTTCGCGAGCGCGCGCAGCTGGCTGAGGTTCACCCCGTGGTCATCCCCGCGCTTTTCGTTCGCCCCGCGAACCTTTGCATCCTCGAGCTCAGCCAGTTGGGCCATCGCTTCGTCAACGGTCGTGTGCGCCGCAGTGTCCGCCACAACTTCCTCCCCTTGTTGCCTCTTGATTCAGGGTACGACGACGGCACGGCCTTCCATGGAAAAGGTTCAATCCAGCGCCTTGAAACAGGGCGCCGGCGCCGAACGGAGACCGGTGGCCGGGAGCCGCCCCGTGGACACCGGCAAACTAGGGCACTTCTCCCCTGTGCGCAGGCCGCCGACGGGTTTACCGTCGTGCGCATCAGCATCCATCACCGCCGAGGAGCCATCATGGCCGGATTTGTGCAGATCATCGAATTCACGTCCTCCCGCATCAAGGAGATCGAGGAACTGGGCCGCCCCTCCCGGACCGAGGGAACCACCCGGCCCACCTTCCGCCGCATCATGGCCACGGCGGACAGGGACCACCCGAACCACTACTTCACCATTGTGGACTTCGATTCCTTCGACTCGGCCATGGAAAATTCCGGCCGGCCGGAAACGTCCGAGTTCGCGGCCCGGATGGCCGAGCTGTGCGACGGGCCTGTGACCTTCCACAACCTGGATGTCCTGTGGCAGGACACCGGAGAAGGCGCGGACAACGCCTAGCCAACGGGACCGGGGTCGTCTTGGCTCAAGATTCCGGCAATTATTCTCCCTGATGGACAAAACCCCTTCCGTACGCCGGCGCGGCTTTCTACAGTGTCCACACACGCCGGACCGGGGGACATCATGAAAAGCCAGGACGCATCACCAGCCCGCACCAATGAACGGACGACGCCGGAGCCTCCGGGCGCCGCGCACCGGCCCGTTCCCGCTCCCCCACCAACACGCCGCGCGCCTTCCCAGGCGCCGGTCCCCCGGACCACAGGCCGCGAGCGCGAAGTCCAGCAACTGATCTACGATCTCGCTCTCCTCGCTGCCAGGCAGTGTCCGCAGTAAAGCACCCAAGCCGGGTACCCCCCGTCGTCATTCCCGACGGCGGGCTGCCGGCCAACGCACGCCACTCCCCTACTGTCCCGGTGCCCGGTAGGACGGGGTCTTCTTCACGGCTTCGTCCAGGTCCGCCACCGTCAGGAGCGGCTTCAGCCGGACGTTGACGGTCCCTGACGAGTTGATCAGCAGAGATAAGGCTGCGGCACTGGCGTCGTCCGGCGCGTCGAAGACGCCCAGGACGTCGTAGTAACCGAAGGCGTAGTAGAAGCTTTCCAGCGTCGCGCCCACCGACTTCAGGGCCTCCGTCAGGGCATCGCGCCGCGCGGTGCCGCCTTCCTGCATGAGCCCCTTGATGCCCTGGCCCACGTACGTTGCTTCGAACAGATACTTCGGCATGGTCTTCCTCCTGGCCTGTCTAAGGCGGCGCCCCACTCTCGGGATTGCGGGTCCTGGCGCCGTTAAGGCGGAAGCTATGCCCCTGCAAAACGGCAGTCAATATCCCGGGATACCCAATGCCGGAAGTAGGGGGACAGCACGCTGTCCCCCACCCGGCCCCCAAGGCCGTTCGGCCCTTGCGGCACCAGGGCGGCCGGGATCAGGCTGGAACAGGTAGGCGCGAGGGCCAACGCCCGCGGGTCCTGCGCCGCGCCCCTTGCTGGACCGCGGGCTCTGAGGACAACCGGACATGTCAGTTGCAGGAGGGCGGCTCCCCGAACACGGGCGCGCCCTGCCGTTCGAAGGGCGGCACACCGGCGCCCTGCGCACCACCCTGCTCGCCGCCGGGCCGTTGTCGTCACTTCTCTATGTCGTGTTCACCGACGGGATCGCGGCCTCCCAATGGGCCGGCTACCGCCGCACCGAACAGATGGTCAGCGAACTGTTCGCCGTGGGCTCCCCCGGCTACCAGGTCCTGGTCCCGTTCACGTGGCTCTACACGGTGCTGTTCACCGCGTTTGGGGTGGGCGCCTGGATCTCTGTCCGCGGGAACCGGGCCCTGCGCATCGGCGCCGGGCTGCTCACCGCCTACGGGCTTTGGAACATCATCGGCGCACTCTTCCCGCTGCGCCTGGGCGACGACTCCTCCATCCCCGCGCATATCGTGGCCACCAACGTGCAACTGGCCCTCATGGTCGCAGCAATGTGCTTCGTCGCGGCAGGATTCCACGGCCGGATGCGCGCCTACTCGATCGTCTCGCTCGCCCTGTCAGCCCTCATGGGTATGGTCGCGTTCATGGCAGCACCGGGACCGAACCTCGTCTTGGGCGTCGGCGAGCGCATCAGCATCGGGGCGTTCCTGCTCTGGGTTGCGGTCCTGGCGGCAGTGCTTTGGAAACGGCCGACGGCGGCGGACAGTATGTGGGCATCGTCATGACCTACGTCATGGACCTGGGCGACGTGGACCGGAGCGACATCGCAGGGGCGGGTGGCAAGGCCGTGGGCCTGGCCGGCCTCATCCGGGCCGGGCTGCCGGTCCCGCCGGGGGTGGTCCTCACCACCGCCGCATACGCGGACTTCGTCACCGAAAACAACCTTGGGGCAGCCATCCAGGAGTTGGCTGCGCTCCCACCCGAAGCGGCGGAGGACGACTATGAGCACGCCTCCGCGCTCATCAGGACCCTGTTCCGCAAGGGCTCCATGCCTGCCGCCATCCAAGCCGAACTTGAGTCAGCGTATGAACGCCTCAGCGGCGGGGACACCGCCGTGTCGGTCCGCTCCTCCGCCACCGCCGAGGACCTCGCGTCCGCCAGCTTCGCCGGGCAGCAGGAAAGCTACCTCAACGTCCGTGGCCTGGACGCCCTGGCCACGGCCGTCATCAACTGCTGGGCCTCCCTCTGGACGGCGCGTGCCATGGCGTACCGTGCCCGCGAAGGCGTGCTGCCCGGCCAGGTGCGTCTCGCCGTCGTGATCCAGCAGATGGTGGAGGCCGAGGCAGCCGGGGTGATGTTCACCGCCAACCCTTCGAACGGCCGCCGCGACCAGACGGTGATCAGCGCTGCGTGGGGCCTGGGCGAGTCCGTGGTCAGCGGGCAGGTGACCACCGACGACCTGACCGTGGACACCCGCACGGGCAAGATCCTCGCGCGGCAGACCGCCGACAAGGAGGTCATGACAGTCTTGGCGGAGGACGGCACGGCTGAGGAAAAGGTGGCGGAAGCCCGCCGTCGTGCGCCGGTCCTGGACGATGCCGCGGCGGCTGAGCTCGCCGCCCACGGCCAGCGGATCACCGAGCATTTCGGATCCCCGCAGGACATCGAGTGGGCGCGGGCAGACGCCAGGTTCTTCCTGCTCCAGTCCCGGCCCATCACCGCGCTGCCCGAACCCGCGGCGGACGTCCCCAAGGAATGGCCCGTCCCCTACCCCAAGGGCCTCTACTTCCGGGCGAGCATCGTGGAGCAGATGCCCGAGCCGCTCTCCCCGCTCTTCGCCGACCTCATCGACGGCTCAGTGTCCCGCTCGCTGTCCGCCCTGATGAACCAGGCGCTGGGGCCGGGCTCCCTCCGCGAGGGAGACGTCCGCTTCCCCACCGTCAACGGCTACGCGTATTACTACTACCGCACCTGGCCCATGCTGCGGATGACGGGCAGGACGGTGCCGGCCATGGGCGCACTGTTCGGCGGCAAGGCGCACATGGGCATCGCCGGATGGCGCGACTACTCGCATCCGCGCTACGAACGCATCATCAAGGACTGGTCCGCGAAGCCCCCGGCCGGGCTTTCGGGAGCGGAGCTGCTGGCCGGCGTGCAGGCGCTCCTGGATGCCGGAACCGTGTATTACACCGCTGTGCAGTCCATCATCCCGCTGGCCGACATGAGCGAACTCTCCTTCCGGGCCTGCTACAAGGCCGTTCGGCGCGACGCCGATCCACCGGCCCAGGAGTTCCTGCTGGGCTTCGACAGCGAACCCATCCGGGCCGAAAAGTCGCTGTGCGACCTCGCAGGCTGGGCGCGCAGCGACCCTTCGCTGGTGAAGGCATTGCTGGAACGGCCGACGCCGGAACTCGCCGAGTGCCTGCGGACAGGTTCCGCACCGGAGGGCGTGGAGGACGTCTTGTGGCAGGAATGGCGGTTCACCTTCCAGGAGCATCTGGACCTCTACGGGCACGCGGTCTACAACCTGGACTTCGCCACCCCGGTGCCGGCGGACAACCCGTCCGCGCAGCTGGAAACGGTGAAGTTCTACCTGCGCGGGCAGGGCACCGACCCGCATGAACGGCAGCGGCTGCTGACCGAGCGCCGGGAGGCACTGACCCGGGAGGTGGCGTCGCGCCTGGGCCCGCGGCGCCGGGCACTCTTTCTCCGGGTGCTGAAGTGGGCGCAGGAGACGGCCCCGGTGCGCGAGGACGCGCTGGCCGACGTCGGACTCGCCTGGCCCCTGCTGCGGCGGATACTGCGGGAACTCGGCCGGCGCCTGGTGCGGTCGGGTGTCATCGCCGTACCCGACGACGTGTTCTGGCTGCGCTTCCAGGAACTTCAGGGTGCGGTGGAGTTTGGGCTGGCGGACGGGGAGCCGGGTGTGGCCCTGGCCGGAGCGTCCCGGCCGGTCCGGGCGGCCGCCGTCGAGGAGCGCAGGATGCTGTGGCGCGGCCAGGCCAAGGCTGCCGCGCCGCAGATGCTCCCGCGAAAAGCGTGGATGGAGAAGGCGTTCGGCTCGATGATGCCGGGGGGCCCGCAACAACAGTCCGGCAGCGTTATCAAGGGCACCGGCGCAAGCTCCGGCCACGTGAAGGCGGCCGCCCGCGTCCTCCGGGGCCCCGAGGACTTCGGCCTGATGCAGCCCGGCGAGGTGCTGGTGGCCCGCATGACCACTCCCGCCTGGACGCCGCTGTTCGCCATGGCGTCCGCGGTGGTGACCGATGTGGGCGGCCCGCTGAGCCACAGCTCCATCGTGGCCCGCGAGTACGGCATCCCGGCCGTCCTGGGCACCGGGGTGGCGACCCAGCGGCTGGCCGGCGGGCAGAAAGTGCGCGTGGACGGCGACGCGGGCACGGTGACCATCATTTAGCGGACGGTCCTCTGCTAACGCCCGGTCCCCTGCGGCACCCGGCGCGCGTGCCGCCTTCAGGCGGGGTCGAGTTGTCCTCGGAGTTGTTTTAGGCCATCCCGGATCCGCGACTTGATGGTGGGCAGCGGTTTTGAAAGTCTTTCGGCGACCTCCCGGTAGGTGAGCGAGCCGAAGTATGCGAGGAGAATCGCTTCGCGTTGCAGCGGTGACAGTGCTGCCAGCGAGTCCCTCAGGTGCAGGGCATCCATCCGATCCAGGGCGGAAGTTGTGACCTCGTCGTAGGGACGGGACCAGGAGGCACTTGCCCATCGCGCGTCACGGTTGGTACTGCTTTGGTGTGAGCGGACCTTGTCCACTGCCTTGCGGTGGGCGATTGTCAACAACCAGGTGGTCGGGCTACCCAGTGCAGGATCGTAGGCGCCGGCGTCTCGCCAAACCACAATAAAGACTTCCTGGGTCACCTCCTCGCTGAGGCCGGGATCCACGACCACCCGGCGCACCATCCCGAACACCCGGCGTGAAGTACGCCGGTAGAACTCCTCAAAAGCCTGGTGACTTCCCTGACCGGTTTCCCGGAGCAACCCGGCCAGACCACCGGAATCAACGGCTGCAGGAATGGAACTCCCCGCCTCCGTGCCCATGGCCGGCGTTACGGGCTGCATGGAAGTTCCGCTGTGGGCCGCCCGTCCGCCCTGCGGCGCTGTGGTGCCGTCCAGGGTGGGTGGGGTGAGGCCTGCGTTGCCCTCCAAAAAATCGGTGCGCTGGCTCGGGATGACGGCGGCCAGGCGGGGATCAGGCGCTGACACTTCGGCGAAAGTAACCAAGAACTCACGACTCCATTAGGAAGCAACATAAGGAACATTCGTAAGCCTACATATAACTAGACTATCTAGCTAGCCTGTCTAGTGAAATGAATTCGTTAAGTTCCGGACAGCTGCCTCGAAAACACCACGATCAGCAAAGTTCGCACTTCAGCCGTTGGCTAGAGTGAGCCAGGTGACGCCCGAGAAGAAGCTGTCCTTGAGCCGATCGTTGGTATGGCTGGCCTGCATGGCCGGTACCGCCCATGCCGGGTTCAGCTTGTACTGGGCCTTGGGCGGGAAGTGGCTCCTGGCCACGGTGGGCCAATGGGCAGTCCAGCTATCAGTTGAGGCTCCCCTCGAGGGAGGACTCGTGCTTGGCATGGTTGCGGCGGGAAAGTTGCTGGCAGCGACAATCCCGGTCGTGCTCACGTATGAACGAATGCCTTGGCATAGGTTCTGGCGTACGGTGAGCTGGGCCGGAGGCCTGCTCCTTGTCGTCTATGGGGGTGTGAACACGCTAGTCAGCGGCGCCGTTCTTGGCGGAGTAATTCGTCCTGAAGGTGGGTATGAGCTCGACGCGATGATCGGCCACGCATTGCTATGGGATCCGCTGTTCTTCCTTTGGGGTACAGCCCTTGTGTTATCGCTCTGGTGCTCTCGCAGGAACTCAACGGTCGCCGAGTAATCTCTTTCCGTGAGTCTCTGCACGCGTTGCGGGACGTCTTCAAAGCCCCGTGGACGCCGGCTCCGCGGCTTTCGGTGCATGATATTCGGGTGAACAAGAACCGGCTTGAAGCCTTCAGTGACGGCGTCCTGGCCATCATCATCACCATCATGGTGCTGGAACTGCATACCCCGGAGGAACCAACGTGGGCAGGCGTCGCCGCCATCCTGCCCACCCTCTTTACGTACCTCCTGAGCTTTGTGTATGTGGGGATCTACTGGAACAACCACCACCACATGATCCAACTCGCCAGCCGGGTGAACGGCACCATCCTCTGGGCCAACCTCCACCTGTTGTTCTGGCTGTCCCTGTTCCCGTTCACCACGCGGTGGATGGACGAGTCCGGCTTCCTGCAGGTCCCCGTGCTGCTGTACGGCATCAACCTGCTGTGCGCCGCGATCGCCTACTTCATCCTGGAGCGGCGGCTGATCGCGGTGCAGGGAAAGGATGGTGCCCTGGCGCAGGCCGTGGGGAGGGACTGGAAGGGCAAAGCCTCCCCGCTCATCTACCTCAGCGGCATCGCCCTCACCCTGGTCCAGCCGCTGCTGGGAGTCGCCGTCTTCACCATCGTCGCGCTGATCTGGCTGGTTCCGGACCGGCGCGTGGAACAGTTCGTCGTCAGGGCCCACCAGGACAGCGGCCAGAGTTAGTTACAGGCTGCATTTCCACCCTTGCCGGACCCACGTGGCGCGAGTAGCTTGACGCCATGAGTGGGCGCGATGTCTTTATCCAATGGATCCGTACTGTGCTGCGTGACGCGGAGGTCGCCCTGCACAACGGCGATGCGGACCCCCGGCGCGCCATCTGGTCGCAGGTTGAGCCGGTAAGCATCCTCGGAGCCTTCCGCAACGCTTACGGACAGGATGAGGTGGAGCGCACCTTCAGGTTCCTGGAAGACAGCTTTTCGGACTGCACATCGTACGAATTCGAGTTGCAGGCAGTCGACGTCGTCGGGGACATGGCCTACACCGCGGGCATCGAACGGATCTCCTTCCGCCGGGACGGCAAACCCACCGACCTCACCCTCCGGGCCACCCAGGTGTACCGACTCGAGGGCGGCCAGTGGCGCGTGGCCCACCGGCACGCCGACGAAGTATCCGTGTGATCACCCAGCAACACCGGGCTCCGGATTTGCGGCTACTCCCCCATGCCCGGATGCACGGGAACAAAATCCACCTTGTTGCCGGAGTTGGTCCGCCCGGCCGGGGCCCGGTTGAACCCCCGGGCGTCGAGGCCGTTCTTGGCGCGGAACTCGGCGACCGCAGCGTCGTAGGCGTTATTGAGGATGCGGCCGGCGAAGTCGCCGGTGCTGCCGTCGTTGAAGGCAATCCGGATACGGACACTGGCCGGGTAGTGCCGGTTCATGCGGACGAAGCCGTCAGCGTCCTGCTGGAGGGTAATCACGGAATCCTGCTTTCGTTCGTAAGGGCACTCCCAAGTCTGCCGCAGAAACCCGGACCGGCGGCACCCACCCCGGGCGCCGCCGTCGTAATTCCGCTTTGGGGTCAGCAGTGAACCGGGCTGTAGAACGCAGCGCCCCAACTGGATTTGTCGGTCGAGTTCGGGCCGAAACTGGCGTCCAGCGTGATGCACTGGCCACCGGCAGTCTGCGTGTCGGTATAGACCGGGCCGGCGTAATAGGAGTAGTAATCGCTTGAAACGTCGTCCGGGCCGTACGACGGGTAGTTGCCGATCATGTTCTGGCGGTACATCTTGATCCCGTACGTGGGTCCATAGGCGTAGGCCACGGAGCAGTTCTTGCGGGCCGTGGAGTTCCAGTACACGTCGATGGAGCCGGTTTTGGTGCCCGGCTTTCCGTAGCGGTAGTCCTTGCTGTAGGTCGGCACGGTGATGGGATGCGAACCAATGTACGTGTATCCGGTACCGCACGGGCCCGCCGCGGTGGCGGGGACCGCCGCCACCAGGGACGCGCCGGCCGCGACCCCGGCAGCGACCAGCAGCGAGATACCTTTTGATTTCAGTGTGCCCTGCGAGGACTTCATGATGACTCCAACGTGATGGGTGGCTGGTGCAGCGAAGGTGCTGCAGCGCAGGCCCATGTAAGCACACCGATTGGACTAAAAGACAGGGCGCGGCATGGGGAGACCTCCCCACCGCCTCAAAATTGCCGCAAGGACCTTGATACGGCCGTGCCCGGCATCGCCATACTGGGCAATGGGGATGACTCGGCGCGGAACATGGCTGCGGTTTGGACTGGTCTCGGTGCTCTTGATCGGGATTCATTTGGGCAGCCTGTGGTTCTATTCCGACGGCGTCTACCAGGGCCGCGCAAACGTCCCGCTCCTAAAATTTCCGGCAGAGGTGGACGTCGTCTTCCTCCTGGCCTTCACGCCGACCTTCATCGGGCTCAAGTATCTGGCCTACGACTCGGCGGTGCGCGCCGTCACCAGGAATTACCGGCCGCCGGTGCTCATCGCCTGTTTCATCGCCAGCTACCTGGTGACCCTGGCCATGGACATCGCGTGCCTCATCGCCGCTTCGAAACCGATGGTAGATTCGGGGCTCGCGATTCTGGGCCCGGTGGTCCAGACGCCTGTGGTACTCCTCGTGTCCGGCGCGCTCATCGCCGGAGGCGCCCTGCAGAAAGGCACTCCGCCCATAGCCGGACCGGGCACGCCAAATTAGAACGAATGCCCGTTGTCCCACCAGTCCAGCACCCTGGTTGCATGGAACGTCACCCACTTGGACGGCTCTCCCGCCGGAACGTCCACTTCGAACCAGACCCGGCCCGGATGGCGGCGCTCCTGGACCCAGGTGCCGTCCTCTTGCCGGGCTGACCGCAGCCGTTCGATGGCGTCGGCCAACCGGGAATCGGGCGAAGCGCCGTCGTGCAGGGCTGCCGCCCGGAAATAGTCCAGCGCATTCAGCGCACTGTAGAACCACCGGAACGGGTAGGCCTGCCGGGCCACCCACGGCGCCACCGGCTCCCCCGTGGACTTCCGGTAGAGCAGCCGCCGCTCCAGCAGGTACTCGCCGCCGCGGTGCCGCACGCTACGGAGCTCCTCCGATCCACCCGTGGCGGCCTCGTAGTACAGGAGGCCCTTCAGCGAGTTGATGGTGGAGTGGACCGAGGACCGGGTGGATCCGTCCACCCATTCGCAGTTCCAGCCGCCGTCGGGCAGTTGGCGCTCAACAAACCATTGCGCGATGCCCGCCACGTCCGCCCCGAGCCATGCGCCGTTGGCCAGGGTGAACGCATTGATGCAGCAATCCACCTCGCCGCCCCAGTACGGGAGGTCCCGGTACTCCCACCTGCTGCTGGCTGCGAGCTTTTCGGCGGTGCCGGCCAGGGCGGCCGCGTCCAGGCCCCATTCCCGCAGCGCATTCAGGGACCAGGTGGTGGCGGTCCAGGGCTGCCCGGCGTCCTCCGCAGCCTCGGGTCCGTGGAAGTCGAAGTCGGCGGGAAAGTAGGGGCCGCCGGCCCACTGCCCGTCGGGATCCTGGCGCGCCAGCAGCCCGGCACCGAACCCCTCCGTCCGGACCCGTGCGCGGGTTCGCTCCCACTGCTCGGGCGGCGCGCCGGCCAGGTCACGCTCCACCTGCCATTTCAGGGCGGGGTCGGAGTCGAGCAGCCAGTTGAGCAGTGCAGGGTCCACGGCCATAGCGGGGAGACTACCACCGGGTCCCTGTTGCAGGACAGCGCCGGTTCAACGGCTGGTTCGTGTGAAATGTTGGTGCGTCAGCCCCCATGATCGCTGGCGCCACGGAAGAGCCTAGCGGCTGCAAACCGCCCAGGTTGCCGGTTCCGCCCGTGGTGTGACAATCCTTCCGGACTCCTGCGCCAAACCTGTGGCCGCAGCGGTTTCCGGTGCAACACGTCCCGCGATAATTGGCCGGTGGTCACAATATACAAAGTCCTTCACAACACTCTTTTCTTTGCTGGTTATCTGTCCATAGTGGTGATCTCCGCCGTTATCAGCCATTTCGGCCGTTCAGACCTTGGATTTGGAATCTTTGCGGTTGCCACGTCAATGCTTTTGCTGCTGCTCATCATTTCCGTTGTGATCAACCGCAACAACAAGCAAGCAATCCGATCGGCAGCAGAGATCAGTGCAACCGCGGCCGGTGCCCCCGCGGAAGTGCACAGCTTCCACGCATCTGCTTCCTACCAGCACGATGCCCACACTGTCTGGTCCCTCATACGGCCAGCTGAGAGCGCTGTGTTGTTATCGGATGCCAAGCACGGATTCACTGTTCCGGGAACGCCAAAAGGTGTCGGGGAACAGCAGTGCTTCATCGGGCAGGACGGATCCGCCTCAATCATTGAGGTTATCGGGGAAGAAAGCCCTTGGTGGGCAACGACCAGGCCAATTAACCAGGACAGGATAAATCAGCGCTTCACCTATCGCCTTGAGCCGACACCGTCGGGATGTATTCTCACCATGGGAGCTGTCCTTGAACTTCCTGGCGGCGCTGCATTCGCATCCAGCCCACACGAGTGGTGGGAAAGCTATTCGCGGCCTTACCTGAACCGGATTCAGGAAGTGCTTTCGATGCGGCAACGCTAGGCGGCGGCAGGCACCGCATCAAATCGCTATTGGGGGAAAAATGACGCAGGACGTGGCAACTGCCCAGCCAGAATTAACGGCGGCATGGGATAAGCGGTGCAGAAGACTGGCCGGCAAGTGCTGGCTCTTTATGGCCCTTGGCTTTCCCTTGCCGGCAGCGTTGGGCGGGACGGTTGTCTGGCTCAAAGAGCTTGTCATGCCACTGGTGACGGGCGATCTGGTGTACGGGCAGGCGGGCTACCTGGAATACCAGGAAGGCAAGGATGTCCTCGTGGTCATTGTGGCTGTACTGCTTGTGCTGAACGTTGCCTTCATGGGCTTGCTGCACGTTTGGTACAAGAAACGAATACGCGCCCTGGGCCCCAGGCCGGGCGGAATGCCCGGCAAATGGAGGCGCTGGGCGTTTTCCCTCTAGCAGGGATCCCGCGACGGCGGCACCCAACCCCGGGAGCCGCCGTCGTCCGTCTTGTCTGCATAGCCGGCCCGGGACTACGGCCGGGTGCCCGCCGCAGTGTCCGCTTCCTCGCCTGCGTGCGCACCCTGGGCCGCATGCCCACCGCGGGTTTTGGCCAGGCTGGCCGCCGTGGCCGCCAGGACGGTGGCGCCGATGAAAACCAGGGAGAACCAGATGGGGATTTCCGGGACCCACAGGAGCGGCTGGCCGCCGTTGATGAAGGTGAGCTCGTTGACGTGCAGTGCATGGAAGACCAGCTTGACGCCGATGAACGCAAGGATGACGGCCAGTCCCTGCGCCAGGTAGACCAGGCGTTCCAGCAGGCCGCCGATCAGGAAGAACAGCTGCCGGAGGCCCATCAGGGCAAAGGCGTTGGCGGTGAAGACGATGTAGGCCTCGCTGGTCAGGCCGTAGATCGCGGGGATCGAGTCGACGGCGAAGACCAGGTCCACGAACCCGATGGCGATGATGGTGAGCAGCATGGGCGTCACGAACCGCTTGCCGTCCAGCTTCACGGTGAGCTGGTCACGGTGGTACTCAGGGGTGACCGGAAGGACCCGGCGCACCAGCTTCATGAAACGGCCGTCAGCGGGGTTGGAGTCGTGCCCGCCGAACGCCTGCCGGTACGCGAGGAAAAGCAGCAGGGCGCCGAAGATGTAGAACACCCAGGAGAAGTTTTGGATCAGCGTGGCGCCGACGGCGATGAACCCGCCGCGCAGGATGAGGGCGATGATGATGCCCACCATCAGCACCTTCTGCTGGTACATCTTGGGGACGGCGAACCCAGTCATCACAATGAGGAAGACAAAGAGGTTGTCCACCGACAGGGCCTTTTCGGTGAGGTAGCCGGCGAAGTACTCGCCGCCGTACGTCCAGCCCGAGACCGTCCCGATCCCGACGCCGAACACCAGCGCAAGCCCGATGTAGAACGCCGACCAGCGTGCCGACTCGCCAATGGACGGTTCGTGGGGTTTGCGGACGTGCGCAAAGAACTCGTAAACGAAGAACAGGACCGTCACGCCAATGGTGATGATCCAGATGAGCGGTGTGACCTGCATGGGGTACTCCAAGGGTTGGCGCTGACAGTTACGCCAAGGTCTCCTCCGCCCGGTTCTACCGGAGCCGGTGGCCCGGGATGCTTCGCTGCATCCGTATTGACGGGCCACTCACAGACGGGAGTACTCCCCTTGATGGGTTAAATGGTAGCTGATTAACGGACGACGGCGGCACCCGGGCTGGGTGCCGCCGCCTGCTTCGGTGTCAGGTCATGGGGCGGGCCGCACGACGATCGCCGTTCCGCACTGGTTGATCACCGTGCCGGAGCTTGACGATGCGGTTGCCACCTTGGCGCCGGTGGCGGACGTATCGGTCAGGGCCAGCGAGTCCACTTCCAGGGCCGCGTTCGACTTCGACGCGATGTTCGACGTCGAGTCGCCCAGCTCACCCATCCCCGCCGGCGGCGAGAATGACGTGGTTGCCGAGTTGGTGCCGTTCCGCACGCCATGGGCTGTCAGCAGCAGCGCTCCGGGGGTCACCGGCGTGATGGACGGTGCCCGTACGTCCGGGTAGGCCACTCCGCTGTTGGTGTCAGTGGCAGGGGTGACGTCCAGTGGCGTGGTGGTGCTGGCACCCTGCACGGCCACCGTCGACCACGCATACCTGGAGGCGGGTTCCGGCACGCTCGGCGCGCTATCGCCGGACTGCATCACTCGGTACCAGACGGCCTGGTGGGCCGACGTGGAGCTTGCGCTCGTGAAGTCACCGACCGCCCGCGTCCACCCTGCCGGGGCAGTGGTGTTCGCCGACCCGGAGACGGTGACCTGCGAGAACAGGAAGACCGTGTCGCCCGGTTGCCAGCCCGCCGGCAGGCCCGGCGTGTACGAGCCCGCCGCGGTCAACTCCCCCGCTCCGCTGGCCGTGGACCGGACCGCGATGGCGGACGGGGCCGGCGTCGTGGTGGTGGGAGTCGGTGTAGGAGTGGGAGTCGGCGTTGGGGTCGGTGTGGGGGTTGGGGTCGGTGTGGGGGTTGGGGTTGGGGTCGGTGTGGGGGTTGGGGTCGGTGTGGGGGTCGGCGTGGGCGTGGGGAAGGGCCCGGACCTGGTGACAGTGAAGCTATCTGTGTAGGTCCCACCGGAGGCGCGGACGAATGAACCGGTCAGCGTGGTACTGGTCACCGATACCTTCAGGAAGCCATAGGTGGGGTTGTTGTTGCTGCCCATGAAGCTTTGGAAGTACGGCGCAGTGGTGGTGTTGTTCTCGCTGTTGATCGACCTGCCGCCCGAACCAACCGTGGCCAGGATCGTCCCGGTACCGGCCGCGAACTGGCCATTCGGATCAGTGGACGCCACGCAGTCAGGGTTGAAGCTGCTGACTGGGATGGCGGTGCAGCTGCCCTTGAGCGCGAGCGGATAGCTGCGCGCGTACGCGTGGTCGTGGGCCTGCAGGTACAGATCTACCTTTTTGGAGACCAGCATGTTCATCAGATCCGGGCTGGCGGCGCAGGGATAGTTGACCATGGACAGGCAATACATGTGCATGCCCACCACAATGAACGGGATCCCGGCAGCGCGCGCTGAATCAATTGCCGACGTCACGAACTTGTAGCCCTGGGTGCCAGACTTGTAGGACCAGTCGAGGCCCGAACCGCTGTAGGTCAGCTTCGGGGAAACCATGATCATCCGAACCAAGGGGCTGCTTGCGGGGTAATCCGTGTAGAACTGCTGGGCATAGTTCCCCACCGAGCCGAGCTGGTCCGGCAGGCACGATGCGAAGTTGGTCCACACTCCATCAGGTCCGTCGTCCTCGTGGTTTCCAGTTATGAATTCATAAGGCATCGTCCCGGCGTGCTGCTTGACGAACGAGCACCAGGCCGATTCCGGAGTGATCTGGGAGTAGGACAGGTCTCCAAGGTTGAACATGGCTGCGACGCCGCCGTTGTGCGCGGCATCGATGACCTTGCCGGTCACCGTGTTTCCCCCGGTGTCACCAGCGAATCCAAGGCTCACGGTGGTAGCGGCGCTGGCTTCCGAGTCTCTCGAACCTGACAGGTAGTAGAAGTTGGCAAGAATCAGCGCAATGCCCAGGAGGAGGGCCAGCACCCATCTCAGCGGGTGGCTCACAAGCCGGGCGGCGTTCACTTGCAGCTCCATTCAGTGGCGCGGCGCAGGCCGTTGTCGGCTGCTGAGTAACCGATGACAACGGTGTTCGCTCCCTGGCGGGACACCGAGCTCGCAGATCCGGACACGCCGGTGAACTGTCCATCAGAGCCTGGCGGCAGGATCCGTGCGCTCTTGCCGATCCAGATCACCGCCTGGGGCCGCTCCCCGCGGAAGGACGGCGAGCTTCCCGCTCCCACGGTGACGCCCGCAATGCCTGACGATGCGCTCGATTTGGGACCGGCAGCGGCTGCGCCCACATCGGCTACTGCACCGGCAGCAGCCCACGTCACGGCATGCGTTCCGTCGGCCACCGAACTCTGTCCCAGCGCCTGCCCGGTCGAATCGATCCCCAGGACGACGCCGCCCTTCCCGCTTAGGGTGGGGAGTGCTTTCGGAGCGCCGTTTGGCGACCACAGGACCGGAGTTGCGTCGTCGGCAAGGGCCACCCCGCCGGCGGTCCCGTCTGGCCCGATCGCGAAGGCGTGTCCGCCCCGCGCTCCGGCAGGCAACGCGAGTTCGTGCGGCGTCGTGGTCACGGAGGGCCAGACGGCGGGGCGTTCGTCCTCGTCGGCGCCGGGGCCGTCCGAATGCTCTTCATCGGCCACCAGGGCCCCGGCCACGATGCCGCTGTCCGATATTGCCGACGGTATTGCGATGTCGCCGGGCTTCACTGGCAGCGGATGGTACTGCCCGTCCTGCCACCACCATCCGACCAAGACCTCGTTTGCGGCGTCATATCCCGTACCGACAACAACTCCGGACGCATTCACCGCGGCCGGGGCTACGGCGTCGAGCGGGATTGTCAGCTGCGTGGGCTGGCCGCCCCGCCACAGCACTGGTGCGGACCCGCCCACGGCGGTGTCGGCGATGCCGATGACCAGGCCGTTGCTGCTGGACCCTATCGCATTGCTGCCGGGGCCGCCAAGGCCCGGGAAGATCCGCACCGAGCAGTTCGTGGCCTGGGGCAGGTCGGGGCCGGCCGCCGTCGCGGCAACGGGAAGCATCACCATGCCGCCTTCCAGCGCCAGGAGGGCTGCTGTCAGCAGCGCCTGGGGCCGGATGTCCCGGGGCCTGTCGTGATGACGGACCGCCGGGCCGCCACCGCCCGTGTCCCCACGCAGGAAAGTCTTTCGGTTGCCGCCGCGGCCGCCGCTGCCAAAAAATCCGATATTTCGCAATGTCGCTCCCTGGAGTTGAGACTCCATGCCCCAGCAGCACGCGCAGCGCACCCGGCCCCTGCATGACCGCGCTGTCCTCGAAGACTAGGGGTACCCCTGGTACAT
The DNA here is from genome assembly GCF_056396685.1 of Pseudarthrobacter sp. 05T312. Lineage (NCBI taxonomy): Bacteria > Bacillati > Actinomycetota > Actinomycetes > Micrococcales > Micrococcaceae > Pseudarthrobacter > Pseudarthrobacter sp. 05T312. The sequence goes on from NZ_JBFTLY010000015.1 coordinate 62,440, forward strand.
GTCACGAGTACCCGGTACCTGCTTCCGGGTGGGCACCGTACTTCCCTAACACGGCCGATTGGAAGGTCCCTCAACTCCCCAGCGGCCGGCGCGACGGCCGCACCCACCCGGGTGCCGCCGTCGGCCGTCCTTCCGGGACAAGCCTTACTTGAGCTTTGGCACCAGCACCGGGGTGGTCTTCTTGTACTCCTCGTAGTCGGCCTGGCCGCCCCACTTCTTGTCCGCCTTCTTCTCCAGGGGCGGTACGCCGCTGCCCTTGGTTAGCAGCAGCGCCACGAACACCGGGGAGACCAGGGCCGCCCACTGCCAGCCCTGCAGGACGGGCAGCGCGATGATGGCCACGCCCACCCACAGCGTGATCTCGCCGAAGTAGTTGGGGTGGCGGGACCGGGACCACAGGCCGGTGCTGATGAAGCGGCCCTTGTTGGCGGGATCATCCTTGAACCGGTTTTTCTGGACATCGGCAGCCGTCTCGATACTGATGCCCGCGAGCCACACCAGCAGGCCCACCCAGAAGAACCAGTCCAGGCCCACCTTCTTGTCCGATGTGATGGCCACCCATGCGAGCGCAGCGGTGAGCACCACCCAGAGGCCCTGGATGGTCCAGGTGTTCAGGAAGCGGAAGAAGTCCGGCTTGAGCTCATCGAAGCGGTCGTCCTTGCCGTGCTTGCTGATCCGAAGGAAGAGGAAGCTGCCCAGGCGTGCAGCCCAGAGCACCACCATGGCCGCCAGCAGCATGCCGCGGGCATCCACGCCCGGGGACGCCAGGACCAGGAACACCGTGATGGAGATATACGTCAGGGCGCCGGTAAGGTCATAGAACTTCTCTGTCTGCGCCTTGTAGGACGGGATGAACACCAGCCACTGGATCACGAAGGCGATGGCCACCCCCAGCGCGAACACCGGGAAGCCGCCAATCCTGGACCCGCCCTGGCTTCCGGCAAGGGCGATCAGCACGGCCACCACCACGGCAATGACGGTGCTGATGAGCGCCTTGCGACTCTTTTGGTTCACAGACAGCTTCCTTTCCCCTGGCCCGCCGCGCGCTGCTGCACAGCCGGTCCCGTCCGCACCCTGCGGACACCGTTGCATCCAACAACAACTCAGCCGTGGTGGCCTTGTCCACTGTTTGTTCGGAGCGGGCGCGGGATTGTATGGGTGGAGGTGTACTGCTTTCGGGTTCAGGCAGTCCACCCCCGGCCGCGGCTGCGAACCACTCCCGAACCGCACCCGAACGGCAGCCGATGCAAGGAGTCCCCCATGAGCCCCCGAACCAAGAACTGGTTGACTGCGTACGTTGTCAGCGCCCTGATTTTCGCCGTCCTGGACGTGGCGTGGATCCTGCTGGTGGCCAACCCGCTGTACCAGAGCCAGATCGGCCACCTGCTGGCACCCAAGGCCAACCTGCCCGGCGCGGTGCTGTTCTACGCCGTGTTCGTGGCTGGCATGGTGCACTACGGCGTCCGGCCCAACAACTCCGGGGCCTCGCTGCGGCAGCGGGTCTCCGGGGCGGCCCTCTTCGGCTTCTTCACCTATGCCACCTGGGCGCTGACCGGGTTCGCGGTACTGAAGGACTTCACCGCGCTGGTGGCCGTGACGGACATCCTCTGGGGAGCCGCTGCCTGCAGCCTGGTGACGTGGGTGACCGCAACCGTCCTGCGCCGACGGCTCATGAAACCGGCCGTGGCCTGAATCTGCGTGGCGCCTGCGTCACGGACGGCACGCTTTAGGCCCGGGAACAACGGCGGAACCCCGGAAACACGGGACGCGCCGTCGTCCGCCCCTGCAAAAGCTTGCTCTGCGTGACGCCCGGCGCACAGGCTGGCCCAGCTTTCGGGGCGGAACGGCGAAAACCCCACGATTTCGCGGGCGTTAGTGCCTGAAAACTGGGCCAGTGTGGCGCAGCAGGCTCAACCGAACAGCGCGGCGACCTGGGTGAGGGTCTGGAAAACGCCGTAAGCCAGTGGGATTCCCACCAGGACCCAGGCCAGGACCAGCCTGCCGGTGGACTTGTTGACCGGCTCCTGCGCGCCGTGGGTGTGTGCAGTGCTGCTCATTTCAGGCCTCCTTCGTGGACATGTGCTGCTCGGGGCGGGATTCGTGAAACCGTGCGTCCACGGGTTTGACCAGCAGGTTGGCCACGAAACCAATCACCAGCAGCCCCACCATGGTCAGCAGCGCGGGCTGGTAGGACGCGGCGTTCAGCTGGCCCGGCTTGCCCTGCGCGTCCAGGATGCTGTTGACGATCAGCGGCCCGGCCACACCGGCAGCGGACCAGGCGGTGAGGAGCCGGCCATGGATGGCGCCCACCTGGTAGGTCCCGAAGAGGTCCCGCAGATACGCCGGGACGGTGGCAAAGCCGCCCCCGTAGAACGAGATGATGATGAAGGCGAGCACCACGTAGAGGGCCGTAGCGCTCGACCCGGCCAGCGCCAGTACCGTGTACAGCACGGCACCCACGCCCAGGTACACCATGTAGATCCGCTTGCGGCCGGTGACGTCGGAGGTGGCGGACCAGGCGAAGCGGCCGGACATGTTGCCGATGGAGAGCAGCCCCACGAAGCCGGCGGCGACGCCGGCACTGACCAGGGACTTGCCGTCGGCCTGCCGGAAGAAGTCCTGGATCATGGGCGCTGCCTGCTCCAGGATTCCGATGCCCGCCGTGACGTTGCAGAACAGCGCCACCCACACGAGCCAGAACTGCCGGGTCTTGATGGCGTTCTTCGCCGAGACGTTCTCGGTGGTCACCAGTTTGGCCGCCTTGACCTTGGAGGGGTCGAACCCGGCGGGCCGCCACCCGTCGGCGGGCACCCGGACGGTAAACGCGCCGAACAGCATGTAGGCGAGATAGACGACGGCGAGGGTCAGGAAGAGCTTGCCCACGGCATCGCCGCTGGCAACCCAGCCCTGCGCGCCGGAGTTGGGGTCGTACGCCTTGAGCAGGGCCTGGGACACGGGGCTGGCGATCAGCGCGCCGCCGCCGAAGCCCATGATCGCCATGCCGGTGGCCAGGCCTGGCCGGTCCGGGAACCACTTGATCAGGGTGGACACGGGCGAGATGTAGCCGATGCCCAGCCCGATGCCGCCTACCACGCCGTAGCCCAGGTAGACCAGCCATAGCTGGCGGGTGAAGATGCCCACCGAGCCAATGAGGAAGCCGCCGGCCCAGAACATGGCGGACGTGAACATCGCCTTGCGCGGGCCGTTGGTGTCCACCCAGGTCCCCATGACCGCGGCGGAAAGGCCCAGCATCACGATGGCGATGGAGAAGATGACGCCAACCTCGGTCAGGCTGGCGCCGAAATGCTTGACCAGTGCGGTCTTGTACACGCTGGTGGCGTAGGCCTGCCCGATGCACAGGTGGACGGCGAGCGCCGCCGGCGGGACCAGCCAGCGGTTGAAGCCCGGCGGGGCGATGGAGTGGTCACGGTCCAGGAAGCCCATGGTTGTTTCCCTTTGCTTGTCGATGACGTCGATGTCTGATCGATCCAGAGGCGAAAGACCTGAGTGAGCCCGGCCCCTTGCCTTGGGCAATCATCATGCAAATCATCAGCAAACGTACTGTTGGCGCGCCGAACGGCGTGGATTTCACGGCGAGTGGCGCTCAGGCTCCCGTCAGCGACCCGCCGGACGGCTTCGAAAACGTTCGGTGAACTCTCCGTGAACGGACCCGGTTTCCTACCCCGGCCGTAACCTCTCCGTGATCTACTGGTGAACGCAAAAAACCTTACCGACCAGTAACTTACGGTCCGGCGACCGGCCCAGGGTGGGGCGTGCCCGCGTCGCCGTCCATCTGACCTGCAAGGAATCAGACGTGAATCTTTCAAGACGCCACTTCCTGGGGGCCGCGGGAACGGCTGCCGCCACCACCCTGGCCGCCGGCAGCACCTTCCGGCCGGCCTCAGCCACAGCCCCCGCGCTTCCCGCGCCCGGCGACTCCGGCATAGAACACATCATCGTGGTGATGATGGAGAACCGTTCCTTCGACCACTTCCTGGGCTGGATGCCGGGGGCGGACGGGAAGCAGTCCGGGCTCAGCTACACCGACCGCTACGGCATCCCGCACTCCACCTACCACCTGGCCGACTTCCAAGGCTGCGGCCACCCGGACCCGGACCACTCCTACGAGGGCGGCCGGATCCAATACAACAACGGCAAGAACGACGGCTGGCTGCGGGCCGGCGAAAACGACGAGTTCGCGGTGGGCTACTACGGCGAAGCCGATCTGGACTTCTGGCGCCAGGCCGGGCCTGACTGGACCGTATGCGACCGCTACTTCGCCGCCACCATGGCCGAAACCTACCCGAACCGCTTCTACCAGCACGCTGCGGCCACGGACCGGATCCATAACTCCTCTGCCACCTCTGCCCTGCCCACCATCTGGGACCGGCTGGCCGCGGCAGGCGTTCCGGGCAAGTACTACTACGGGGACATCCCGTTCACGGCACTGTGGGGCACCAAGTACCAGGGCATCTCCCGCCCGTACGCGGAGTTCCTTTCGGACTGCTCCGCCGGGGCCCTGCCAGCCGTCTCCTTCGTGGATCCGCGGTTCACCGATGAGGGCTCCGGAACGTCCGGGGACGATCATCCCCACGCCGACATCCGTTCCGGCGAAACGTTCCTCGCCGAGGTCTACAACGCCGTCACGTCCGGCCCGGGCTGGGCCAACACCATGCTGGTGGTCAACTACGACGAGTGGGGCGGCTTTTATGACCACGTGCCGCCCACCACGGCGCCGGACAGCAGCCCCGAAACAGCACTCCGCGGGTTCCGGGTGCCGTCCCTGGTGGTCTCGCCCCGGGCACGCCGCCGCTACGTGGCCCACGACGTCTACGACCACACCTCGGTCCTGAAGGCCATTGAATGGCGCTGGAACCTTGCTCCCCTGACCCCCCGCGACCAGGCGGCCCGCAACATCGCCGAGGTCCTGGACTTCGGAACGCCAGCCAACCTTGCAGCACCCACCTACCTGGTCCCGCCCTTCGAGGCCGGTCCCGCCTGTACACCGGTGGGACCGCCGCCGGCCGAGGAATGGTCCGGATTGAAAGAAAAAGCCCTCGCCGACGGATGGAAGCTCCCGTGAAAATGAAACTCCGCACCGCCCTGGCCGCCATGGCCGTGCTTGCCGCCGCCATCGGCGGGACCGCGGCCACCCTCAACCCGGCCGCCGCCACCAGCGCAGCCCCCGCCTCGTCCCCAAGCCAGGGCTACCTTCCCGGCGCCAACCACGTCTTCGTGATCAACCTCGAAAACAAGGGCTACGACGAAACCTGGGGCCCGGCGTCGGCCGCTCCCTACCTCTCCAAGACCCTGCGCAGCCAGGGCGTCCTGCTGAACCAGTACTACGGCACCGCCCACAATTCCCAGCCCAACTATGTTGCCCAGATCTCCGGGCAGGGACCCAACGCGCAGATGCAGGCTGACTGCCAGACCTATTCCCCGTTCGTGGGCACCGGCACGGCGAGCCCCGGCCAGGCTGTGGGCGACGGGTGCGTCTTCCCCGACACCGTCCCCACGGTCGCCGGCCAGCTGAAAGAAGCCGGCAAAACCTGGAAGGGCTACATGGAGGACATGGGCACTCCGTGCCGGCACCCTGCCCCGGGCGCTGTTGACGACACGCAGAAGGCACGGGTTGGTGACCAATACGCGGCGCGGCACAACCCGTTCGTGTACTTCGCCGGGATCACCGGATCGCCCGACTGTGCAGCGAATGACGTGGACCTGTCCGCCCTGAAGACTGATCTCGGTTCGGCCGCCACCACCCCCAACCTGTCGATGATCACCCCCAACCTGTGCCACGACGGCCACGACTCCCCTTGCGTTGACGGCCAGCCGGGCGGCCTGGCGAGCGCCGACGAATGGCTCAAGCAGTGGGTGCCGGCCATTACGTCCTCGCCCGCGTTCAAGCAGGACGGCGTCCTGGTCATTACCTTCGACGAGTCCGACGGGCCGCAGTCCGACGCCAGCGCCTGCTGCGGCGAAGGTCCCGGACCCAACGCTGCGCTGCCCGGCATCACCGGGATGGGCGGCGGCAGGGTGGGAGCCCTGGTGCTGTCCCCGTTCACCAAGGGCGGCACCTGGTCAACCACCCCCTACAACCACTACAGCCTGCTGGCCAGCATCGAGGACACGTTTGGCCTGCCCTACCTGGGTTACGCCGGGACGCCCGGGCTTAACCGGTTTGGACTGGACGTGTACAACGCCGGCGCCTGAGCCCGTCGATCGCCCTCACCCGACGTGGATGGACCCGGCACCGGACCGCATTGCACCGGCCGCCGGGCCCATTGCCCTTCTGCGGCTGATGCGCCAGGGCAACGTTAGGAAAGAGTGGCGGCCGGGCGCATAGTTAGGAGATGACAAGCCCTTACACCCGCGGCGACTCCTTCAGCAGCGAAGCTTCCCGGAAACACATCAGGCAGGCGCTCACGGACTACGGGGCAACCGACATCCTGTTCACACAGCGGGGGGAGCGGAGCGCCGTGGCCTTCAGGGGCGGCGGAAGGCAATTCAGGATTGTCATGCCGTTGCTGCAGTCGGATGGCGCCCTGGCCATACGCGGGGACATCGCGGACAGCCGGATCCAGGAAGCCAACGCGAAAGTCCTCGAACGGGCCAACCGCAAATCCTGGCGAGCCCTTGCCATGGCCATCGACGGCAAGCTCGGTGCGGCGGCCGCGGGAATTGCAACCCTTGAATCGGAATTCCTGGCCCATGTGGTCCTCCCCGGAAACCAAACAGTGCTCGACGAAATCGAATCCGTCATTGATTCCGCCTACAGTTCCGGCCAGCGCACTCCCTTCGGCGATCCGGTCCCCGATCCGGGCCCTGCGGACCCGCTTGTGGGCGTAGACTAAAAGTATCTCGGGACATCGTGACAGGACATCCGTTGCCCCGGAAATGAGCCCGATTCTCCGGCAGCCTTGACCGGCCGCCGGCGCGCGCCGTACCGAGCATGTTCGACGTCGGCGCGGCAAGGAATCGGTACAACGAGGGCGGCCGCAAGTGATTCACGGGCCAGACCGGCATAACCCGTTCCCCTCCCCTGCAGACGATCCGGCCCGGGTCCCCTGCGCAGCCACTCCGACCCGCGTCCCGGGACCCGGCAGTGCACCCTCAGAAGGCTGGTAGACCCCCATGACCACCATTCAAGACTCTGCCGTTCGCGCCGACTCGGCGCTATCGGTCAGCGGCGTCCTCGCATCCGCGTTGCCCCACGACCTGGGCACTGCCCAGGGCCCCACGCGGTATACCGTGCCGGCTGTCTTTTCCCGCCGGCCCCAGCCCCGTGAGGTCGACCTGCTGCACGGATCCGGTACCCGGCAGCGCCTGGCCGATGCCGGGTACAGCGACGTGGAGCTCCGCGTCTCCGACCGCCGCCTCCTGATCACCAACACCAATTTGGTGGACCTCAAGGCGGGGTTGGCCCACCTCGTGGGCATGATCCTTCGTGATATCTCGAACCAGGCGGCCCAGGAACGAACTGACCGCAGCGACGAGCTGGATGCGTTGGGCCTGGTCGAGGAAGAGCGCCTCGAATCCCTTCGCAGGGCCGCCGCCGAGGTCCACTTCGACTAAGCCATTCCGCCCTGTGCCGGCTGCGTCCACCGTGGCCGGCACCATGGCATCCCGGGCGTGGCAGCGTCCTGCATTCACCACGAAAGGCACCCCATGACAGACATCCGAATTCGAGACCAGTGGAACCGGCTTCCCGGCCCGGTGACGCAGTGGTTGCTGGCCAACCCCGGCTGCATGATCCTTCCGCGGACAATTTCCGCGGAAATCAGCGCAGCCACAGGCCAAGGCACCAACGACGATGCCCACGGCGAGACCACGCTTTGCCAGCAGGACGTGGATTTTATTCGCATGAAATCCCATGAAGCCGAGCTCGGCCGGCCGGACCCGGAATACAGATTCTTCGACTCCGTGCAGCCCTAGCCACGCTCCAGAACGGTCGGGCTCGTCATCGCCGCATTCCGGCGGCTGTCCGGGCGGCCAGAGGTTTCAGACAGTGGCCAGGGCGCCCGGTGCACTTTCAACCAGGACATGGGTTCCCGCCTCAACGTAGACCACCTCACCGTCGATCTGGCAGGGAACAGCCTCCCGGGTTGAGAAGGCGTAACTGCTGACGCTCGGCTGATGTCCAAGCCCAAGGGTGACTGCGCGGAGCGTCATCAACGCCATTTTCACCAGCCCGGCGTGTGGCAGCGTCACCACCTCGAACCGGCCGTCGTCCGGATAGTGCGACTCACTGACGGTCCCATACTTTGCCATGCGCGAAATGTTGGCCAGGATCAGGCTGTCGAACCGCGCTGTGGCCCCGTCGTCCCGCACAAGCTCAAAGGGCCTCAGGCCCGAGAGGGTGCGGGCAACGGAGATGAGCTCCAGGATCTTCCCTTTGCCGCCCTGTTCGATTCCGATGGCCATCAAGGGAGTCAGCCCGAACCCGACGTATGAGTGTGCGTACCGGACTTGCTCCCCCACCGGGGTGCTGAACGTGACCCGCAACAGGTCGATCCGCCGGACCCGGCCCGCTGACACGGCTTCTCGGAGGGTCCGCACCGGCATGCTCCGGTAGTGGTCGTTGGCGTTTCCCGCAGGAAGGACGGTGCAGACTGCCGCGCTGGCGGCCACATCCATCACGCCGTTTACCACCTCGTTGTACCCGCCGTCCCCGCTGACCGAAACGATGAGCGGCGTACCGCGGCCCGCTTCGATTCTCGCAAGCTCACGGGCGTGCCCGGCGAAGTCCGTCGGCAGCAGGTCGACGTTCAGGTCCGGCAGGTCGATGGCAAAATCCCGCTGCAATTCTTCGAGCCGCTGGCCCATTCCGGGCCGGCCGGGGTTGAAAATCAGGACGGCACGGTCAAAAGGTGTGGTGGGTGCTCCGTCATCAGCCATGGCGTACGTGTTCTCCAGGTTCCTGGTGCGGGTGGCTCCAGCTTAACCCTAGGCGACCTCCCGCCCAATCACCCCTGCAGCCGCTGCCGATAGTTCCGGGGCGTCACACCGGCGTCGTTGAGGAAGTGCCGGTTGAAGTTGGACAGGTTGGAGAAGCCCACCTCATAGCAGATCTCGGACACGGGCTTGTCGCTGCGTTCGAGCAGGCGCCGTGCGTGGGCCAGCCGCAGCTTACGGACCAGGTCACTGAAATTCTGCCCTGTGGCCCGCTTGAAGTACTTCGAAAAAGTGGGCTCCGGCATCCCTACCAGTGCAGCGGCCTCGGACATCCGGATGCTGCCGGCGTGGTTGCTGAACACGTACTCCAGGACAAGGTCGACGACGGCGGCAGCCTGGCCGTCCAGTTGCGGCCTGAACCAGGCTTCGGCGAGGTAGCGGCGGTCGCCTTCCGGCGCCCCGGCAAGGAGCGCGAACATATCAAACAGGTGCTGCAGCCGTTGCAGGCCGGTGGTTTGACCCATGTCTTCGATGGCCGCTGCTGCCGAGACGGCGGTGTGGCCCAGGAATTCGATGCCCCTCGCCGACTGCTCCAGCAGGGGCTTCACCTCGGCCAGTTCCGGGACCAGGGCCGAGGCCTGCTCCACCCGCTTGCCGTCGAACTGGATCACCGTGGTTTATCCGGGCCGCTGACTACGGCACCACATCCCCACCAGCACCCTGCAAGGAAGCAGCCAGGCCAACATCCATCACCGCAACGGATTTCGCGGCCGGCGGTCCCCTGGTCACCGTGATCGGCGAGTCACTGGTAGACATCATCGATGACCCGCGGCCGGGGCGCCGGCCGCCATGCCCATCCCGGCGGCAGCCCTCTGGACGTTGCAGTGGCAACTGCACGGCTGGGCCTTCCGACAAGCCTGGTGACGCATTACGACGACGACGCCTACGGGCTGCTGGTTGAGCAGCACTTCCAGTCCAACGGCGTTGCCCCGGTCCGGGGCGGCGCGGCACCCACCTCCACGGCGACGGCAACACTCGGCCCGGACGGCGCCGCAACGTATGCCTTCGATATCACCTGGGACATTAACGGCGCGTCACTTCCTGCCTTTGCCGCCGTCGAGGCCTCCACGCATGTGCACACCGGGTCCATCGCCACGGTCCTTCCGCCCGGCAACCACGCCACCCGGGCCCTAGTGGATGCGGCCCGGCACCGTGCGACCGTCAGCTACGACCCCAATTGCAGGCCCGGCATCAGTCCTGACGTTGCCGCCGCCCGCGCCCAGGTCGAGGATTTCGTCGCCGCGAGCGACGTCGTTAAGGCAAGTGATGAGGACCTGCTGTGGCTCTATCCCGACCTGGCGCCGGAGGACTCCCTTGCGGCCTGGCTGAAGCTCGGCCCGGCAGTGGTGGCCCTGACCCGGGGCGCGGACGGGCCGGTGGTCATGAACCGGCAGGGCCGCGTGGAACTGCCGGGCGAAACCATCGACGTGGCGGATACCGTCGGGGCGGGTGACTCGTTCATGGCCGCCCTCATCGCCGGCCTGTCCCAGCTGGACCTCCTCGGGGCGGCCGCCAGGCCACGCCTGGCGGCGCTCACCGCCGCCAAGCTGCGTGTGTTGGCCGCCTACGCCAACAGGGCGGCGGCCATGACCTGCTCCCGCCCGGGCGCCAATCCACCCACGTCCGCAGAACTGGGCGCCCTGGCACCTCCCCTTCCAGTCTGACCTGCCCTGCTTTCGGCGCGCCGCGGCGGGTGGCAGAGTGGGACGATGAGTGAGCAACCAGCCGGCCTGGTCCTGAACCTCGAGTGCACGGTGCCGTCCGCGCCGGAGGCAACGTTCCGGCTGCTGACGGAGCCGGCCGGGCTTGCGAAATGGTGGGGCCCGCACGGCTTCAGCATCCCGGAAGTGGACGTCAACCTGGTGGTGGGCGGCCGCTACCGGTTCCGCATGGCCCCGCCGGAGGGCGAGCCGTTCCACCTCTCGGGCGAGTTCCTGGAGATCGATCCGCCCTGGCGCCTGGTCTACACCTTCGCCTGGGAGGAACCGGCGCCGGACGACCGGGAGACCGTGGTGGACCTCTCCTTGGCGAGTACCGGAACCGGGACCCGGGTGGTGCTCTCGCAGGGACCGTTCCTGACCGAGGAGCGGCTTGCCCTGCACCGGAACGGGTGGAGCGACTCGTTCGACAAGCTGGGTATGGCCGCCCGGGGCGCTGGCGTGGAGCCGCGTCATGCAGAGCAGACTTTGAACCCGCCCACGGTGACGAACCCCCGGAAACCCAAGGCTCGCCGTCGTCCGCTGCCGTGAAAGCATGCCCAGCGTGACGTCAGGAGGACAGACTGGCCCAGTTTTCACAGCGAAAGCTCGAAAATCCGCGGTCCCCACCGCCGTTTCTCCCTGAAACCTGGGCCAGTGTGACACGCGGCCGGACGCCCCATGCCGTGGCGGCTACGCGGCGGACACGGAAAACCGGATCACAAGCACAGGCGTGCGATAGCTTGGCCAGTATTCACAGCAGATTTCGAACCCGGGGCAGGTACGGCATGGACGCGGACGTCATCATCATCGGCGGTGGCCTGGCCGGGCTGGTGGCCAGCAACGAACTGGTCCGCGCCGGAAAACGCGTAGCCATCGTGGACCAGGAGAACGCCGCCAACCTGGGCGGCCAAGCGTTCTGGTCGCTGGGCGGCCTGTTCCTGGTGGATACCCCGATGCAGCGGCGGCTGGGCGTCAGGGACTCCTTTGAACTGGCGTGGCAGGACTGGCAGGGCTCGGCGCAGTGGGACCGGCTCTCCGGCCCCCACCCGGACGACGAGTGGGCACAGCAGTGGGGGCGCGCCTACGTGGAGTTCGCCACTGGCGAGAAACGCTCCTGGCTGCATGCGCAGGGCATCCGGTTCACCCCGCTGGTGGGCTGGGCCGAGCGCGGCGACGGCAGGGCCGGCGGCCACGGCAACTCGGTCCCCCGCTTCCACGTCCCGTGGGGCACCGGCACCGGGGTGTCCGAACCGTTCGCGGACAAGGCCCGCGACGCTGCTGCCGCGGGCAGCGTCAGGTTCTACTTCAGGCACCGGGTGGACGGTCTAACGTACGACGGCGGCACGGTCACCGGGGTGCGGGGCGCGGTGCTGGCACCCGATGCTTCCCCGCGCGGCGTATCGTCAACCCGGGACACCGTTGGGGAGTTCGACCTGCGGGCGCAGGCCGTGGTGGTCGCGTCCGGCGGGATCGGCGGCAACCATGACCAGGTGCGGCGCTGGTGGCCGGACCGGCTGGGGACGCCGCCGTCGAAGCTGGTCACCGGGGTGCCGCAGCACGTGGACGGCCGGATGCTGGACATCGCGGACCAGTCCGGCGTGCGGTTGGTGAACCGGGACCGCATGTGGCACTACACCGAGGGCATCCAGAACTGGAACCCCATCTGGCCCGGCCACGCCATCCGCATCCTTCCCGGGCCGTCCTCCCTGTGGTTCGATGCGCTGGGAAGGCGGCTCCCCTCCCCCGGCCTGCCCGGCTACGACACCCTGGGTACCCTCCGCCACCTGCGGAGCGCGCCGGACATCCAGCAGTTCAGCCACTCCTGGTTCATCCTCAACCAGCGCATCATCGAGAAGGAGTTCGCCCTCTCCGGATCGGAGCAGAACCCGGACATCACCAACCGGGACCTCAAGCTGCTGCTGAAGACCCGGCTGGGCCGCGGCGCGTCCGGCCCCATCGAGGCGTTCAAGGAGCACGGCTCGGACTTCGTGGTGGCGGACAGCCTGGCGGACCTGGTCCGCGGGATGAACGCCTTGACGGACCAGCCACTGCTGGACCACGGCCAACTGCTGCGGCAGATCGAGGAGCGGGACGCGGAAATACGGAACCCCTATTCCAAGGACGCCCAGGTGACGGGCATCCGCAACAGCCGCCGTTTCCTGGGCGACCGGCTGTTCCGCACGGTGAAGCCGCACCGGATCCTGGACCCCGCCGCCGGCCCGCTGATCGCGGTGCGGCTGCATGTGGTGACGCGCAAAACGCTGGGCGGCATCCAGACCAACCTCTCGGGCCAGGCCCTGGGGCACAGCGGCTCCCCCATCCCCGGCCTCTACGCCGCGGGCGAGGCGGCCGGGTTCGGCGGCGGCGGCGCGCACGGGTACAACGCGCTCGAAGGCACCTTCCTGGGTGGCTGCATCTTTACCGGCCTGACCGTGGGACGGTCCCTGGCGCGGGCGCTGTAAGCCGCGCCCGCACCAGCCGGAATTCGGGCAGCGTCTCCCACTCGGGCGGCAGGGTGTTGCGCTTTCCGTCCGGCAGGAAGCCCTGCTTCCGGTAGAAGGCCAGGGCGCGGGGATTGTTTTCCAGCACCCACAGGTAGGCCGGGCCGGAGCCGACGGCGGCGTTCACCAGGGGTGCCCCCAGCCCTGTCCCGTAGGTGCGCCGGAACGTGTAAATGGAGTAGAGCTCCAGCGCTTCGGGGGCGTCGTCCTCCCGGCCGGGGCCGGCGTCCGCGTAGCCAACCAGCTGGTTCTCGGCGTCGAAGGCGAGGATCCGCGGGTCGCTGGTGTCCAGGAACGCCCGCCGCCGTTCCACCCGTTCAGGGATGGCCGCCCTGCGCCGCTGGAAAAACACCGGCGAGAGCAGGTGCGGGTAGCACTCCTCGTGCGCGAGCGTCTGCATGAGCACCACTGCCTCGGCGTCCTCCGGCGTGGCCTGGCGAAGTCGAAAGTCCATGGCGCCAGCCTAGCCAGCAGGCCGGCATTCACATGCCATCCCCCGCACTTAAGATGAGGCATGGACTTCGAAGGCGTGCTTTTCACAGCGGTGGGCGCAGCGCTGATCCTGCTGATGATCGCCGACGTCTTCCTGACGCTGCTGTACCCGCATGGCTCGGGTCCAGTGGGCCGGACCATCATGCGGGCGTTCTGGCGGATATCGAGGAAAGTCCAGGGCGGGGCGTCCTCCGTCGCCGCGCCGCTGGCCATGGCTGCCGTCATCGCCGCGTGGGCTGCCCTGGCTGCCGTGGGTTGGGCCCTGCTGTACCTTCCGCACCTGCCGGGCGGCTTCTCCTACGCGGCGGACATTCCCCGGCATGGCGACTTTGCCGAGGCGCTCTACATTTCCCTGGTGTCGCTTTCCACTGCGGGGTTCGGCGAAATCGTGGCCATCCATCCGGTCCTTCGACTCGTGATGGCTTTCCAGGCCGTTGCCGGGTTTGGCCTGTTGACCGCCACAGTTTCCTGGATCCTGCAGACCTACCCGGCGCTGAGCAGGCGCCGTGCCCTGGCCCACCAGCTGAACCTGTTCCGCCAGGCGGCGGGACCGTCCGGTATTGCCTCGTTGGAGGCCCGGCATGCGGCGGGACTGCTGGAATCGATGGCGGACAACGTGGCCTCCGTGAGCATCGACCTGTTGTCCTTCAACGAGACCTACTACTTCCATGAGGTGGAGCAGCGGGGTGCCCTGCCGGCCACCCTTGCCTACGCCCACCAACTGGCGTCAGACGCCAAGGGCAGCGACAATCCCGAGCTTCGGTTCGCCGGCCGGATGCTCTACGCGGCCTTGGATGACCTGGCCGAGGTACTTCGCGGAAAGTTCGGCCATCAGGGAAGCACGTCCTCCGACGTGTTCGAGCACTACGAACTCCACCACCGGCACCGGAGGCCTCCGGAAGAACGCCGCTAGGCCGCCGCGCGTACGCCCGGTGATGACGGAGAAGCTACAGAACCTTGGACAGGAACTCCTTGGTCCGCCCGTGTTGGGGATTGCTGAGAACCGCCCTTGGCGGCCCGGCCTCCACCACCACGCCTTCATCCATGAAGACCAGCGTGTCCGCGACCTCACGGGCGAACCCCATCTCGTGGGTCACCACCACCATGGTCATGCCGCTCCTGGCCAGTTCCTTCATGACCTCGAGCACCTCCCCCACCAGCTCCGGATCGAGGGCACTCGTGGGCTCGTCAAAGAGCATCAGCTTGGGGTCCATGGCAAGGGCACGGGCGATGGCCACGCGTTGCTGCTGCCCGCCGGACAGGTGGGCCGGGTAGGCGTCCCCCTTGTCCCCCAGCCCCACACGCTCCAGAAGCTCCTTTGCCCGGGCGGTGGCTTTGGCCTTGGAGAGGCCTTTCACCCGGATGGGGGCCAAAGTTATGTTCTCCAGGGCCGTCAGGTGGGGAAAGAGATTGAAACGCTGGAACACCATCCCGATTTCACGGCGTTGAAAGGCCGCTTCCGAGAGCTTGAGCTCGTATAGCTTGCCGCCCTTCTGGCGGTAGCCCACCAGCTCGCCGTCGATCGAAAGCCGGCCGCCGTCCACCCTTTCCAGATGGTTAATGCAGCGCAGGAACGTCGACTTACCCGATCCGCTCGGCCCCACAATGCACAGCACCTGTCCGCGGCCCACTTCCAGGCTGATACCCCGCAGGACCTTGTTGGTACCGAAATTCTTGGAAACCTTCTCGGCAAGCACCATCGGCACGCCCGTCATCCCTTACCTCCAAAGTCATTGCCAAGCGGCGCGCCTGTTTCTCCCGGAAGCACTGCCCCGGGGGCCGCCGGGCCTGCCGGCGCTGCCGTGTCCGACGTCGGCGATTGCCTGCCCGAATCCGCACGGCCGGTGCCGCGGGAGAACCGCTTTTCAATGAAGTGCTGGCCCACCATCAGGACCGAGGTGAAGAGCAGGTACCACAGGGACGCCACGATCAGCAGCGGAACGGGAGTGAATGTCACCGCCGAAATGCCGCGGGACACGCCGTACAGGTCGATGCTCAACGGGATCGCCGCCACCAGCGAGGTGGTCTTCAGCATCGAGATCACCTCGTTGCCCGTGGGCGGAATGATGATCTTCATGGCCTGCGGCACCACCACGAACCGCATGGTCTGGCCCCAGGACAGGGCCAGTGCCGTGGCGGCCTCCTCCTGGCCCCGGTCCACGGAGAGCAGCCCGGCGCGTACGATCTCGGACATGTAGGCGGCCTCGTTCAGGCCCAGCCCGATCACGGCGGTGATAAAGAGGTTGGTGAAGATCGAATTGGGGATCGTCACCCACGGCTGCATGAACGGGATGCCCAGCGTGAACACCGGATAGATCAGGGACACCAGGCCCCAGAAGACCAGCTGCACGTACACGGGGGTTCCCCGGAAGATCCAGATGTACAGCCAGGCGATGTTCTTCAGCACCGGATTGGGCGACAGGCGCATAATGGCCAGCACCAGGCCGATGACGATCGCGCCGATCATGGCGTAGATGGTCAGCGACAATGTCACCCACGCTGCCTGGCTGATCCGGCGGTCAAAGATGTATTTGCCCACCTCCGGCCAGCCGTAGTCCGGGCGCTGTGCGGCGTCCAGCACAAACACCGCCAGCCCGAGCACCAGGACAACGGCAATCAAGATCCGCCAGGGGTGGCGGAGCGGAATCGCGACGATGGCCTCGGGCGGAGCATCGTCCGCGGCGCGCCCGCTGCCGCTGCGCGGGCCTCTGCCGTGGCCCGCCTCAATCATTCCGTCGGATTCCGCCCTGCTCATGTTCTGCTACCCCTTGGATGCCACGTTGAGTGCAGCCGTCTTTACTCCACCGGCTTCCACTCCCCACTTGGACAGGATCTTG
This sequence comes from Pseudarthrobacter sp. 05T312, assembly GCF_056396685.1. Classification (NCBI taxonomy): domain Bacteria; kingdom Bacillati; phylum Actinomycetota; class Actinomycetes; order Micrococcales; family Micrococcaceae; genus Pseudarthrobacter; species Pseudarthrobacter sp. 05T312. Next base: position 78,925 of record NZ_JBFTLY010000015.1, read on the forward strand.
GTGTAGGTGCCGTCGTCGATCAGCGACTGGAGCGCCTTCTGGAGGACCGGAGTGAAGTCGCTGCCCCTGGCGACGGGGATGCCGTAAGGAGCCACCTCAAATGCGTCGCCGGCGGTCTGCAGCTTGTCCTTGGTCTTGGAGATCGCATAGAGGGTGACGGGCGAGTCAGCGCTCATGGCATCCACCTGCCCCACCGCCAGTGCATTGGTCGCCTGGTCCTGCGCGTCGAACTTGAAGATCTGGATTGCAGGCTTGCCTGCGTCGGTGCAGGCTTTTGACTTCTTGGGCACTTCGTCGGTGTCCTCATAAGTGGTTGCCTGGACAGCCACCTTCAGTCCGCAGGCGTTGTTAGGGTCCACGGTCTTACCCTTCGGGGCTGCCCACTGGATGCCGGCGGAGTAGTAATTGAGGAAGTCCACCTGCTTCTCCCGTTCTTTGGTGTCCGTGAACGAGGACATGCCCATGTCGTCCTTGCCTGCACGCACCGCGGGCAGGATGTTGTCGAAGGTGCCGATATCGAAGTTGACCTTCAGGCCCATCACCTTGCCCAGTGCATTCGTGAGGTCAACGGACCAGCCTGCCGGCGCCCCGTTGTCATCCTTGAACTCGTTGGGCGGGTAGTTGTTGGCCATGCCGACGTTCAGGACCCCGGCACTCTTGATTTTGTCCGGCAGGGACGCCGCGATGGAGTCGTTCTTTTTGACGTCGACGGCGGCGGCGGTGCCGCTCGCCGAGGCGGGCCCGGTGGCGGCCGGCTGGCTGTTGTCCACGCATCCGGAGAGCGCGAGTGCCGAGGCTACGGCAAGGACGGGGAGTACGTATCTGGTGCGCATGGCTTCCTTAGCTTTCAGGGATCTTCTTTAGTTGTTGCCTGACTTCGTTGTCTCAAGAATTTCGCCGGAAGAACGGAGGTCCCTGAGGATCTCCCCACCCCTGGCTTTCAGCTCAGGGACGCTGGAAACACCTACCAGCGTCATGGTACGCCTGAGTTCGTCCGCGAGGATGTCAATGATGCGGCCTACGCCAGGAGATCCGGCAGCGACCAGACCGTAGAGGTAGGCCCGGCCGATGGAGCAGGCGTCTGCTCCGAGCGCCAGCGCCTTGAGGATGTCGCTGCCCCGCCGGATTCCGGAGTCCACGTAGATCTCCAGCGAGTCACCTACCCGCTGCCGCGATTCCTGGAGGACGTCCATGGGACTCAGCATGTGGTCCAGCTGGCGACCGCCGTGGTTGCTCAACTGCACGGCGTCCAGCCCGATCCGGGCTGCCTTGTCGACATCGGATGGGTTGACGCAGCCTTTGAGTACGATCTTGCCCTGCCAGGCCTGACGCAGTGCTTCGAGTTCCTTCCAGCCGCTGGATGCGTCCGAATGGCCCAGGATGTGCTGCCACATGGAGGGGGTGACCATCGAGGTGGCAGCGGCATTGTGTGGATCCAGGTTGGGGAAGCTGATGCCCTCCGACTTCAGGAAGTTGACCCACCATGATGGGCGGCGGGCAATGTCAGCGATAGTCGAAAGCGTCAAGGCGGGCGGAGCGGTAAAGCCGTTGTGGAGGTCGCGTTCCCTTGCGCCGAGCGCACGGGTGTCGACGCCGACAATCAGTGTGGTGAATCCCGCGGCTTGACAGCGTGCCAGTTTGTCCTTCGCGGCCTTCGGCTCCGAGCCGAGCCCGAAGTTGAACCAGCGGTCCAGGCCTGGGTGGCTCCGGGCAATGGTCTCCATAGCCACTGTGCTTAGCCCTGCAAGTCCATAAGGGACGCGGGCGCGGTCGGCTGCCGCCGCGACGGCTACCTCCCCCTCGGGGTGGAACAACCGGGTGGCGCCGGTAGGGGTCAGTGTCAATGGCAGGGCGCTGGTCCTGCCAAGCAGGACTGTGCTGGCATCAGGTCCATCGACGGGCCCCCAGCTGGGCATGAGGGCCCAGGAGTCGAAGACAGCCCGATTGCGGCGTAGCGTCACCTCGTCCTCTGACCCGCCGTCGAGGTAGTCGAAGATTCCTGCGGGCAGGACTTTGCGCGCGGACTTCCGGTATTCCTCCACGTTGTACGCGTTGGCCAGCACACGGCGCTGCCGGGAGAATACGGGTGCTTTGACCTGGATGAGCTCCTTGGCTTCGCTGATCTTCAATGCCGGCCTTCCCCTGCATACTTTTGCTTCGTTGACTTCAGCGTAGGAAGCCGCGGGCTGTGCGACTATGGAGAAACCCATAAGTCAGGAGGTTCCGAATTAGCGCAAACTACCAAAGTGCCGATTTCGGCGCTGCCGGGGTGACCGCCGTCGAGCCCCTCTCCCTGCCCACCCTCTTGGATGTGGCACACTCCACGGGTTCGGAGATCGTGAGCCTGGTCGAGATGCCTGCCAATGGCCAGCAGGCGGTGGCTGGCTCGGTCCTGTACGACTCCATGGCGCCGCCTGCCAAGTATCCCGGTGCCGTTGCCCTGGCCGTCGGCCTCTCCTTGTCCGGGAAGCGTCTGCGGGCCAAGGTCCAGGACCTCGCGGATGCCGGCTATGTGGGAATCGTCTACAAGACCAATGGAAAACCGGACACCGCGCTCCGGGCGGCCGCCCGCGAAACAGGAATGGCGCTCTTTCGCGCCTCGGACTCAGTGCCGTGGAACCAGTTGGCAGAGATCATGGATGCGGCCGTCATACCGCACCGCCAGTCGGGACGCACGCTGGTGGACATCCGCCCCGGCGACCTGTTCGACCTCGCCAACACAGTGGCCGCGCAGGCCGGGGGCGCCGTGGCGATTGTTGATCCCGATCAAACCATCCTTGCCTACTCAACGCTCCCGGACCAGCCCATTGATGAGACCCGGCGCAGTTCCATCCTGCGCCTGCAGGTACCGCGGTCGGCGGAGACAGACAAGGACTACCGGCGCGTCCATGCTGCATCCGATGTAGTGGACGTGAAGACGGAAGACCCGGAATTGCGCCGCACCGCCATATCCATCCGCGCGGGAGCGGGGGTGCTGGGGTCTCTCTGGCTCCTGGAACGGGCCGGTCACCAGAATAAGGAGGCAGACCGGATCCTGCGGGAAGCGGCGAACGTCGCCGCACTCCACATCCTGCACAAGCGCACCACTTATGTTTCGAACCTCACGCGGCAGCTGGACATGGTCCAGCCCCTGCTGTTCGAACCGAAACGCGCCGAGCTGGCAGCTATCCGGCTCGGTATCTCCGCGGACGCCATCCGGGTGGCGGCGCTCACGGCGTGGCCACCGGACGCCGTGGCTGCCCAAACCCTGCAGTCACGCCTCCGCCTCTTCGACACCATCCGAACCGCCTGTGCGATACGGCTGCCCTCTGCGGTCTGCGGACTTTCAGACAACATTGTGTATGTCGTACTGCCACAGTCAAACGATTCGGACTGGCATTTCCAGCGCGGCGCCATCCTGGCAATTGTCAGGAATGCGCGACGGGCCCTCGGCCGCCCCGTCCTGGCCGCGCTGGGCACCGCGGTTACTGTAAACCGGCTTGCAGAGTCCCGGATCAATGCCGAGACGGTCCTGTCCGAATTGATCCGCACCGTCACGGAAGGACAGATCGACCAAGACTCGGACCAAGTGGTGGCCGACGATGAATCGCTGGGCTCGCGCCTGCAGCTGCGCCGAATTGTGTCGTCGTTGACCGCGGCCGGGCAGCTCCCCGGATTGCACGCCACGAGGATCGCAGACTACGACGAACAGCACAGGAAATCCTTTGAGGAGACCATCCGGGCGTACCTGAGCTGCGGCGGCAACGCCATGGAAACGGCCAGTGCACTGAAGGTGCACGTCAACACAGTCCGCTACCGGTTGTCCAGGGTGAAGACGCTCTTCGGCATTGACCTTGACGATCCCGAGACGCGGCTGCTCCTGTGGCTGCAGCTATGGGCGAGGCATAACTAGCGTGCAGGCTAGTCGGTCGCCTGCACGATGGCAGAGTCCCGACAATCACGACGGCGGGGGTGACGGTCCGCTTGCTAGGGTCTGCGTATGGTCTCCCACTCCCACTCCATGGACGACGTCATCAACGAGCCTGAGCGCGTCCAGTTCGAGTTCTTCCTGGACGAGCACCGGGCCGCGCTGGACGCGTGCCTGGACGGACTGACCGAGGAGCAGGCACGGCGCCGGCTGGTCCCGTCCCGCACCACCCTGCTGGGCCTGGTGAAGCATGCCACCTTCGTGGAAAAGGTCTGGTTCGATGAGGCCTTCACGGGACGCCCGCGCCGCGAGATCGGCATTCCCGCCACGCCGGACGAGTCATTCATCCTGGACGACGGCGACACCATCGGCTCAGTCCGGGCAGCCCACCGGGATGCCTGCGCCGCGTCCCGTGCCGCTGCCGCTCCCCTTGGCCTGGATGACGTGGTGACCGGGAACCGGCGCGGACCCGTCCCGCTGCGCTGGCTGTACCTGCACATGCTGCGCGAACTGGCGCAGCACTGCGGCCACGCGGACATCCTGCGCGAACAGATCCTGGCGGACTAACCGCCGGACCCTGGGCGATCACCAGTCGGTGGGCGCAGCACTGGCGATCTCCTTTGCCACCTCGAGGACCACGTCAACGCGGCGCGGACGGCGTCCACCGGGCGGGACGGCTGCCACCACGCCGTTGGAGGGCACGTCGTCCGCTACCGGAACCACGGAAACGCCGAACTCCGGGTAGAGGTGTTCCATGCCAGGCCACACGTTGCTGATGCTGTAGGCCTGACCGCTTGCAACGATGCCGCGGATCGTCTCAGACACCGCGCTCCTCCACCGGACGCGCGGCTCGACACCGGCGGACTGGAACATTGCCATCAGGCGCTCGGCGCTGGGCGGCACATTCAACAGGACAGCGTCCTGGTCCGCGAGATCCGCGAAGTGCAACGACTGGCGGGCCGCAAAGGGGTGGTTGGCGGCAAGCAAGAAATGCAATCGGGACTTGGCAATGGGTATGAGGTCCACGCCGGCAACAGCCTGGAGCGAGTAAACAAAAGCCGCGTCCAGGGAACCACCCGCCGCGGCCTGCTGCAGTTCTTCTGCGGCGCCTTCGGTGAAGTCCACTTCGATGTCGGGCCACCGCCGACCCACTTCGGCCAGAAGCCGCGGCATCAGCCGGGGGCTGATTGCCACCATGCATCCAATCGACACCCGTCCACGGGGTTCCTCCCAGCCAGAACGGACGGCATCCGGAATTTCGGCCGCCTCCCCCAGGACCCGCCGGGCCCGGGCACCGAGCGCTTCGCCGGCAGCAGTTGGCACAACGCGCTTGGAGCGGGTCCTCAGCAGGAGTTCAACACCGAGGGCACGTTCCAACTGCGCGATGGCCATCGACGCTGCGGCCTGGGTGATGTTGCTGTTCCTGGCCGCGTCGGTAACGGATCCCGCATCGAGCACCGCAACGAAGTATTGGAGCTGGCGCAGTGTGAATTCGGCTGGCATAAGTTTTCCTGATCATAGTTCTCAAATTGATTGATTATACAAATGAAGTGTGCCAGACCACACTTGAAACCAGCCTCGAACCAAAGGAGATTCATATGGCAACCCCACCCTTTGTCATCACGCTCGGCACTGCCGGAGGTCCCCGTTGGTGGGCCGCGGCTGACTCCGGCGAACGGACAGGGATCGCCACCGCCGTCGTGGTCGGCGACGCGTTCTACCTTGTCGACTGCGGCCAGGGAGCGGGCAGGCGGCTCGCGCAGGCCGGCCTGGACCTGAAAGACCTGCGGGCCCTGTTTATCACCCACCTCCACTCCGACCATGTCTATGACCTCGCAGGCCTGGGCATCTTCGGCCTTTACGCCCTCCAGCACCGCACCAGTGACCCCGTGCGCATCATCGGCCCCGGAGACCGCGGCGCGCTGCCCCCGGTGTCCCCGCGTGCCGCCGTCGCCCCCGCGCCCCTCGCCCCCTCAAATCCCACCCCGGGCACCCGGGACATGTTCAAAATGCTGATGGCTGCACACGCAACGGACCTCAACGACCGCATCCTCGACAGCCTCAAGCCCAGCCCCCTCGACGTCTTCCAGGCCGAGGACATCCGTATTCCGGACGGGACCGGATACCACCCCAACACCAACCCGTGCCCGCAGATGGACCCCTTCGAGGTCTACCGCGACGAACTCGTGACCGTGACCGCCATCCTCGTGGAGCACCCACCCGTTGCTCCCGCGTTCGCGTTCCGGTTCGACACCGCAGAAGGTTCGGTGACCATTTCCGGCGATACATGTTTCACGCAGAATCTGGTCACCCTTGCACAGGACACCGATCTTCTGCTGCACGAGGCAATCGACTTCGACTGGGTCGAGCAACTGTACGGCGACAAGACAGACAGCGCCTCGCGTGCTGCCCGCGACCACCACTACAAATCACATACGAGCGTGCGTGACGCCGCCAAGGCTGCGGAGGCCGCCGGCGCCGGCCAACTTGCCCTGCACCACCTCGTCCCCGGCCACGCACCCCATCGGGTATGGCTGGAGGCAGCCGAACACTTCTCCGGCCGCTTCATCCTGCCCACCGACCTCGACACCATCCCTCTCCGCCCCAGCGCTGAGAACTAGACGTCAGGAACAGACATGGCCTCAACAACCCCGCTCATCAACGGCACGCAGGACGTCTCGCTCAATACAAGGGACATGCGCCGCATCCTCGGATCGTCCTTCATCGGCAGCGCGATCGAGTACTACGACTTCATGCTCTATGCGACGGCAGCGTCGCTGGTGTTCGACAAGGTGTTCTTTGCTGACCTGGGCCCGGGCTTTGCGCTCTTCGCTTCGTTCGCAACGCTCGCGGTGGGTTACCTGGCGCGGCCACTCGGCGGCGTTGTATTCGGTCACTTCGGTGACCTGCTCGGGCGCAAGAAAATGCTGGTGATCTCGATGCTGATCATGGGCTTCGGCACCGTCGCGATCGGCCTCCTCCCGACGGCGGAGCAGGCCGGCCTGGCAGGCCCGGTCGCCCTGGTGCTCCTGCGCTTGATCCAGGGCATCGCTGTCGGCGGCGAATGGGGAGGTGCCGCCCTCATGGCGATTGAGCACGCCCCGGCCAAGCACCGGGGATTCGCGGCGGCATTCGCTAACGCGGGCGGCCCCGCCGGTGCGATTCTTGGCACGCTTGCACTCTCATTGTTCGCGGCCGTGTCCGGTAAGGACTTCCTCGTTTGGGGTTGGCGCATCCCGTTCCTGCTAAGTGCTGCGCTCATCGTCATCGGGCTCGTGATCCGGCTCAAGGTGTCCGAAACTCCCGCATTCCAACGGCTTCAGCTGGAGGGGGAACAGCGGAGGGTGCCGCTGTTCGATGTCCTGCGCAACAACTCCCGCGCGGTAGTCCTTGGCCTCGCTGCCGCCACGGCCTTCTATGTCTGCCAGGCGATGACCACAGTCTGGGGTGTATCCGTCGCCGTAGGGAACGGCGCGGACAAGAACGGCGTACTGAACATCAAAGCTGCCGCCGCAGTCCTGACCCTCATCATCTGTTTCTACTCTGCCCGAATGAGCGACCGGATCGGCCGGAACCGTGTTCTTATCGGCGCCTCTGTCCTTGGCATCATCCTCGCCTACCCCGTCCTGATCCTGATGACCAACGGGACGCTTTGGGGCTTTGGCGTGGCGATAATCCTCGGGAATGGACTTGTCCAAGGGTTCCTCTATGGACCAATCGCCGCCTACGTCGCCGAACAGTTCCCCACCCGCAACCGCTACACCGGAGCCTCACTCGCCTACCAGGGAGCCTCGATGCTGGGGGCAGGCTTTACGCCCATGATCGTCACGGGCCTGAGCCTGGCCGGCGGCGGAAGCATCTGGCTTATCGGGGTTTTCTGGATTGCCGTCTTGGCGGCCGCCGTGGCCGCAGTCCGCCTCACCCCGGAGGGCACGCGCCAATCGATTCAGTGAGCCGCCGGCCTGGAGTGCCTCCGCCAGGGCACTCCAGGCCGTTGAAGCCGTGCGGGGCCGGGCGTAAACTCAGCCCACATCCATGCGGAGGCGGCAAGCCATGAAGACCATCCGGACACGGGCCCTCGAAGCTGAACACCACGCCACGCTCACCCCTGGAGACGACGAGCGGTTCTCCGGATACGGCGTGATGGGCCTGACCTTTAGCACCGGCCACGTCCTGGCCATGCGGCGGTTCCCCGTGACCAGCGTGGGGCCCGGCTACACCTCTGTCTGGCTGCGCCGGCCCTCCGGTTCCTGGAGCATCTACGCAACAGCAGCACCCGACGTTTCCTGCGCCCGCTATTTCAGCGCCGGACTCACCGAAGCCGTCCAGTCCGACGTCAGCGTCGAATGGACCGGCGACACGTCCTTCACCGTGACCGTCGGCCAGGACCTGGACCTCGCCTGGGACGTGGAACTGGTGTCAACGCCCGTCACCGCGGCCATGAGCGCTGTCATGTCGGTCCTGCCCAACAAGCTCCTGTCCAGCGCGGCATTCCTGAAAACCATGGGCTCCGCCGCCGGCCCCATGCTCAGCGCCGGACGCCTCGGGCTGGCGGGCAGCGTACCCAACAAGCAGGGTTTCCGGGCCAAACCCCGGAGGATGTGGTTCATCTCCCGCAGCACGGCAACCCTCGGCGGCGAGGACCTCGGCACCCCGCAGCCACTCACCGTCCAGACCCGCCTCGGTGACTTCTGGATCCCCCAGCGCGGCATCTTTGTGATCGGTGCGTCGTCGTTCGAGCGGTTCGATCCCGCCCTGCATCTCCCGGCCACCGCCCGCAGGACGGCGTAGGAAACTACGCCACCAGCCGTGCCACCAGCTCGCCCCGGCTGCCGACCCCCACCTTCCCGAAGACCGATTTGAGGTGGTCATGGACGGTGTGCGGTGAAATAAACAGGTGCCGGGCGATTTCCGCCGTCGAACTGCCCGTCAGCACCTCGAGGCACACGTCGCGTTCCCGCGCTGTGACGCCGTACGCCATCAGCAGCAGGCTGGCGAGTTCATGGGTAGTGGCCGGTTCCACGGTAACCACCATCTGCTCGGGGTCATCTCCGGTGATCAGCCTGCAGGCCTGCAGCACCACCCAGTTGTTCCCGGCGTCCCGCATCCTTGCCCGGGCGGTCCCGGACACTGCCGCGTGGGCCTGTGCCACCACAGCATAGAGCGTCTGGCTGAACCGGCCCGGCGCCGCGTCCTCCACGGCGGCGAGCCAGGAAGCGGCCGCGGGAGTAGCCGCGCGCAGGTCGCCGTGCAGGCCGGCCAGCACAATGACGGGCCCGACGGCGGCCGGTCCGGCGGCCCGCGCCACGCGGACCACGGCGCGGGTCGCCGCAGCCAGGGTGGCGGTGATGGCGGAGAGGAACTCCACCTCCCGGTCGGAAAAATCCCGGCCCGCCTCCCGGAAGATGCTGCCCACTCCCCAGCACGCCTCATCCACCCGGAACGCTGCGCGGAGCTCGTGTTCCAGGCCCAGCGGCCTGAGCAGGTCGTTGATCCGTACGCTGCCGGCCACCTCACGGTGCGGCGCGTCCGAGATCCTGGCCACTGGCCGTGGACGCCGCAGGAGCTCCACGAACGTGTTTGGCTCCCGGCCCGTGTACTCCGACTGGGCAAACCGCAGGAAATACTCCTCGAACTGGTGGCTGGCCACCGGCCACCGCTGCCAGTTGGAAATGGAGGTCATCGCCATCGAATCGGGGTCGACGCCGGCCCAGCAGCCCTGCTCGAACGGCACCTCCCGCTGCACGACGGCGAGCGCCGACGCGTAGAGGTCGGCCAGGTCCATCCCGGCGGCGGCCATGGCCGCGATCTCCCGCCGGGCACGCTCCGCGCGCTCCTCCCACATACCTCCAGTATGGTCCCGGCGGCCAGCGCGGCAATCCCCCAATTTGGGGGTTCCGGTGTGCCCCGAAACCCCCGGCGAGGGGATCGCAACGGTGCGTTCCGGCGTCGTACGTTCCTTCTATGACGCCGGGCACCCGGGCCCGGCGCCGGCACTCAGCGGAGGCAAACATGGGACAGGCACGCGATGCCATGGACCGCCTGATGGCGGCCATGGACGCAAAGGACAGGGACGCCTTGGCCGGCTGCTACGCCGGGGACGCGGTCATCCGGACTCCGGACCAGGCCGGAATCAGCGGACGGACGGCGATCGCGGACTATTACGCACACTTCTGGGAGGCGATGCCTGACGTCAGGTACGAACGGACAGCCACGCATGAGGCCGGGGACGTGGCCATTACCGAAGGCTTTGTGGTGGGGACCAACACCGGGCAGCTGGGCCTGCCTGCCGGCGTTACGCTGCCGCCCACCGGAAGGCAGGTCCGGGTCAGGAGCTGCGATGTCGCTGCGGTGGAGGACGGTGTAATCACCTCGCACCGCGCCTACTTTGACCAACTGGAACTCCTGGGCCAGCTCGGGCTGCTGCCCGAACCGGCCCAGGGGTAAGTGGCTGGGCGCTATACGCCGGCAGCCGCGGCAACGTTCGGCGTTTCCTCCGACGCGCCGGCGAGCCTGAGCCAGGTGTCCACGACGGTGTCCGGGTTCAGGGAGACGGAGTTGACGCCCTCCTTCACCAGCCACTCGGCGAAGTCAGCGTGGTCGCTGGGGCCCTGGCCGCAGATGCCCACGTACTTTCCGCGGGCGCGGCAGGCCTTGATGGCCATGCTGAGCAGCTTCTTCACGGCGGCGTCCCGCTCGTCGAAGCTGTTGGCAACGATGGCCGAGTCGCGGTCCAGCCCCAGGGTCAGCTGGGTCATGTCGTTGGAGCCGATGGAGAAGCCGTCGAAGTGTTCCAGGAACTCATCGGCCAGGAGCGCGTTGGAGGGCAGCTCGCACATCATGATCACTTCGAGGCCGTTTTCGCCGCGGCGCAGGCCGTTCTCGGCGAGCAGTTCGATGACGCCCTGTGCCTCGTCCAGGGTCCGCACGAACGGGATCATCAGCTTGACGTTGGTCAGGCCCATTTCGTTGCGGACGAAGGACAGGGCCTCGCACTCAAGGTCGAAGCAGTCCCGGAAGGACGGCTCCAGGTAGCGGGACGCGCCGCGGAACCCGATCATCGGGTTCTCTTCGTGCGGCTCATACGCCGGTCCGCCGATGAGGTTGGCGTACTCGTTGGACTTGAAGTCGGACATGCGCACGATCACCGGCTCCGGCGCGAAGGCCGCGGCGATGGTGGCCACGCCTTCGGCAAGCCGCTTGATGTAGTACTCGCGGGGGCTGTCGTAGGCGCTGATCCGCTGCCGGATTTCGGCGGCCACGTCCTCGGGCTGGCTGTCCAGGTTCAGCAGGGCCTTGGGGTGGATGCCGATCTGCCGGTTGATGATGAACTCGAGCCGGGCCAGGCCCACGCCGTGGTTGGGCAGCTGCGCAAACGTGAACGCCTGCTCCGGCGTGCCCACGTTCATCATGACCTTCACCGGCGCCTCGGGCAGTTGGGTGATGCCGGTTTCCTCAACACTGAAGTCCAGCAGGCCCTGGTAGATGGTGCCGGTCTCGCCGTCGGCGCAGGACACGGTGACTTCCTGGCCGTCGGACAGGGTGTCCGTTGCGTTGCCGGTGCCGACGACGGCGGGGATCCCGAGTTCGCGGGCGATGATGGCTGCGTGGCAGGTGCGTCCGCCGCGGTTGGTGACGATCGCGGAGGCCCGCTTCATGATGGGTTCCCAGTCGGGATCGGTCATGTCCGCCACCAGGACGTCGCCGGTCTGGAAGGAGGCCATCTGGTCGATGGAGGTGAGGATACGGACCTTGCCGGCGCCGATCCGCTGGCCGATGGCACGGCCCTCAACCAGCACGGAGCCGCTTTCGTTCAGGCGGAACCGGCTCATGCTGCCGGGGGCGCGGCGTGACTGCACGGTTTCCGGGCGTGCCTGCAGGATGTAGAGGCCGCCGTCGGTCCCGTCCTTGCCCCACTCAATGTCCATGGGACGGCCGTAGTGCTTCTCAATGGCGACGGCGTGCCGTGCAAGCTGCTCCACGTCGTCGTCCGTCAGGCTGAAGCGCGCACGCAGGGAGTCCTCCACCGGCACGAAATCGATGGTGCGGCCGATCTCGCTGCTGTTGGTGTACGTCATCTGCAGGGCCTTCTCGCCCAGGCCGCGCTTGAGGATCGCCGGGCGGCCGGCCTCCAGGGCGGGCTTGTACACGTAGAACTCATCCGGGTTCACGGCACCCTGCACCACGGCTTCGCCCAGCCCGTAGGAGGAGGTAACGAACACGGCGTCCTGGAAGCCGGACTCGGTGTCCATGGTGAACATGACGCCGGAAGCGCCGACGTCGGAACGCACCATGCGCTGGATGCCGGCGGAGAGCGCCACCTCAGCGTGCTCGAACTTGTGGTGCACGCGGTAGGCGATGGCGCGGTCGTTGTAGAGCGAGGCGAAGACGTCCTTGATGGCCTGCAGGATGTTACCGATTCCGCGGACGTTCAGGAAGGTTTCCTGCTGCCCGGCGAAGGAGGCATCGGGGAGGTCCTCCGCGGTGGCGCTGGACCGGACGGCCCAGGACAGGTCGGCGGAGCCGGCGTGCTTGTCCACCAGCTGCTGGTAGGCCTCGCGGACCTGCGCCTCGAAGTCCGGCAGGAAGGGCGTGTCACGGACCAGTGAGCGGATTTCCTGGCCGGCCGCGGCCAGGGCGGTCACGTCATCGGTGTCCAGCCCCACCAGGCGGTCGGCAATCTTCTGGTCCAGGCCGGAATCGGAGAGGAACCTGCGGTACGCGTCCGCGGTGGTTGCGAACCCGTCCGGAACCTGGACGCCGGCGGAGGTCAGGTTCTGGACCATCTCGCCCAGGGAGGCGTTCTTGCCGCCCACCTTGTCCAGGTCCTTGAGTCCAAGTTCAGAGAACCACAGAACGTCTGTCGTCATGATTGCTGCTCCTTTGCAGTGGGGTGGCGTAGGCAGGGCCGGCCACCCACGGTAGTGCCGGCCGGAAGAAAAACCCTGTCCACAGTTTCAGGTCTGCCGCTTAGTTTCCACATGATGTGCGACACACCACGTTTGTGAATATTTTCGTCAGTGCTTCAGGTTCATCCGTTGCAGGATGGTGGCTGCCATTTCCTCGACGGATACGGTGGCGGAGTTGAGGTACGGAATCCGGTGGGAGACATACAGTTGCTCGGCGCTGCGCAGCTCAAAACCGCATTGCCGCAGCGATGCATAGGGCGAACTGGGCCGCCGCTCGGTCCGGATCTGGCTGAGCCTCAGCGGGTTGGAGGACAGGCCGAAACACTTCGACACGAACGGCTGCAGCGGCTTGGGCAGACCGTCGCGCTGGAAGTCTTCGTCCACCAGCGGGAAGTTCGCGGCGAAGATCCCGTGCTGCAGCGCCAGGTACATGGTGGTGGGCGTCTTTCCGCACCGGGACGGGGCCACCAAAATCACCTGGGCCTTTTCCAGCGCCCGCAGGCTCTGGCCGTCGTCGTGCTCCATGGCATACTCCACCGCCGCCATCCGGGACTGGTAGCGCGCGGCGTTCCCCAGGCCGTGCGCCCTGCCCGGCTCCCCGCTGGCCGGCGCACCCAGGGCCTCTTCCAGGACGCCCACATGCGTGCCGATCAGGTCCACGATCACACCCTTGCAGCCAGCCAGGATTTGCCTGATCTCGCTGCTGACGGCGGTGGAAAAGACCAGCGGCTGCGGCCCGCTGGCAGCCAGGCCGTCGATGGTCCGCACCACGGACCGCGCCTGTTCCTCGGTGGTGATGAAAGGGATGGTGACGCGGTCGAAATTGTCCACGGGAAACTGCGTCAGCAGCGTATTCCCCAAGGTTTCCGCGGTGATGCCGGTGCTGTCCGAGAGAAAGTAGACAGGCCGTAGAGCAGCAGTGGTCATGCCATGACTTTAGCGTCCGGCGGAGTCCGGGAACGAAAGGGCCGGACCGCCTCGGTTCACGGGGCCGCGGCGTTGATTGTCCGTGCGCTGGTCAGGCCGCTTTGACAGGCGACTTGCTGCCGGAGGACGCCGACTGGCTTTCGCGGGCCAGGAAGGCGGACAGTTCACCGATGGTGCTCATGAGCGGAGCGGGGAAGACCACCGTGGTGTTCTTGTCCACGCCGATCTCCACCAGGGACTGCAGGTTGCGGAGCTGCAGCGCCAACGGATGGGCCATCATCGTGTCCGAGGCGTCGCCCAGGGCCGTTGCGGCGATGGCCTCACCTTCGGCGGCAATGATCTTCGCCCTCTTTTCCCGTTCCGCCTCGGCCTGCCGGGCCATGGCGCGCTTCATGCTTTCGGGCAGTTGGATGTCCTTCAGTTCGACCAGCGTGACTTCGACGCCCCACTCGACCGTGAGCACATCGAGGATTTCCCGGATATCGGCGTTGATCCGTGCAGTTTCGGACAGGGTCTGGTCCAGCGTGTGCTGGCCCACCACTTTGCGCAGAGTGGTCTGGGCGATCTGGTCGATGGCCGCGGCCACGTTCTCGATCGCGATGACGGACTTTACGGCGTCCACGACGCGGTAGTAGGCCACCGCCGACACATCGACGCTCACGTTGTCCTGCGTGATGATGCCCTGGGACTGGATGGGCATGGTAACGATCCGCAGGCTCACCAGCGGCAGCCGGTCAACCACCGGGATAATCAGCCGCAGCCCGGGCTCCCGCACTCCCATGACCCGGCCGAGCCGGAAGAGCACGCCCTTCTCGAACTGGCGCACGATCCGCACGGACATCCTTGCCACAATGAGGAGCAGGACGACGAGGACAATGACAACGACTGTGGTGGGGTCCATCAGGATCCCCTCCTGTTTTGCTGGGCGGGACCTGCCGTTGCCGGGCCGGCGCCGTGACAAGTGCCCTGCCTCTATTTTCCCACCAAAGGATGAAAAGGAGCCCTGGGGCCGTCATTTCCGGGAAGACCAGGCAGGGCCGGAGGCTAGACTGGCGCAGGTAAGGACGGATTGGGGGATCCAGGGTGGCCATTGCCGCCGTTCCGCTGGTCGGTCACCGCCAGCGCACCCAAGGACCGCTGATGACCTTTTTCCAGGACTTTCCCGTCCCTCCCCTGCCGCCCCGGCCGCGGTCAACCAGGCACGTCCCGCCCCCTTGGGTGGCTGCACCCGCCTATGAACTGCCTGCCGTTGTCCATCTGGGCAGGTTCGTGAGCCGGACACCGGGAATGGTGGTGGCGGTCAAAGGCGCCGAAGTCTTCTCTACCGGGTGCCTGTTCAGTCTGTCCTGGCTCTTCCGCCGGACCGATCAATCCGATAGGGACTGGGACGATTTGCAGCCGCTGTTCTTCCAGCCCGGCAGGGGCTTTCGCGGGCGCAGCGAACGGCAGACCGGGCTGATGTTCGGCGTCGAATTCCCTGACGGTTCAAAAGCGAGCACCGGCAGCCAAATTCCCTACGGGCTGGTGGAACCGGGCACCAACCCGGAGCCTCCGGTCCTCGCCCTGAACGGCGGCGGTGGCGGCGGGGGCGATGAGGAGTTCTCCGGCAGCGGCACCCTCTGGCTGTGGCCGCTTCCGCCTGCCGGTGACGTCCGGCTGGTTTGCCAATGGACCGACTTCGGGTTGGAGGAAACGTCCCTGATGCTCGACGGCGGGGCGTTGCGTCAGGCGGCGGCGTCCGTTCAGCAGTACTGGCCGGAGGAGGAAAACAATGGGTGACCTTACCGGGCTGGTCCTGTTTGTCCTCGTCGGAGCCGTCTTCTTCTACATCCTGTACGGCGTGATCCGCGCCGCGGTCCGCGATGGCATCCTCCAGGCCGAGGAGCGGCGGGTCAGGCGTCGCGAGCAACGGGACCGACCCGTCCCCTGAGTGGCCCGCTCCGCCGCTGCCACGACAGAAGCGGCGCATACTGGTCATATGAACGCGACTGGTGCCACTTTGTTGCTGCCTTGGCTGGCGCTCATTCCGTGCCTTGCCATCTGGGGCTACAGCCTGGTCGACTTCAGCCAGACCGACGAGCGGGACATCCGGACCTTCACCAGGGACACCTGGCTGGTATTTCTCGTTTTAGGAAGCGTGCTGGGCGGAGTTGCCTGGCTCGTGGCCGGACGTCCCCGGCCGTTCGGCGTCGGACCTAAACCGCGCTGACGATGCTTCCATAGCCCTGCAGGAACATCCGGCGGCCCTGGCCTTGGTCCGTCCAGATCCAGATGACGGAGTAATCCGATGTCACAGCGTCCACCACGCCAGTGCCTGCTACGGTTCCTTCGGCGAACCGGACACGGCGGCCAACCGGGGATGCCGGGTCCGCTTCCGCCGGGGCTTGAGCGTGATGACTTCCCCTGCTGCGGCGGAAACTGGCGGGCAGGTACCGTTCTGGTTGCGGTGCATCGGCTTTTCCTTGGGCTCGCGGGCGGTGGCCAGCTCATTACGATCCTGCCCGCTGCTCCCAGGTCACGCTCCACGCGCGGTGAGGAAAGACTAGCGCGCGGCACACCCCGGACGCACCACCGGAGCCTACCGCACAGATTGTGACTGTGGCCGGCGGCTTACACTCAAGGCATGAAACCGGGGTGGGGGATCCTGAACATGGCGGTGCTGCTGGTGGCGGCGGTGCCTGCCGCAGGATGCAGCACAGTCTGCCCGGCCGTGGGATACGCCAGCATCATTACCGTCACCGTTGCCGGGGATAATTCGGCCGTCGACGAGGTCCAACTGTGCAGCAACCTGGGGTGTTCCGAACGGCAGGCGGACTACGGACTGCCGGTGCCTATAAAGACCGTGGCGCCCGACACCCCGACTCCCACCGAAACTGCTCCAGGTTCTACCCACACCCCTGCTCCGTTCCTCGGCACCAGGACGGCTCCCGACACGTGGGCTTTCACTGTCTCGTCGGCTCCGCTTCCGCAGCACGTGGCACTCCGGGCCCTCAGCGCCGGCCGCACCCTACTGGCCCAGCAGGAGACTGACCTGGTGTGGACCAGGGTGGGTGGTTCCGAACAGTGCGGCGGGCCTGTGACCACGCCCCCGATCATCCTGCGCGTTCCGTGATGCGGGCGGCCGCGGCCCAGGCAGCTCAGTCCAGGGCCCGCACTGAGCCCCAGGCATCCCAGGCGAAGCTGGCCAGCCAGTGCGTGGACATGAAGTCGCCGCTCTCCAGCCCGCGGAGCCCGGCCTTCAACAGCGGGTCCAGGGCCTCGTTGAGCACAGCTGCCGAGGCGGAGGCCTCCGATGTGGAGGATTCGCGGAGCGTGGCGATGATCCGGGCCACCTGCCCGGCGCGGGTCAGGTTGAGCCCGTGGAGGTGCACCAGGTAGCCGTCGGTTTCGTCCGTGACGCTGACAGGCTGCAGGATCCGCGACTCCGCGGAAAGGCCGGGGAGGAACGCCGCGAACCAGGCGGCGAACTCGTCGGCGGACAGGACACGGCGCATCAGGTCCGCCTCGCTCAGCCCGGCGGAGAGGAAGTCCTGGCCGCTGAGCTCCCAGTCGCCCGGCCAGCCCCGGTCATTGGCGAACCAGGTGCGGGCCGCTTCCTCGCATGCCGCGGCAGCATCGGCCCGGCCGAGTGACCGGAAGGCATCCAGCATGTAGCCGACGCCGAACGCGGCGTTGGTGTGCAGCCCGTGCCGCACCGGGTACTGGGCCTTGGCCATCCACGCCACACTGAGCTCCGCCACGGCGTCCACCAGCGGCTCCAGGGCCGCGCCCCATTCCCGGAGCTGCGCATCGGAGGAGCCAGCACATGTGGCGGCCAGCCGCATCAGCCACGCCCACCCGTAGGGCCGCTCCCAGGACGGGTTGGCCACCAGGTAGTCCCGTTCCACCGCCAGCTTGGCCTGCGTCAGGTTGGCGCCCAGCGCTGCCCGGAGCGACGCCTCGGTGGAGCTGTCCACCCAGGCCGCCGTGCCGCCGTCGGACGCTCCTTCCGAAGCAGCCGCAACAGCAGGCGAGCCCAGGAGGCTGGCGCCCAGCCAGTGCATGTGCACGCAGGAGTGCCAGTCGAAGGAGGTGTAGAAGGCGGGATGGATCTGCTCCGGGGTGGGCCGGTCGTCAGCAGACGCCTGGGTGTGGTGCGCCGAGTGCGGGTAGGGCTCGGCGAGGTTGCCCAGCACCACGGCCGCGTAATCCGGTGCCGCCTGTGCGCGAAGATCGTTGTCCATGGTGCTCCTTTGCGAAGGGGTTTAGTGGAAGGCCAGGAAGTACATCAGTCCGATGTTGACCGCCAGCAGCGGGATGGCCGTGCCCACCTGGGCCGTGATGACGCCGTACTTGTTCTTCATTTCCAGCAGCGCGGACGGCACCAGGTTGAAGTTGGCGGCCATGGGGGTGCAGAGCGTGCCGCAGAAGCCGGCGAGCATGCCGATGGCGAAGACGATGGCGGGGTCGCCGTGGAAGGTCTGCACCAGCACGGGCCAGCCGATGGCCGCCGTCATGATCGGGAACGCCGCGAAGCCGTTGCCCATCAGCACGGTGAAGAGGAACATGCCCACGCAGTAAACGATCACGCCGGCGATCAGCGAGCCTTTGGGCAGCAGGCCCGATGCCAGCGTGCCCACGGCGGTGCCCACCCCGGCCTTGGTGAAGAGGATGCCCAGCGTGGTGAGCATCTGCGGCAGCAGCGCTGCCCAGCCGATGGATTCGAGGATGCGGCGGCTTTCGAAGATGGGGGTCGCCGGGTTTTTCGGCTTGAGGATGATGAGGGCGACGACGACGGCGGCCACGGCGCCGATGGCCAGGGCTACCAGCGTGGTGTTCTTGGGGTCCAGCAGCGGGGTGCCGCCGATGTTCAGCACAGGCGCTGCAAGGACCAGGATGACGGTGACCAGGGGCAGCGTCAGGGCCGGGATGAAGAGCTTGTTGCCGAAGCGCTTCGCGAAGGCCTCACGTTCCGGGCCGCTGGAGGTGCGGTGCTTGCCGTGGCCCAGCAGCCCGGTGGAGGCGAGGACGACCAGGACGAGGACCGCGACGCCCAGGATCCAGCCGGGTGCGGTTCCGGCCTGGACCCATGTGCTGTAGAAGAAGCACAGGCCCAGGATGCCCCAGAAGGCGGAGCTGCCCCAGCGGCGGGGGTGGTTGGTATCGGCGGCAATCAGCGATGCCCAGGCGACGAACAGCAGTCCGATCAGCCAGTAGACGGCTTCAACGTTGATCATTTGGCTTCTCCTGCGGTTTCCTTCTGGGCGGTGAGCTCAAATTCGCGGTATTCCTTGTCCAGCTGCTTGTCCAGGCGCAGGAGCCGGAAACCGTGGATGAGGAAGGCTGCGATGGCGGTGGGGATGGCCCAGAGGGCCAGCTGGAGCGGTTCCAGGTGCAGGTGGTACGTGGTGTCCACGAATGTGGTGATCAGGAGGATGGAGCCCACGGCCACGAACACGTCTTCACCGAAGAACACGCCCACGTTGTCGGCGCCGGCGGAGTGTCCCTTGATCTTCTCGCTGATCTTTTCCGGAACGTGCCCGTAGCGGCGCAGCGCGGCGCCTTCGGCCATGGGGAACACCAGCGGGCGGACGGTCTGGGCGTGGCCGCCGATGCTGTTCAGGCCCACGGCGGCGGTGATCTGGCGGACGGCCAGATAGCCGATCAGGACGCGGCCCGCCGTCAGCTTGGCCAGCCGGCCGATGAGGACCTTGGCCTGCTCCTGCAGTCCGAAGTACTCGATGATGCCCACCGCCGGCAGCACGGCCACGAAGATGGTGACCGAACGGCTGCTGGCGAAGCCGGTGCCGAACGAGTCGAGGATCTGTGCGGGGTTCATCCCGCCCAGCAGCGCGGTGACGATGCCGGCGACGGTGACGACGATCAGGGGGTTCAGGCGGATGGCGAAACCAACGATCACCAGCAGCACCCCGATGAGTACAAGCATGATTATCCCTTCCCAGGGGACCCGTGACGGGTCTGCGAAAAGTGGGGGCCGGCGCGTCCGTGCCCCCGGTTGAATGGTTGGGCGGCGCCGGGGGGCGGGAGCCCCGGTTACGTCAGAGCTGCAGGATTTTGTGAGCTGCAGGACAACGGTGTGATCCACAGCATATCGTTTTGTTCAACAATCCCGCAACCCCTCCCCGGGAAGGGTTTTTGGGTTAGCGTTCGACGGCGGCGAGCAGCTGGGCCTCGGCGCGGTCCAGGTAAGTGGAGAGGAAGTCCGCTGCCGCGGCCCGGTCCCCGGCCTCCAGGAGTTCCACGATCCTGGCGTTGTCCTGCACGTACGGCTCATGGAAGGCAGGGTTGGCGGCCATCGAGTGGAATACCAGGCGCATCTCGGCCAAAACCTGCTCCATGAGGCTGTTGAGCCGCTCACTGCCTGCACGGTTTACCAGGGCGCGGTGGAAGTCCTGGTTGGCGCCGGCCATGCCGGGAATGTCCCCGTCCGCGGCGGCGGCCCGGGCCGTTTTCACGATCGCCGCCAGGGGCTCCAGCGGGGCCTCTCCGGCCCAAAGCACGGCTGCGGGTTCCAGGAACCGCCGGACGCGGTAGATTTCGCGGATGTCGTCCGCGGTGGGGTGTGCGACGAACACGCCCCGGTTGGGGATGCGGGTGACGATGTGCTCGGCATGGAGCGCGGTGAACGCCTCCCGCAGGGTATTGCGGGACACACCCAGGGCCTCGCGGAGGGCTTCCTCCGCGAGCTTGGAACCGGGCTTGAGCTTGCCGGCCTCGATGCGGCTGCGCAGCTGGGCGGCCACCCAAAGGCCCGTTTCGGCGTGCTTAGTGGTCCTGGCCTGGGCCTGGAGATCGGCCAGCACCTCGTCAAACGTCATGGCACCACGATATCGGCCCCTGCCCGCGCCACTGCGCCGGCATCCCGCCTACCCGATACTGGTAAGCACCTGGCCGGGCGCGACGGCCTCCCCCGCCGCAGCGAACTGCTCGCCGAGCGTGCCGGTACGGTGGGCGGCGACGGCCGTTTCCATCTTCATGGCCTCGAGCACCAGCACCGTCTCACCCTCCTCGACGCTGGACCCGGGCTCAGCCAGCCACTTGACCACGGTGCCGGCCATGGTGGCCAGCAGGTCGCCGTCGTTCCTTTCCGCTTCTTCCCCTGCCTTCTGCTGCGGAGCGTCCGCGTCATCCCGGCCGGCGGCTCCCCGGCGGCCGCCGTCCAGCAGCGAATCCAGGAGCGCCTTGGGCAGCCCCAGTTCCATGCGCTTGCCGTCCACCTCGATGCCGATGGTGCGGCGGGGCTCCTCCGGGGCGGCGGGGCTGAAGGCAGGGTCCGCCGCCAGTGCCGCGGCGAATTCGCTCTCGATCCAGGTGGTGTAGATGTCCAGCCCACCGTCGCGGGTGAAATCAGGGGCCTCCACCACGGCCCGGTGGAACGGCAGCACGGTGGCCAGACCGCCGATGCGGAACTCGCGCAGGGCGCGGCGGGCGCGGCGCAGGGCCTGCTGCCGGTCCGCGCCGGTGACCACCAGCTTGGCCAGCAGGGAGTCGAACTGCCCCGGCACCACGGAGCCGGCGCGGACACCGGTGTCCACGCGGATCCCGGACCCGGTCGGCACTTCGAACTCCGTGACGGCACCCGGGGACGGCAGGAAGCCGCGGCCCGGATCCTCGGCATTGATCCGGAACTCGAACGCGTGGCCCCGCGCTTCCGGGTCCTCCAGGATGGGCAGCTTCTCCCCCGCCGCGATGGCCAGCTGGGCTGCCACCAGGTCCACGCCCGAGGTCTCCTCCGTGATGGGATGCTCCACCTGCAGCCGGGTGTTCACCTCCAGGAAGCTCAGGAAGCCGCTGCCGTCCAGCAGGTACTCCACAGTGCCGGCGCCCACATAGCCGGCCTCGCGGCAAATGGCCTTGGCCGAGGCGTGGATGGCCGCCCGCTGGTCGGGGGTGAGGAACGGCGCGGGAGCCTCCTCGACGAGTTTCTGGTGCCGGCGCTGGAGCGAGCAGTCGCGGGTGCCCACCACCACCACGTTGCCGTGGGTATCGGCGATGACCTGGGCTTCCACGTGGCGGGGCCGGTCCAGGAATTTCTCCACGTAGCACTCGCTGCGGCCGAAGGCGGCCAGGGATTCACGGACGGCGGAGTCGAAGCTTTCCTCGATATCGGCCTGGTTCCGGACCACCTTCAGGCCGCGGCCGCCGCCGCCGAAGGCAGCCTTGATGGCGACGGGGAGCCCGACCTGCTCGGCGAACGCGCGGACCTCGGCGGCGCTGGCCACCGGGCCGTCGCTTCCCGGGGCAAGGGGGGCGCCGGCGCGGACGGCCACTTCGCGGGCGCTGACCTTGTCGCCCAGGAGCCGGATGGTTTCCGGGGACGGGCCGATCCAGGTCAGGCCGGCGTCGATGACTGCCTGGGCGAAGCCGGCGTTTTCGGACAGGAAGCCGTAGCCGGGGTGGACGGCGTCGGCGCCGCTTTTCGCCGCGATGGCGAGGATCTTCTCGATGTCCAGGTAAGTGTCCTGGGGCCTGGAACCGGGCAGCGCGTACGCCTCGGTGGCGGCGGAAACGTGCAGTGCATCGGCGTCGGGATCGGCGTAGACGGCCACGCTTTCCAGGCCTGCATCGTCGCAGGCCCGGGCGATCCGGACGGCAATCTCGCCGCGGTTGGCAATGAGGACTTTACGCATGGGGGCTTTCCTTAGGTGTTTCGGGCAGTTCTGCCGGGAGCATGGCGGCGAACCGCACGGTGGTGCCCGGGGGAAGTTGGGCGGCTTTGTCCAGGTCTGCGTGGACGACGACGGCAATCACCGGATACCCGCCGGTCACCGGGTGGTCGGAGAGGAACAGGACGGGCTGGCCTTCCGGGGGTACCTGCACGGCGCCGCGGACGGTTCCTTCGCTGGCCAGTTCGCCGTCCCGGCTGCGGGTGAGGGCGTGGCCGTTCAGCCTGAGTCCGATCCGGTTCGACTGTGGCGTGACGGTCCATTCCCGTCGAAGGAACTCCTGCAGGGTTTCGCCGCTGAACCAGTCCTGCCGGGGTCCGGGGACCACGCGCAGCACGGTGGCTTTTTCCCGGTCCGGGAGGGGCGAGACCTCGGGGTGGCCCACGATGCTCCCGGGCTTGGGAGTCCGTACGGGCAGGACGGCGCCCGCCTGAAGCGGTTCAGGGCCGATGCCGGACATGGTGTCGGTGGAACGGCTGCCGAGGGCTGCGGGTCCGCCGAGTCCGCCCCGGACCCCTACGTAGGAGCGCAGCCCTGCCGTGGGGGTGCCGACGGTCAGTCGCTCCCCTGCCAGGAGGGCAAAGGGGGCGTCGCACGCGGGGTGGCGTACTACCGTCGTCCGCTTTTCTTCCCCAGCCCTCTGCTCGTCTGGGGGCGTGATCTCCAGCGGAACGGCTGCGCCGGTGACGGCAAGGACCTGGTCGCTGCGGGCCACGAGTTCCAGTCCGCCGAAGAGGAGTTCGATGCCGGCGTCACCTTCGCCGTTGCCCACGAGGCGATTGGCGCGGCGGAGGGCTCCACGGTCCATGGCGCCGGCGCTGCTGACGCCAAGGGACGCGTAGCCGGGGCGGCCGAGGTCCTGGATGGTGGACTGAAGGCCGGGTTTGCGGACGACGAGGCCTTCGGTGGCGTGTTCTTCTGTTGATGTCGCGCCGGTAATGGATTGTTGGTGGTTCGTCACGGTCGCCTGGGCACGGATCGCGTTGAACCGGACGGTGTCCCCGGGCCGGACCAGCGCGGGCCTTTCCCGGCCCAGGTCCCACATGGCTGCAGCGGTCCGGCCGATCAGTTGCCAGCCGCCCGGGGACTGCCGGGGGTAGACGGCCGAGTAGGCGCCGCCCAGGGCAACGGCTCCCGCGGGGACGGCGGTGCGCGGCGAGCGGCGGCGGGGAACCTCGAGGGTGGAATCCTGGCCGGTGAGGTAGGCGAATCCCGGGGCGAAGCCGGCGAAAGCCGCGGTCCACAGCTGGCCCGTGTGCGCTGCCACCACTCCCCCGCGGTCGAGCCCGGTGAGGGCTGCCACCTCATCCAGGTCCTCGCCGTCGTACACCATATCGATGGTGACCAGCGTGCTCTCGGCCTCCGCGGGCGCCTCCAGGTCCAGGCCGCGGACGTGCGCGGCCAGGGCCTGCGCCGCTTGCGGCGAATCAGCGGTGACCATCACAGTTCCTGCGGCGGCAATGACGTCGATCTGGCCCGGCTGCGGATGTGCGGTGAGCTGCGCCTGGAGGCTGAGGACAGCGTCCAGGGACGGCAGCTCCACCAGGATGGCCCGGTCCCCTGCGGGGCGGATCCCGGTCAGGGCGGCATGTGGGGTTGCTTGAGCCTCGTGCTGCTGAGCGGTCATGGCTAAGCGAAGCTTTGGATCTGGATGCCGGCGTCCACCAGTGCGGCGCGGACGGCAGCGGCCATGGCCACGGACCCGGGAGTGTCACCGTGCAGGCAGATGCTGTCGGCCTTGACGGGGACGAGGGATCCGTCGATGGCACGGACCACGCCGTCGGTTGCCAGGCGCAGGACGTGCTCGACGACGTCCGCCACCTCGTGCAGCACGGCGCCCGGTTCACGGCGGGAGACCAGGGTGCCGTCCGGATTGTAGGCCCGGTCGGCGAAGGCCTCGGCCACGGTCCGCAGTCCGGCAGCTTCGGCCTGGCGCTGGATCTCGGAGTTCGGGAGCACCATCAGGGGCAGCGTGGGGTCCACGGCGAGGATCGCAGCGACCACGGCGCCGGCCTGCTTGGGGTGGTTCACGATGGTGTTGTAGAGGGCACCGTGGGGCTTGACGTAGCGGACGGCGGTTCCTGCCGCGAGGGCCACCGCCTGGACGGCGCCGATCTGGTAGACGACGTCAGCGGTCAGCTCTTCCGGGGTCATGTCCACGAAGCGGCGGCCGAATCCGGCCAGATCCCGGTAACCGGGGTGGGCGCCAACGGTGACGCCGGCCTTCACAGCAGCCTGGCAGGTGGCCATGATGCCAACGGGATCGCCCGCGTGGAAACCGCAGGCGACGTTGGCGCTGGATACACTTTCGAAAATGGCGGCGTCATCGCCGAACGACCAGTTCCCAAAGGACTCGCCGACGTCGCTGTTCAGGTCGATGCTGGGCATTGTGATCTCCGTCTCGGATGGGTGTCCTTCAAGAATGCCCTAAAAAGACTGATTGTTCAACAATCCATCATCGTCGTTACGAAACTCTCCGCGACGCGGCATCATGTCCTGCCCCTTTTCCCCCAACGCGGTATCACATCCTGCCCCTTTTCCCCCAACGCGGTATCACATCCTGCCCCTTCTCCCCGAACAGCATCACATGCTGTCGGGTAGTGGGCGGGAAGTGATGGCGGGTCCGAGGAATCCGGGCAGGATGTGATGGCGCGTTGGGGCACTGGCCTGAGGGTTTCCCTGGGACGGGGTTCCGCTCGCTGCGGCGTGGGGAGGGGTTAAATGTCGAAGGGCCCTGACATTCCTTGTCAGGGCCCTTCTGTAATGATGTTCCGGCGGTGACCTACTCTCCCACACCCTCCCGGGTGCAGTACCATCGGCGCTGTGGGTCTTAGCTTCCGGGTTCGGAATGGGACCGGGCGTTTCCCCCACGCTATGACCGCCGTAACC
>NZ_JBFTLY010000016.1:0-98475 GCF_056396685.1 Pseudarthrobacter sp. 05T312
AGGTGTGAGGTCGGCGTTGGCGTGGGTAACGTAGGACACGAGGGCCTCCTGGCGTCGAGATGAGTGTGGTAACCCAAATCGATACCGGAGGCCCTCGCCTCTTACATCACGCCACGCTGTTCACAACGTCCCTGGGAATTACACCTAGAACTTCCCGTACCGTGCACGCGCCATGGAGTACACGCCGTAGCAGATCAGCCCTGCGGCGATGGCAGCAAGCAGGAACACGCCGTACGGCTGCGACCCGAGGGTCTTCAGCCCGCCGTCGAGGCCGGAGGACTTGGAGGGGTCCGCCGTTGCGGCGGCCACAATGATCAGGACTCCGACGACGGCGAGCACCACGCCCTTGGCGGCGTAGCCGATGGTGCCGATCCACTCCACGGCAGTCCGCGCGTTGCCCGGGTCCTGCAGGTCCTTCATGAACTTCCGGGTGACACCCCGGTACACATAGAAAACGCCCGCGCCGATGATGGCCAGCCCGACCACCACCAGGAGGACCACTCCGGCCGGCGCTCCCATCAACTTTGCGGTGAAATCGCTGGCCGACTGGCTGGAATTCTTGCTGCCACCGGAGGCGAAGACTGCGAAGGTGAAAGCAAGGAACCCGAAGACCACTGCCTTCCCCGCTGCGCTGGCTGCGGCCTTCAGCTTCTTCTTGGAGTCGCTCTCCGTGCGTGCCCCGAAGACCGCCTCGCTGACCATCCACAGGGCCAGGGCGGCACACGCCACGGCACCGGCCCACAGCAGGATCCCGCCGCCGGGCTTGGAGGCCAGGGCGCCGATCGCCCCGGACTGGTCCGCTTCTCCGCCCTGGCCCCTGGTCAGCTGCAATGCGATGGCCCCGATCAGGATGTGGACCAGGCCGATAAATACGAATCCGGCGCGTGCCAGAATGCGCACTGCCGGGCTGCGGCCCGCAGACGCGGCCTCGGATACTGCCCTGTTAGCTCCCTGCGCCGCGTTGCCCATGGCCGGCCCTTCCACCTATGTAGTTGATCTTCTGTTTTCTGTCCGCTTCCCCTGCCTGCGCCGCGGAATGCTTCAGTGTAAATCCGTCTGCGCCGTCCTGACAGATCCCGGAAAGTTCGGGCCACGCACGGACGGCTACTAGAGTCGAAGCGGTGAATGCCAAACAGAACACCGGGACATTGACCGCGCTGAACACCTCCGCTCCCGCGGCGGACCACGCCGAAGACGGATTCGTCCGCGTGCGCGGTGCCCGTGAAAACAACCTGCGGAACATCAGCGTGGATGTGCCGCGGGATGCGATCGTGGCGTTCACAGGGGTCTCGGGTTCCGGCAAGTCGTCCCTGGCCTTCGGCACCATCTACGCGGAGGCGCAGCGCCGGTTCTTCGAATCGGTGG
The DNA here is from genome assembly GCF_056396685.1 of Pseudarthrobacter sp. 05T312. Classification (NCBI taxonomy): domain Bacteria; kingdom Bacillati; phylum Actinomycetota; class Actinomycetes; order Micrococcales; family Micrococcaceae; genus Pseudarthrobacter; species Pseudarthrobacter sp. 05T312. The sequence goes on from NZ_JBFTLY010000016.1 coordinate 1,366, forward strand.
CGCCCTACGCCCGCCGGCTCATCCAGCAGGGCCACAACCCCAAGGTGGACCACATCACCGGGCTGCCGCCCGCCGTCGCCCTCCAGCAGCGCCGCGGAACCGCAACGTCCCGGTCCACCGTGGGAACGGTCACCACATTGTCCAATTCGCTCCGGATGCTGTTTTCCCGCGCCGGCAGCTACCCGGAGGGCGCGGCGACGCTGGATTCGGACGCCTTCTCCCCCAACACTGCGGCCGGCGCCTGCCCGGAATGCCACGGGCTGGGTACGGCCCACACCGTGACGGAGGCGTCCCTGGTCCCGGACCCCACGCTGAGCATCCGCGACGGGGCAATCGCCGCGTGGCCCGGTGCCTGGCAGGGCAAGAACCTGCGCGACATCCTGACGCACCTGGGTTACGACGTGAACGTCCCGTGGCGGCAGTTGCCGCGGAAGCAGCGGGACTGGATCCTGTTCACCGAAGAGCAGCCAGTGGTGGAGGTGACGCCCCAGCGGGACCGGGTGGCCAAGCCCTACAAGGGCCGGTTCTGGAGTGCCAAAAGCTACGTCATGCACACGCTGCTCGACTCCAAGAGTCCCGCCATGCGGGAAAAGGTCCTGCGCTTCATGGAGACCGGACCGTGCCCGCGGTGCGGCGGAACAGGACTCAGGCCCGAAGCCCTCGCGGTGACGTTTGCCGGCCACACGATCGCCGCGCTGAACGCGGTTCCCATGACCGAGCTCGCCGCGATCATCCGCCCCACCACCCTGCTGGCCGCGGCGGCGACAGCATCCCGTAAGCAGTCTTCGGAGTCCAACGAAGTGGCCGTGGCCATCACCCGCGACTTGCTCCAGCGCATCACCGTGCTGCTGGAACTGGGCCTGGGTTACCTGGCGCTGGGACGGGCCACGCCGACGCTTTCGCCCGGGGAAATGCAGCGGCTGCGCATCGCCACGCAGCTCCGCTCGGGGCTGTTCGGTGTCATCTATGTGCTGGACGAACCATCGGCGGGCCTGCACCCCGCCGACGCCGAACCTCTCCTGGCCGTGCTGGACCAGCTCAAGTCGTCAGGAAACTCCGTCTTCGTGGTGGAACACAACATGGAGATGGTCCGCCGGGCGGACTGGCTGGTCGATGTGGGGCCCCGGGCCGGCGAGGACGGCGGAAATGTGCTCTACAGCGGCCCCGTGCAGGGCCTCGATGAGGTGCCGGAGTCCGTGACCAGGCCGTACCTGTTCCCCGGCGTGCCGCAGGCGGGAGGGGACGACGACGGCGCCCGGCAGGGTGCCCGGCGCGAAGCAGCCGGGTGGCTGGAGCTGCGGGACGTCAGCCGGCACAACCTGCGGAACCTGGATGCGGCTTTTCCGCTCGGCGTGCTGACAGCGGTCACGGGGGTCTCCGGTTCCGGAAAGTCCACCCTGGTAAGCCGGGTCCTGGCCGATGTGGCCGGTGCCGTGCTGCAGGCCGGAGCCGGAACATCCGCCGAGGAGCCGGACGAGGACGCCGGGGAACAGGGCGGACCCGTTGCCGTGGGGCACGTGTCCGGCCTCGAGCGGATCGACCGCCTGGTAAAAGTGGACCAGAGGCCGATCGGCCGGACCCCGCGCTCCAATTTGGCAACCTACACGGGCTTGTTCGATGCGGTCCGCAAGGAATTCGCCGCCACTGAGGCTGCCCGGAGCCGGGGATTCGGGGCCGGCCGCTTTTCCTTCAACGTGGCAGGCGGCCGGTGCGAGACATGCCAGGGCGAAGGTTTCGTGGCCGTGGAGCTCCTGTTCCTTCCCGGCAGTTACGGTCCGTGTCCTGAATGCGACGGAACCCGGTACAACCCCGAAACCCTGGAGGTCACCTACCAGGGCAAAAACGTCGCCGAGGTGCTGGGCATGACGGTCAACGCCGCCTCTGGTTTCCTGGCCGGGGTGCCCGCCGCCGCCCGGTCCATCCAGACGCTCCAGGAGGTGGGCCTGGGCTACCTTCGTCTTGGCCAGCCCGCCACAGAACTTTCCGGTGGCGAGGCGCAGCGGATCAAGTTGGCCACGGAACTGCAGCGCGCGCGCCGCGGGCACACCCTGTACCTGCTGGATGAGCCCACCACCGGCCTGCACCCGGCCGACGTCCAGCTCCTCATGGCGCAGCTGAACCGCCTGGTGGACGCAGGAAATACGGTGATCGTCGTGGAACACGCCATGGATGTGGTGGCGGCCGCCGACTGGGTGATGGACCTGGGGCCCGCGGGTGGCGACGCCGGCGGCAGGATCGTCGCCGCCGGCGACCCGGCCGCCGTCGCGCGTTCCCGCAGCAGCCGCACTGCCCCCTATCTCGCGGCAGCGCTCCGGGCGGCTTCCCCCGGGATGGACCAGTAAGCCGGCACTCTTGCCGTCGCAGCTGCAGCGGCGTAAGACAAAGGGATGCGGATCCAACGGGGCGCGCTCTCCCAGGACATCCTTCGCGGCCGGGTAGCGGTGGTGACTGGCTCATCACGCGGGCTGGGGTTTGCCATGGCCCGCACGCTGGGCCTCCACGGCGCAACGGTGGTGCTGGCAGCCAGGTCCGGCGACGACGTCGCTGCCGCCGTCCGCCTCCTGCTCGATGAGGGGATCGCGGCATCCGGACGCCGCTGCGACACCGCCGAACCGGCGGACGTTGAGGCGCTTCGCGACGAGGCCCTTTCCCGGGGAACACTGGACATCTGGGTCAACAACGCCGGCACGTCGGGGATTTTCGGCCCCACGGCTTCAACGCCCGTTGACGACTTCACGCGCGTGGTGCGCACCAACATCCTGGGTACGTTCCACGGCTCCAGGGTTGCTTTGCCGGTATTCCTGGGCCAGGGGCACGGCGACCTGGTCAACCTCTATGGCCAGGGCGACCGGGGTCCGGTGGCGCTGCAGAACGCCTACGCCTCAAGCAAGCGGTGGGTCCGCCAGTTCACCGAGACACTCCGCCTGGAAACCAAGGGCACCGGCGTCCGGGTTCACGGTATGAACCCCGGACTCGTGGAAACTGCACTCCTGGCGCGGGTGCGGTCCCAGGCGGGCTACCAACAGCGCCTCAGCGGCCTGCAGGTGGTGGTGGGGCTGTGGGGACAAAACGCGGGCGAGGCAGCACTGCCCATCGTGGAACTTGTCACCTCGGACCATCCGGAATTCAGGTTCCTGACCAAGCGGCGGATGGTGGCTCACGGACTCCGCAGCGTGCTGGCCGGACGCCTGCGCAGCGTCAACCGGATGCCTTTGGACATCACGGTGGTGGAGCCGGCGGACCCGCCCCGGCCCGGCGGTGGAGAAAGCCCGTGACCCGGTCCGGGAACTCCACGGGATCCACCGCGGGGCCCTTTGGCGCGCGGCGGCCGGCCTCCGTCAGGAGGCGCAGGCCCTCGTCCACCGCCGCTTTCGATGCCTTCAAGGAAGCCGACGAGACACCCTTCCAGGGGTCGAGGACGGCCGCCAGGGCCGCGTCCGCGTCGTCGTCGGGGGCAAGGGTGGTGACCAGCCCGATGTCCCACGCCTCCCGGGCAGTGAGCATACGGCCCGTGTAGAGAAGGTCCTTGGCCCGGGACGGACCTACCCGGAGTGCCAAGCGGGCGGCGAAGGTGGGTGGAACCAGCAAGCCCAGGCGTGCCACAGGCATCCCCATTCGTGCCGTGGGGGTCAGGAGTTGCAGATCGCAGGCAAGGGCAAGCTGGCAGCCACCGCCGGCCGCAACCCCTTCGACCACCGCCAGGGTTGGGACGGGCAGGTCCTCAAGCGCCTGCAGGGCGGCTTCCAGCACGTCAAAGGTCCGGCCAACGTCCGCGCCCGACGTCCCGTCCCATTCGCGTATGTCGGAGCCGGCGCAAAACACTCCACCGCGGCCGCGCACCACGACCGCGCGCAGGGTCGGGTCGGAGGCCAGGCCGTGCACTGCGCACCGCAAATCCTCCCAGTCCCGCTCCCCCAGGGCATTGAGCCTCCCGCCGCTGCCGAAGGAAATCGTGGCAATGGACTCCGCCCCGTCAACACTGACCGTGGCCATCAGGAGCCTGCCTCCCGCGGGGTGAAAGAACCAGGCCACTGGGACGCGCGGATCCGCGGCAAGTGGCGGACGGGGCCAAGCATGCCCCACTCGTCCCCGCCCAGCCGTGACAGCGGATCAAGCCCGGCCACGTCCGGGTGGTCACCGCTGAGCACCTGGGAGGAGACAGCTGCGTGCACCACCAGGCCGAACACCAGGACGCAGTCACCCATGCGCAGGGTCTGGTGAAGCGAGCATTCCAGCACGGCCGGAGAGTCCTTGACCCGGGGCGGCCGGACCATGGCACTGGGCTCACGGGCCAGGCCGGCGGCATCGAATTCGCTGACGTCGGCACTGAAATTGGTGCCGGTGGCATTGACCTCCTGGATCAGCGCTGCAGGAGCGAGGTTGACCACGAACTCCCCAGTCGCTTCGATGTTCCGCAGCGAATCCTTCTCGCCGACGGAGGTGAACTGGATGATCGGCGGGTCCACCGAGGCGACAGTGAAAAACGAGTGCGGCGCAAGATTGTCCACCCCTGCCGGGGAGGTGCTGGACACCCAGGCGATGGGCCGCGGAACCACCACCGACGTCAGTAATTTGTAGAAGGCCCGCGGCCCCAGGTGTCCAGGTTGGAAGTCCGTCCGCATCCGGCCCTACAGGTTTCTTGGCATCGCGGCGGCAGCGGCATCCTTGGCCAGCGCCCCCTTGGCCCTGGGAAGGAGGATCAGGGCTGCCATGGCAATGACGCAGCAGAGGATGATGTACAGCGAAATCGACGTCGAGTTGCCGTAGCTTGCCAGCAGGGCGGCAGCGATGAGGGGCGCGGGGCCGCCGGCGATGACGCTGGCCAACTGGTAGCCCAGGCCGGCGCCCGTGTACCGGATGTCGGTGTCAAAGCTCTCGGCGATCAGGGCGGCCTGGGGGCCGTACTGGATGTCGTGCAGGATCAGGCTGACCACCACGGCAACGCCAACCCAGAGGGAATCGCGGGTGTTCAGCAGCCCAAAGTAGGGGAATGCGAACAGCGCTGTAAGCACGATCCCGGTTCCGTACACCCGCCGTCGCCCGAAGCGGTCGGAGAGGCGTCCGAACAGGGGGACACTGACGAGCCCGATCGCCGCCGCGATCAAGGTGTCATCCAGGATCGAGTTGCTGTCCAGCTTCAGCTGCTTGGTGGCGTAGGTGATCACGAAGGTGATGAACAAGTAGAACGGCGCCTGCTCCGAGGTGCGCACCAGGGCCGAAAGGAGGATCTCCTTGGGCTGCCGGCGGATCACCTCGACGATCGGGGCACGCACCACCTTGTTGGACTTGCGGACTTCGTCGAACTCCGGGCTTTCGATGACGCGCAGCCGGACGAACAGGCCCACGCCAATCAGGATGATGCTCAGGATGAACGGGATCCGCCAGCCGTAGGCAGCAAACCCTTCAGTACCCGTTACGGCAGTTGTGATCCTGACGACGCCGGTGGACAGGACCAGCCCGAGCGGCACCCCGATCTGCGGCCAGGAAGCGGACAGGCCGCGGCGGTTCTGGTCGCCCCATTCCATGCTCAGCAGGACGGAACCGCCCCACTCGCCGCCGACGCCGATTCCCTGGATTATCCGGAGCAGGACCAGCAGGACCGGCGCGGCCACGCCGATGCTTTGGTAGGTGGGCAGGCAGCCGATCAGGACCGTCCCAAAGGCCATCAGGAAGAGCGTGGCCATGAGTGTTGTCTTGCGTCCGATCCGGTCACCGAAGTGGCCGAAGATCGCCGCGCCGATAGGCCTGGCAACAAAGCCGACAAACTGGGTACCGAAAGCCGCCAGCACGCCGGCGAAGGCAACCTGGCCCGGGAAGAACAACTGGGGAAACACCAGGGCGGCGGCAGTCCCGTACAGGAAGAAGTCGTACCACTCGATGGTGGTACCCACCACGCTCGCCACCGTAGCGCGCCGTACGGCCTGTTCCCGGGTCACTCCTTGAATACTCATCATCACTCCGTTGGTCAGATGCAGTAGAACGCCCGGCCTTATGGCAATAACAAGGGAAGAAAATGTCAATGCCTGGCGCTGGACCCGCATTGCGGTTCCATTTCCATCGTGCGAGCACTTGGTTGCCCGTGTCAACGGTTTCCCCCGCTGCCGGGCCCTTCCCGCGTACTGCGAGGCCCGCCGTCGTCCGTCTTTTATGGTTGCTGCAGGCAAATATCGGTGCGGCTATGGACTCTTGGGCGGGGCCCAACCAGACTGTCTACAACAGCTTGCCAAGTGAACCGGAATTGACGGCACTTTCATTCTTCGGATAAATGGACGGCTGCATTTATTTGGGGCTTTACCGTGATGCCGTTCGCGGCATTGAAAGGATCTGGTTATGCCGGACTTCGCACCGTTCTTCCCGCTTATCGCCATTATTTTGGGGGTGCTTTTTGCCGTCGGCTTTATCTGGGTTGCCACGAAGCTGATGTGGAAAGTGGCTGAACCCAACGAGGCCCTGATCATTTCCGGCTTAACCCGCGGAACCCTTGAAACCCGGGAAGGAATGGATTTCAAAATTGTCACCGGAAAGGGCGCCTTGGTCCTTCCCGGCCTCCAGACGGTGCGGCCCCTGTCACTGACATTGAATGAAACCGAACTCAAAGTCTCCTGCGTTACCTCACAGGGCATCCAGGTGATAGTGGAGGGCGTCGTCATTTACAAGATTGGCGACGCACCGCCCTTTATTGCCAATGCCGCCCGCCGTTTCCTGGGCCAGCAGCCAAAGATGGAAAGCCAGGTTTACAACGTCTTTGAGGGCCACCTGCGCTCCATCATTGGCAGCATGACGATGGAGGAAATCATCCGCGAGCGGGACAAACTTGCCTCGCAGGTCCGCAGCGCCAGCGGTGTAGAGATGGAGAAGCTGGGCCTGGTGGTGGACTCGCTGCAGATCAAGGACCTGCAGGATCCCACCGGCTACATCCAGAACATCGCGAAGCCGCATATCGCCCAGGTGAAGATGGAGGCCCGGATCGCCGAGGCCACCCGAAACCGGGAGGCGGCGGAAAAGGAAGCGGAAGCGGCAGCCCTGATCGCGGATGCGCAGAGCGTGTCCGCGATCCGCCAGTCGGTGGCTCAGGCCAATGCCGAACGCGCCCGGGCCAATGCCGCCCAGGCCGGGCCGCTGGCTGAGGCCACGGCGCGGCAGCAGGTGGTGGTCCAGGAAACCGAGGTTGCCAAGCTTGAGGCGGACCGGGAAGAGCAGAAGCTGCAGACGAGTATCCGGAAACCTGCCGACGCGAAGGCCTACGCCAAGCGCACGGATGCAGAAGGCCAGAAAGCTGCGGACATCAGTGCCGCCGAGGCACTGGCCCGCCGCACCGAGCTTGAGGCCCAGGCCAACGCCCGCCGGACCGAAGTGACGGCCCAGGCCAACGCCACGGCAGCGGCGGCAGCGGCCGGAGCCACCAAAGTTACGGGCGAAGCCGAAGCGGCTGCCACCAAGGCGAAGGGGGACGCTGCCGCCTCCGCGATCAAAGCCAAGGCCCTGGCCGAGGCGGACGGCATCAAGGCGCGTGCCGAGGCACTGGCCACCAACCAGGACGCGGTCATCTCCCAGCAGCTCGCCGAAAACATGCCCGCCATCATTGCCGCCGCCGCTGAGCCCTTCTCGCACGTGGGACAAATGACCGTCCTGAACGGCGGTGAGGGCGTCAACAAGATGCTCGGCGGAATCCTGGCCCAGGCGGGTGACTACCTGCCGGCCCTCCGGTCCGCGCTGAAGAACGGCAAGGACGCCAAGCAGCCACCCACCGGCTCCGGGGCGTAGGGGTACCGTGCGCAAGGAGGTCGATCGGAGCCTGACCGGCAAGATCGGGCGGGTCACCGGCCGCATCGGCCCGGGCACCATCGGCGAAGTCATGCTGCCCTACCTTGGCGGCACCATGGCATTCCACGCCCATCCGTTCGACAAGACCAGCGACTTCCCGGTGGGCGCTGAAGTGTTGGTGATCTACTTCGACCCGCCGCAAACCGTATACGTGGAGGAGTTACCGGACGTGCTCAAACACACCCTGTAAGGGCCGCCCCGGCTTATCCGCCGGCGTGGCGCTACCGTCCGCCCTCCATCTTGCGGCTGCGCTGTTCCTGGGCCATGGGCCCGTAGGGATAGACCCCCGCCTCGGGCCTGCTGGCCTGGGTAAGACGGGTGACCTCCTCAGCGCTGAGCTCCAGGTGGGCGGCCGCCAGGTTGTCGGCGAGCTGCTCCGTGGACCGGGCACCCAGGATCACGGACGTCACGGCTGGCCGGTGCGCCAGCCAGGCCAGTGCCACCTGGGCCGGGCTCACATTGTGGTGGGCCGCGATGTCTTCGACGGCGTCGATGACTGTCCACGTGCGCGGGTTGTCATTGCGTGCCTTCCAGGCTTCCATGCCGCGTTCGGGGTTCTCCCCCAGGCGGGTTGCCCCGGAGGGACGCTGGTCGCGGTGGTACTTGCCGGACAACCAGCCACCGCCCAGGGGCGACCACGGCAACAGGCCGATTCCTGCGTCAAGCGCGGCCGGCACGATCTCGTGTTCGATGTCCCTGACCAGGAGGCTGTATTGGGGCTGCAGGCTGACGGGCGGGTTCCAGCCCTGGCTGCGTGCAACATGGACAGCCTTGGTGAGCTGCCAGCCCAGGAAATTCGAGAACCCGTAATAGGCGATCTTTCCGCGGCCCACGGCGTCGTCAAGGAACCGAAGGGTTTCCTCCAAGGGGGTGATGGGGTCCCACGCGTGCATCTGGTAAAGGTCGATCTGTTCCACTCCCAGGCGGCGGAGGGAATCATCAAGGGCGCGGGTCAAGTGCCGGCGGGATGTTCCGACGTCGTTCGGTGCCGTCCCCATGGGAAAACGGCCCTTGGTGGCAATCACCGCCTGGTCCCTCAGGCCCGGCCGCCCGGCCAGCCAGCGTCCAATAATCTCTTCGGACACTCCCGAGCTGTAGACGTCGGCGGTGTCGATGAAGTTGCCGCCCGCTTCGAAGTAGCTGTCCAGGATGGCGTGGGAGGTTTCCTCGGTCGCTTCGGCGCCGAAGGTCATGGTGCCCAGCGCGAAGCTGGTGACGACGGCGCCGCTGTGGCCCAGGGTCCGGTGCTGCATGGTGTGTCCTCGCGTTCAGTTGCGGTTGGTGGGATGGTTGCGTGCGGCCGCGTCCGTGGTGGTGGTGCGGATCCGGTACAGGCTGGTGGTCGCGGTCAGGTAGAGGTCCTGCCCGTCGGGTCCGCCAAAGCACAGGTTGGAGACGGTCTCCGGCACGGTGATGGTGCCCAGGAGTTTGAAGGACGGTGAGTAGATCCGCACGGAGGGGCCGGCCGAGGTCCAGATCCGGCCCTCGACGTCCACCCGCAGCCCGTCGGCCGCGTGGCCGTCCTCCAACTCGAGCGTGCCGGTCCTGGCGCTGCAGTGGCCGTCACGCACGGCGTAGGCGGCGATCCGCAGCGGGACCCCGTGGGCGCTGCCGGCCGTGTCCGCGACGTAGAGGACAGATTCGTCCGGCGAGAAGGCCAATCCGTTGGGATGCACGAGGTCGGTCACCACGGGGGTCAACGTTCCGGAGGCCGGGTCGAAGCGGAACACATGGCAGCCCCCGTATTCCTGCTCTGCCTCATGCCCTTCTTTTGTTCCCGGAAGGATCCCGTAGGGCGGGTCCGTGAACCAGATGCCGGCGTCGCGGGCAATCACCACGTCGTTGGGTGAATTCAGCCGGCGGCCCTGGAAAGAGTCAACCAGGCCGGTGACGGTCCCCTCCCGGTCGCGCTCCACCCGGCGCCGGCCGTGGCTGCACTGCACAACGCTGCCGTCGGCGTCGAGGGTACGGCCGTTGGTGAACTCCACGCCGGTCGCGTATTCCTGGGTCACCCCGGTGTCCGGGTGGAACTCGAGAATGCGGTCGTTGGGGATATCGCTCCACCGCACCGTCTGCGACGACGGCACCCACAATGGCCCCTCCGCCCACACCGTCCCGGTGTACAGGCGCTCCAGCACGCCGGCCGTCAATCCGTCACCCATGAGAAAGCCCCTTCGCCGTCCAGGTTGTTGCCTTAACCGCCTACGCCAGGTGCACGGCGTTCCATTCGAGCAGCTTAGGGTCCGCAAGGCCTTCGGTCACAAAGGGGTCACCGCCAATGAAACGTTCGGCTTCCCCGTACGACGTGAAGATCCCCATCGAGCTCAGGCCGGGCTCCGGAGACTGGAAGGGGCCCAGGGCGAGCAGTCCTCCCCCGGCGGCCCGGAAAGCCTCGTAGTACGCCCTGTGGCGGGGATAGACGTCCATGACTGTGGATCTGTCCACACCCTCGCGCAAGCTGTAGATCACGACACATTCCATGGGCCTGAACTTACCCTAGCCCTGGCTTTGGGTCTGCGGGACGCGCAGGCTGCCGTATCTCTCCATCCGGTGCCAGCGCAGGTGGACGCCGGCAACTGCCGTGACAACGGCCTGGATGACCACCAGGTACATGAGCTGCCGGTAGACGAACTGCTGCAGCGGGAGTGTCCAGAGCGGTCCCAGCCGTTCCCCGTCGAGCCGGAACGCGTAGGCAGCCATGAGCAATTGGACCGCCAGGAAGACCAGCCACAGCGCCCCGATCCGCAGCGGGTCCAGGAAGATCAGGCCGTAAAGGGCGAAGACATCGACGATGGGCGCGAACAGGGGAAGCAGCACCTGCAGTACCAGCAGGTACCCCAGTCCACGCCGGCCAAGCGTGCCCGCAGCACCTCCCTGCACCACGGCACCCCGGTGCTTCCACATGGCCTGGAGGGTGCCGTAGCACCAGCGGTACCGCTGTCGCCACAGGGCGCCAAGGGTTGCGGGCGCCTCCGTCCAGGCCCGTGCGTCCTCTTGGTACACCACCCGCCAGCCCCGCCCACTGCATGACGTACCGCGGTTACCGTTCCGGCGTGGTGACGCAGGGACATGCTTTGGCTAGGATCAAGGTTCTACGGTCAGTCATTTGACGGCCTGGCGCCCACCGTGGACGGCCGGGCGCCAGGTGAGCAGGGAGGCCACCATGGACGTCACCCAGTCCGCACAATACCGGCTTGATCCCTTTCCGCAGTATGAACGCATGCGGGCAACGGCCCCCGTCTTCCAGGATGGCCAGTCGGGCAGCTGGCACGTGTTCCGGTACGATGACGTCCAGCGGGTGTTGTCGGAACACGCCACGTTTTCATCGCGGATGGGCGGGGACAATCCGTCCGGTACCGGGCAATTGTTCGCGGCGAGCCTGATCACCACCGATCCCCCGAGGCACCGCCAGTTGCGTTCCCTGGTCACCCAGGCGTTCACCCCCAAGGCCGTTGACGCGTTGGCTCCCCGCATCGCCGGGCTCACCAACGAGCTCCTTGACGGGATCGCAGCCGGCGGAAGCGCGGACCTGATCAGGGACCTGGCCTACCCCTTGCCGGTCATCGTCATTTCGGAGCTGTTGGGCATCCCCGCGGAGGACCGGGAGCGCTTCAAGCACTGGTCTGATGTCATCGTCAGCCAAACGCGGTCTGCTCCCGCGGGCGAACCCCAGGACACCACCACGTCGGAGATGGTGGAGTACTTCCTCGCCCTGATCGACCAGCGCAGGAGCCGACCCGGCTCGGACCTCATCAGCAGCCTGCTGGCCGCGGAGATCGACGGCAAAAAACTGACAGTGCCCGAGCTGCTCGGTTTTTGTGCCCTGCTGCTGGTAGCCGGCAATGAGACCACCACCAATCTGATCGGCAACGCCGTTTTGTGCCTGGCCGAGTCTCCCGGCACCCTTGGCCGCCTCCTCGAGGAGCCGGGCCTGCTCCCCCAGGCGCTCGAAGAAGTCCTCCGCTTTCGTTCACCCGTCCAGTCCATGTACCGGGTGGCCGTCGCGGAAACTGTCCTCAGCGGCCAACGGGTTCCCGCCGGCGCTCCGATAGTGGCGTGGATCGGCTCGGCCAACCGCGACGGGCAACAGTTCCAGGCGGCGGCTGAGTTCGACATCGACCGCAGCCCCAACCGGCATCTGGCGTTCGGCCATGGCATTCATTTTTGCCTGGGTGCCCCACTGGCACGGCTCGAGGCCAGGATCGCCCTGGAAGCGCTGCTGACCCGTTTGCCGGGCTTGGCCCTGGCTCCCGGAGCGGAACTGGAACGCATGGAAAGCAGCATCGTTTACGGGCTGAAGGAGCTTCCCGTCATGTGGCAGCCCGCCTGACCGTCCCGGACGCCGGGAGCCCGCTGATTCGTCAGGCTCCCCGTCATCGGACCGTGTCCGCTGCCGCTGCGCAGGCGGTGGCCTGGGAGCGCACCTGTCGGAGGTAGGCGTCGGACTGGTTGTAGGCGTGCACGGCAGCCGTCCAGCCCTGGGCAGTGGTGAGGTCACCGCCGTGGACACACAAATAGGTGGCCGCGCTCAGGGCGGCGTCGTCAATGTTGAACGGGTCCGCCGCCCCGTCCCCGTTTCCGTCCATACCGGCGATCCGCCACGTGGACGGGATGAACTGCATTGGGCCCACCGCGTGGTCCCAATGGGCGTCACCGTCCAGGGCGCCGCCGTCGGTATCAGGGATGGCGGCGAACCCCGCTCCGTTGAGGCTTGGGCCCACGATCGGGCCGCTGGCCTGGCCGGCAGAACCCAGGCTGCCGCCCCCGTACGTCCCATGGGCCGATTCGACGAAGCCGACGGCGGCCAAAGTGTTCCAGCCGATTCCACACGCGGGAGCGGCTTGGTTGGCGGTGACGGCGGCATTGACGTAGGCGCGCAGCGCCCGGACGGGGATTCCGGTGGCCGCGGCGGCGTTGCCAAGCCACCCGGCTTCCGGGACCGGTGTGACGTTGACGGCGGTGGCGAGCCCGCCGGCCGGGGCCTGGAGCCTGGCCGCGGCGCGGGGCGGGGCCGGCGTGGCGGCGTTGGCTCCGGTACCTGGCTGGCCCATCACCCAGAACGAGAACACTGCGCTGGCACAGAGCACGAACAGGCTGAAGACCACAAAGCGTTTTACACGGAGCACTGACCAATCAAACCATCACAGCCCTCCCGTGCGCCGGTACCATCAGGCATGGGCAGGAAGAATTACCTTGTCGAGGGCGGCTCCGGTACAGGTAAGACCGCTGTATGCCATGAACTGCGGCGCCGCGGCTACCAGGCCGTCAACGGAGACCGTGACCTCGCCTACCAGGGTGATCCGGAAACCGGCGACCCGGTTGCGGGGATCACCGGAACGGCTGTACACGGCCATCACCTCTGGCGGGTTGCCGACGTCCGGGCGCTGGCCGCAGACCAGCGGGAACCTGTGACATTCTTCTGCGGCGGGTCCCGGAACCTGGAGTCCTTCATTGACCTGTTCGATGCCGTCTTCGTCCTGGAGGTGGATGTCCAAACCCTGCGCCGGCGCCTTGACGAGCGGCCGCCGGACGAATGGGGCGCGCAGGCGGCGGAACGGCAGCTGATCGAACACCTGCACGAAACCCGGGAAGAAATCCCGCCGGGCGGCATCCCGATCGACGCCTCCGCGCCGCTCGCCCGCGTGGTGGACGAGATCCTGCGCCAGGTCCAGGACCGCCGACCCGGGTAGCCGGGCTTGGCACTTTTCCCGGCCGACGGCGGGTCAGCGCACCACGGTGCGGTGTCCGGCGTCGAGCCTCCTGGTCCAGCCGCGGGCATCAAGGTGTTCCAGCAACGGAACGGCGGTCCGGCGTGTCGTGCCGAGCGCCTGGCGCGCCTGGCTCGTGGTGAAGGGCTGGTCCAAACCGGCGAGGGTGCGCATGGCCAGTGCCGGTGCCGTGGGCAGCAGCACCACCCCGTCGCGGAGCCGAAGGATACGTCCGGTGCGCTCCGCCGCGGCGAGCTCGCGGGCACCCAGGCCCAAGGCCGCCAGCTCGTCGGCTTCGGGTGCGTGGAAGGCATCCACGCCGAGCCTGCCCTCCAGTGTGGCGATGGCCGCCTCGATAGGTCCAAGGTTGCCCTGGCTGCCGGGCAACCGGACGTGCCCGGCGTCCTGTTCCAGGCCAGCCCCGCGGATGACGTGGGAAAGCAGCTTCTCATCGGGCAATTTGAGCAGGTCCCGCGCGGCGCCCATGGAAAGGCCCGGTGCCAGGGCATCCCGCTCCTGCAGCGACTGGACCGCGCCGCGCAGCTGGTGCTGCCACGCCTCAAAAACGGGAGCGTGCACCCACCAGTCATCAATGACTTGCACACCGGCAGGTGCCTCGGTGTCATGTCCGGACAGCAGTCCGAGCCGGCGCAGATGGCCTGACTGCACGGCCCGGCGGGCCGCCACCTCTCCCAGCACATCACCGGCGGGGTCCATGCCTGCAAGGCGCTCCGCCCAGTGGGCGCCGTCGCCGCGGCGCCGCAGGGCCGGGGGGTCGGCATCGAGGATTCGTGCACCGCCCAGCACGGAGCGGCTTCCTGGGTCCCGCAGCACCAACCGGTCCCCCAGGACCAGGGGCAGGTGCCGGTCGAGGACCAGCCGGGCGTGGTCGGCCCCGAAGGGACGCAGCCGGGCCGGCACGGACGCGGTGCCAACGTGGACCATGAGTTGTTCCGGTACATCGGTGTAGGCCACACCGGTGGTGCGGTGGATACCCACCACGGCTGTGGTGGGCCACGCGTCCGGGGAGACCAAGGCGTCTCCGCGCCGGATTTCCGTTGCTGCAATGTCGCGCAGGTTCAATGCCACACGGCTGACCGGCTCCACGGAAGGGTAGGAAGTATCACGGCTCTGCAGGCCACGGACCACCACGGTCCGGGTATCGGTGTGCCCGAGCAGTTCCAGCCGGTCGCCCTGGGTGAGCGTTCCAGCCGCCAGGGTTCCGGTCACCACGGTTCCGGAACCGGTGATGGTGAACGAGCGGTCCACCCACAACCTGACCCGCCCGGTGGTGACCGGCGCAGGCACCCTGGCCAGGACGTCGTCGAGCGTTGCCCGTAACTCCGGAAGGCCGCTCCCGTCAATGGCGGACACCACCACCGCGGGCGCATCCCGCAGCCCTGTCCCGGCCAGCTCTGCGCGGGTCCGCGCGAGCACGTCTGCCACCTGCTGCCCCGTAGCCCGGTCTGCCCGGCTCAGCACCACGACGCCGTGGTCGATGCCCAAGGCAGCGACGGCGTCCCGGTGGTCACTGGACTGGGCCTGCCAGCCTTCGTCTGCGGCAACCACGAAGCAGACCACCGGCGCCGGTCCAATGCCGGCCAGCATGTTGCCGAGGAACCGTTCGTGGCCCGGTACGTCGACAAACGCGACATCCTGCCCGGACGGCAGTGTGGTCCAGGCGTACCCAAGGTCGATGGTCAAGCCGCGGCGGCGTTCCTCCTCCCAACGGTCCGGTTCCATGCCGGTGAGGGCACGGACCAACGTGCTTTTACCGGAATCGACGTGTCCGGCTGTGGCAACGACGTGCACCGCTCAGCCCGCCCTGCCGGCGTCCGCGGCTTCGAGGCTTGCCAGGGCCGCCCGCACCGCCACCGCGATCCGGGCGTCGTCCCGTTCGGGGACGCACCGCAGGTCGACCAGGCAGAAGCCGTCGTGGACGCGTGGCAGCACGGCCGGGTCCCCGGTCCGCAGGAGCCGGGCGGCGCCTTCCGGGAGCCGGACTGCCCACCCCGCCAGGGGAACCCCAGGGGCACCCCCGCCGCCTACCCTGCCGTCATGCGGGACCACGGCTGCGCCAAGTTCCTGGGCCAGCCGGTCAGTTCGGCGGCGCAGTTGCCCCGCGTCGGCGTGCAGCGCCTGGACTACCGGCGGCGGGCCGCCTGCAACAGTCGCCTCCAGGGCGGCAAGCGCAAGTTTGTCGGCCCTGACCGCGCGGGCCAGCGGGTGGCGCGCCAGCCGCGCGATGACTTCCCTGCGGCCCAGCAGCAGGCCGGCCTGCGGGCCGCCCAGCAGTTTGTCGCCGCTGGCAATAACGACGTCGGCCCCGTCCGCCAAAGCGGTGGCGGCATCCGGTTCATCCGGCAGGAACGGGTCCGGTGCCAGCAGTCCGCTGCCGAGGTCGGCCACGAGGGGCACCCCGTTGTCCGTAGCCAGGCGGCTCAGCTCATCCACGGGAACGGCCGAGGTAAAGCCGTCGACGCGGAAGTTGCTGGGGTGGACCTTGAGGATACAGCCGGTATCCGGCCCGAGCGCCCCGGCGTAGTCATGGAGATGGGTCCGGTTGGTGGTGCCTACTTCGCGAAGCCGCGCGCCCGTGGATTCCATCAGGTCGGTGAGCCTGAACCCGGCACCGATTTCCACCAGTTCGCCCCGGCTCAGCACCACCTCGCGGCCGGCTGCCAGGGCCGTGGTGGCGAGCACCAGTGCCGCCGCTCCGTTGTTCACTACCAGCGCGTCCTCGGCCGCAGGACATGCAGCGAGGAGGGCAGCGCGGGCTCCGGCGCCGCGGCGGGAACGGCTGCCGTCCGAAAGGTCCAGCTCCACGTCCACGTAACCACTGGCCGCCACGAGAGCAGCAACCGCGCCTTCGGAAAGCGGCGCACGCCCCAGGTTGGTGTGGACAATGACACCGGTGGCGTTCAGGACCGGGCGCAGGGTTGTCGCCGTCCGGGCAGCGACGGCGGCCAGCAGGACAGGTTCCACCTGCCCGGCCGGGAGGCCGCCGCTCCGGGCCTGCTCCTGGACATCCCGGACGAGTTCGCGGATGATCCGCCCGTTCAGCCGGGTGCGGGCCTCGCGGACCGCCGGCAGTGCCAGCAGGTCATTCGTGCGGGGAATCAGGCGCCGGGGATCGACCTGGTCCACAGCCCTCCTCGTATCGCGGCATTCGTTGCCGAAAGTTGGCGGTGGCGGACGGGAATCGAACCCGCCAGGCCGAGATGCTCAGCCGCACCGGTTTTGAAGACCGGGGGGCCCACCAGGACCCGGACGCCACCGCGCCTCAATATAGCAGGGTTGCCTTGAAGGTACGCTGGGCAGGTGAATGAGGCCCAGACGTCAATGCAGCGACTCGATGAAGGTGCCGCCGGCGCAGTCCGGCTCACCGACTATGCCCACGGGGGTGGCTGCGCCTGCAAGATTCCTCCGGGCGAGCTCGAAGACGCGGTCCGTGGCCTGATCGGCCAGCCCGGAGCCGAGGTACTGGTGGGCCTTGACAGTGGCGACGACGCGGCGGCAGTCCTGGTGCGCGAGGACCTTGCCGTCCTGACCACGGCCGACTTTTTCACTCCCGTGGTCAACGACGCCTTCGACTGGGGCCGGATCGCCGCGGCCAATGCGCTCTCTGACATTTACGCCATGGGCGGCCGGCCAATCACTGCGATCAACCTCGTCGGCTGGCCCCGCGGCGTCCTCCCCATGGAGTTGATGACCGAAGTCCTGCGCGGCGGGCTCAGCGTGGCCTCGCAGGCGGGTTGCCCGGTGCTGGGGGGCCACTCCATTGATGACCCGGAGCCAAAGTACGGCATGGCAGTGACGGGCGTGGCCCATCCGGACCGTTTGCTGCGCAATGATGCGGCCCGCCCGGGCCTGCCCATCACGCTCACCAAGCCGATCGGCGTCGGACTTCTCAACAACCGGCACAAGCAGACCGGCGAGGTGTTCGCTGAAGCCGTGGAGACCATGGCTGCCCTGAACCGCGACGCAGCCCAAGCCGCAGTGGATGCCGGTGCCAGGGCGGCGACGGACGTGACCGGGTTCGGGCTTCTTGGACACCTCTACAAGATGGTCCGGGCCTCGAACGTCGGGGCAGTGATCGACCTGGCCTCGGTACCGGTAATCGAGGGAGCCCGTGAAGCGCTCCGGGACGGATTCGTCTCTGGCGGCACCCGGCGCAACCTGGACTGGGTCCGGCCGCATCTCAGCGCCGCCGCCGGTGTGAGTGACGACGACCTGCTGCTCCTGGCTGATGCCCAGACCTCAGGCGGCCTGCTGGTGGTGGGCGAGCTGCCGGGGCACCCCGTCATCGGCCACACCACCGCCGGGCAGGGCATCGAAGTCCGCTGAGCCCAAGTCCCTCTTGGGGAAGCCGGTCAGCTGCCGGTGGTAATTGAGTCGCCGGTGACCCCGGCGGCACGGCGGGCTGCGAGCCGGTTCTTCTGCGGTTCAATGGTGTACCGCGGATCCCTGGCCGAGGCGAGGCCCGCCTCGAACACACCGAACCGGGTCAGGGCCGAAGCAGTAAGCAGCGCCAGTCCCGAGGCAGCGGCCACCACACGGTTCCGTCCGCCGAACAACGCACCGAGGCCGCCGGCGACGGCCAGCCGCTCACTCCATGTGAGCATTGCCCCTGCTTTGCCCTGGTGCAGCGGTTCGGCGGCGACCGGGTCCATCCGGCGCTCCATTACCTTCATGGCCGCAACGTCGCCCAGGACGCCCAGCACGGCGAGATTCCGTGCAGGACCTGTTTCGTGTACCGGCGTCGTGACCAGCGCCAGGCCGGCAGAGGCGAGGCAGGCGGAGCTCACGAAAACAAACGGCAGTTCCTCATGGGCGGCGTTCCATGTCGGTGTGGCAGTATCGCCCAAGAGGACCGCTGTGTAGGCAGCCAGGGGTCCGGCGAAAACGGCGGCTTCAATACCGGCTGGTCCTTCGACCGCCTGCAGCACCTTGCGCAGGGGACCCAATGGCAGCCGGTTTCCGCTCATCCGGTCGATTTCCGCCACGGCTGATACTCCGGCGCCGGCGCTGAAGGCGCTGAGGATCCACGAGCCGACGCTCATCGGCGAGGTCACCTTGAAAGTCCGCAGCATGTGCAGGAACCGCTCGGGCCGGCCTAGGTCCTTCACCAGGAAAACTGCGCCGGCGCCCACTGCCGCCAGGGCTCCGAGGCGCGCATTTCTCCGCAGCACCGGGCGTCCGGTCAACTGGCCGCCGAGGCCAAGGAAAGCGGACCCCGCGGCCACGCCCCCGAGGAACAGGTAGATCGCGACGTCGTCTCCCCAGGGTGCGGGCTTAACCACCGGACGGCCGTAGTACGAAGTGAACTCAGGCTCCGGAACCATAGGCATTTCCCGGGAACCATCCCCGTTGTCCCGACGGCGTCCGGTTCCACGTTTGCCGCCCTCACGGCGACGGCGGGCAGGTTCGGATGGCCTGAAACTGTCGAACTCGGAAAGTGTCACGCGCGTCCTCCCAGGAAAGCCAGGGCAGCCGCCGCGGCCATTCCCGCAACCGCCAGGCCGGCCCGCCGGTACATCGTCGGCAGGTCAGCGGTGGGTACACGTGGGTCCGGCGGAAGTCCATAGACCTCCGGTTCGTCCAGGAGGAGGAACACCGATCCGGTGCCGCCAACGCCGTCGTTCTCATTCGCGCCGTACAGCCTCGCCTCGGTCATTCCCTGTGCATGCAAGGCGTCAACCCGTTCCCGGGCCGTCTCCACCATGGCGTCATGGTCGCCGAACTTGATGGACGTCGTCGGGCACGCCTTTGCACACGCGGGCGTCTCGTCGGCCACCAGGCGGTCGTAGCACAGCGTGCACTTCTGGGCGATGCCCTCATTAGGGACGGCGGGATGCTTGGCGTGCTGATCCTCCCTGCTGGTTGCGACCTTGACGGTGCCGTTGCTGCGGCGCTCAATGACGCCGAACGGGCAACCGGCCACGCAGGTTCCGCAGCCGTTGCAGACGTCGTCCTGCACCACCACGGTGCCGAACTCGGTGCGGAAAAGCGCGCCGGTGGGGCAGACGTCCAGGCACCCGGCGTGCGTGCAGTGCTTGCACACGTCCGAGGACATCAGCCAACGGAAGTCGGCGGTGTCCGGTGGCGTGGTATCAGCGTGGTCCATCGCAGCCGGCGCGGGGGGACCGATCCGGGGCATGCCCAGGCTGACCAGGGCCCGTCCCGATTCGCGGGCCTCGACAATGCGTTCCTGGCCCTGTTCGATGAAGGCGACATGCCGCCACGTGCTGGCACCCAGCGAACCGGTGTTGTCGTAAGAGGACCCCAGCAGTTCGAGGTTGCCGTCCTGCGGGTTGTGGTTCCACTCTTTACAGGCCACTTCGCAGGCCTTGCAGCCGATACAGATCGAGGTGTCGGTGAAGAATCCCTTGCGCGGATGGTTGTGTTCCCAGTGGGCATCGGCAGTGGGGTCGGTCGGTCCGGACAGCTGGCCCATTCAGTTCTCCAACGTCGGGTCGGTGCCCGGAACGCCGCACTGGTGCTGCGTCCCGGGCCGGGCAAGGTTTGTGTCGGCGGGGCCAAAGATGACTCTCATCATCGCGGCCCACCTTCGGCGCGGCCATTTTCGCCGGCGGGTTCGATGCCCTCTGCGGCGGGGTCGGTGACCGCCTGGTTACCGGTCTGGGGAGTCAACCCGGCCTTCGCCTGGTACTCGGCCACCAGAGCAAGCAAATCCTTGCCCCGCGGCCGGCGCCCCGGACGGATGTCGCAGGAGGCCACCTTCGATTCCTGGATCTGGACGTTGGGGTCCAGCGTCACACCAAGCAGGTCGTTGGCGGCGTCGCCGCTGACGACTGCATTGCTGCCGACACCCCAGTGGTAGGGCAGGCCGATCTGGTGCACGGTATGGCCGCCGACCTTCAGCGGCGCCATCCGGTCAGTGACAAGCACCTTCGCCTCGATCGCGGAGCGGGGCGAGATGATGGTGGCCCACCCATACGGCTCCA
Source organism: Pseudarthrobacter sp. 05T312 (assembly GCF_056396685.1). Lineage (NCBI taxonomy): Bacteria > Bacillati > Actinomycetota > Actinomycetes > Micrococcales > Micrococcaceae > Pseudarthrobacter > Pseudarthrobacter sp. 05T312. The sequence goes on from NZ_JBFTLY010000016.1 coordinate 21,866, forward strand.
GGCCCCGTTCGGCTGCCAGTTCAGGCGAGACCTCGCAGAACATCTCCGGCTGCAGCTCCGACAGGTACGGGAGCCAGCGGCTCATTCCGCCGGCCGTGTGGTGCTCGGTGAGCCGGTACGTGGTGAAGACGTACGGGTAGATGTCCGCACCACGGGTGCCGGCGCTCGGCGCGCTGAGGTTGTCCGCACGGGGGAACACCAGCCTCGCCGGATTCTGCTGTTGCGGGTACAGCGCGTTGGCAACCGGCGATTCCTGCGCCTCGTAGTGCGTAGGAAGGGGCCCGTCCATCAGGCCCTTCGGCGCAAACAGCCAGCCCTTGCCGTCGGCCTGCATGATGAAGGGGTCGTCACCGCTGAGTGCCGCCGGACCGCCGACCGACGGATCGGGTTTGCTGTCCGGCGCCAGGTCGACCGGGAAATCGGGCACGTCGTCGCCCACCCATTTGCCCTGCTCCTGGTCCCACCAGATGTACTTCTTCCGCTCGCTCCAGGGTTTACCTGCAGGGTCGGCCGAGGCCCGGTTGTACAGGATGCGCCGGTTCGCGGGCCATGCCCAACCCCATTCGGGAGCCGCGGGGCCCTGCTCCCGGCCCGGCTTGCGGTTGGCAGCATGGTTGAAACCGTCGGCATAGACGCCGGTGTAGATCCAGCAGCCGGCAGTCGTGGAACCATCGGCGCGCAGTTCGGTGTAGGCGGAGAGGGGCTTGCCGGCGTCCGGACCAGACAGGTGGCGGCCGTTGATTTCGGCCAGCACTGCCTCGGCGTCGGGGTCGCCGTGTTCGTCCGTGGGGTAGTCCCACGTCAGGTCCAGCAGCGGACGGTCACGCTCGTCCTGCGAGCCGGCCAGCTTCTCCCGGATCCGCTGGCCCAGTTCGAAGAAGAACTGCAGTTCGCTCTGGCACTCCCCCGGCGGTGCCACAGCCTGGTGCCGCCACTGAAGCAGCCGCTGGGTCTGGGTGAATGAACCTGCCTTCTCCACGTGCGTTGCTGCCGGCAGGAAGAACACCTCGGTCTCGATGTCTTCGGTGCGCAGCTCGCCCGACTCGATCTCCGGGCCGTCTTTCCACCATGTGGCGGATTCGATCATGTTCAGGTCCCGCACCACCAGCCACTTCAGGTGCGACATGCCCAGCCGCTGCATCCGTCCGTGTGCCGAGCCCACGGCAGGATTTTGTCCCAGCAGGAAGTAGCCCTCCACCTGGTCTTCAAGCATCCCCATCACGGTCTCATAGGTCCCGTGGGCGCCGGTGAGCCTCGGAAGGTAGTCGTAGGCCCAGTCGTTCTCTGCCGTTGCTGCCTCGCCCCACCAGGCCTTGAGCAGGCTGATGGTGTAGGCGTCCGCGTCAGCCCAGAAGCCTTTTTGCTGCTTGGATCCCACGACGGACAAATACTCTTCCAAGGTATCGTGGCGGCCGGCGCTGGGCATCGGCAGGTACCCCGGCAGCAGGTTGAACAGGGTTGGGATGTCCGTGGAGCCCTGGATGCTGGCGTGGCCGCGCAAGGCCATGATACCGCTGCCCGGCCGTCCCACGTTCCCGAGCAGGAGCTGCAGGATGGCTGCGGCGCGGATGAACTGTGTTCCCAGTGAGTGCTGGGTCCATCCCACGGCATAGGCGAAGCAGGTGGTCCGGTCGCGTCCTGAGTTTTCAGTGATGGTGCGCGCCAGGTAGTCGAAGTCCGCAACGCTGATTCCGCACATGTCCTGGACCATCTCGGGCGTGTAGCGGGCATAGTGCCGCTTCACGATCTGGAAGACGGTCCGGGGGTTCTGCAGGGTGTCGTCACGCTGCACTTCGGCGTGTTCCATGGGCGGACCACCGCTGCCGAATGTGTCGCCGTGGGCGCGGGCCCCGGCGTCGGCGCCGTGTTCCGATCCGGAACCCGGGTCCTCGATTGCACCGTCTTCTTTTTCGGCATAGCCCCACGAGGATGTCTCGTAGGCCCCGCGCTCGGGGTCGAACCCGGAGAACAGGCCACCCAGGTCCTCGGCGTCCCGGTAGTCGTCGTGGACCAGCGTGGCAGCGTTGGTGTAGGCGCTGACGTACTCCTTGAACCAGAGGTCGTTGGCGATCACGTAGTTGATGAGCGCGCCAAGGAGCACGACGTCGGAGCCGGCGCGGATTGGGATGTGCTTATCCGAGACGGCCGACGTTCGCGTGAACCTGGGGTCGATGTGGATGACCTTCGCTCCGCGGGCTTTAGCCTCGGCAACCCACTGGAATCCCACCGGATGGCACTCGGCCATGTTGGAACCCTGGATGATGATGCAGTCGGCGTTGGCCATGTCCTGCAGTGACTGCGTAGCGCCACCGCGTCCAAACGAGGCTCCCAAACTGGGAACCGTTGCGGAGTGTCAAATACGCGCCTGGTTCTCGGTCTGCACCGCCCCGGCAGCCGTAAAGAGCTTTTTGATCAGGTAGTTCTCTTCGTTGTCCAGGGTCGCGCCGCCCAGCGAGGCGATGCCCATGGTCCTGCGCAGCAGCCGGCCGTGTTCGTCTTCCTGCTGCCACGTCCTGCGGCGGGTTTCGATAAACCGGTCCGCGACCATCTCGACGGCGGTGGCCAAGTCCAGGTGCTCCCATTCAGTGGATCGCGGCGCACGGTAAAGGACCTTGGTCTGCCTGCCGGGTGAATTAACCAGTTGCTCGCTGGCGGAACCCTTGGGGCAGAGCCGGCCGCGGGAAATGGGCGAATCCGGATCGCCTTCGATCTGAATGACTTTCTCGTCTTTCACGTAGACGCGCTGCCCGCACCCCACCGCGCAGTAGGGGCACACACTTTGCACGACGCGGTCGGCAGTTGCGGTCCGGGGAGCGATTGCCTTCGTCCTGGCCGAGGTAACCGACGGTCCACGGCCCAAAAGGTCGCCCGTGGTCAGCTGACGGACGACCGGCCATTGAAGAAAACTTCGCGGTGCCATTTCTGGAGCATATCCCAGAGAGCGGCACGAGCAACAGGACAGGGCAAGGCGTGTCTCCCGGTCCTGCACGCGTCCAGCTGCAACACCAAGAAAGCCGTTGCAGGCCCGGTCATTCCGGTGCTGCAACGGCCAACGAACAGCCCGGCGGCCCCGGGCTGCATGGTTTGTTTACCGCTCGATGCTGACGCTCAGGTCGAGGTGGATGTTCTCGCTCGCGAGCCGCTCCTGGAGGTACTGGGCGAGGCTTGCATCGGTGGCCGTATGCGCGCCCTTCGGCACTGCGCCGCGGAACACAGCCTGGGTGTTTGTTGACCTAAGTACATCCAGGGGCGTTGACCGGAGGTGTCCGTCGGTCAGCCGTTCGATGTCGGTGCGGAACGTGCGTCTGTGGTCATGCTGCGCAGAGGCGTGCATGGTGAATGGAATGAAAGCTACGGGCAAGGGAGTCCTTTCGAGGGAGGCAGCCAGTGGTCCGGCACCTCACTGCTAACAAGGCAAAAGCGGGCCTAGGTATTCCCTCTGGGACCAATGGAGGCGGATATCACGGGCATGCCTGCATACTGCCCCACTGACCGGCAGAAGATATTCACAGCCCACTGATCATTGCGCAAACGCAACTAACGAACCAGACTGGCTATACGGACTGTCCACTTGAGGAGAGACGATGCATGCACTGACAGTGACACCGGGCTCAACAGACTCACTGCGCCTTCGCGATATCCCGGAACCGCCGGAAAACCAAGGCCAGGTGCTGGTGGAGGGATTGGCGGTGGGGCTCTGCGGAACCGACAGCGAGATCATCAAAGCTGAATACGGGCAAGCGCCCCCGGGCCAGGACTACCTGGTGCTTGGGCACGAGAACCTTGGCCGGGTAGCGGACGCTCCCCCGGCTTCCGGCCTGGAAAAGGGTGACCTGGTGGTGGGAATTGTCCGCCGGCCGGACCCGGAACCCTGCAAGGCCTGCGCCGCGGGTGAATGGGACATGTGCCTGAACGGAAACTACACCGAACATGGCATCAAAGGCCTTGACGGTTTCGCGCGCCAGCACTGGCGGGCGGACGCCGCTGCAATGGTCAAGCTCGACTCCGGGATGGAGGACGTTGGCGTCCTGCTCGAACCCACGACGATTGTTGCCAAGGCCTGGGAACAGATCAACAGAATCGGGCAGCGCGCATTCTTCGACCCCCATACGGCGGTGGTTACCGGGGCGGGGCCTGTTGGCCTGCTCGCGGCACTGCTGGGGGTCCAACAGGGCCTGGACGTCCACGTCTTCGACGTCGTCACGGACGGACCGAAGCCACAGCTTGTCCGCGACCTGGGGGCGACCTACCACAGCGAACCCCTCCCGGAATCAGGCCTGAAGCCCGACGTCCTGGTCGAATGCACAGGAGCCACCCCGGTGGTCCTTGATGCCCTCAAGTGCCGGGACCAGGACGCCATCACCTGCCTCACCGGCGTCTCGGGGACCGGGAAACAGACAAAAGTGGACGTCGGCGCCCTCAATCGGGAGGAGGTGCTCATGAACGGCGTGGTGTTTGGCAGCGTCAACGCCAACCGCCGCCACTACGACGCGGCCGCCCAGGCACTGGCCAAGGCAGACCGCGGCTGGTTGCGGCGCCTCATCAGCCGGCGGGTCCCCTTGGAGGACTTCGCTGACGCTTTCGAGCACCGGCCCGACGACGTCAAGGTAGTCCTCGACCTGCCCCGATGAAGGAGGCCGCAACCATGACCGGGAAACCAGCCCGTCCCGACGCCCAAGTAGACCGCCGGCTCCCTTCGGGGCAGCAATACGCAATCGCCTCCGGCCGGCACGAGGTCCTCTTGACTGAGGTCGGAGGTGCCTTGCGGAGCTACCTGCACGACGGCCGGAACCTTCTGGATGGGTACGGGCCGGAGGATATGTGCACGGGCGCGCGCGGGCAGTCCCTCATTCCCTGGCCCAACCGGATCGGCAGCGGGCGCTACAATTGGGAAGGCCGGCCCCTTCAGCTTGACCTGAGCGAGCCGGACAAGGGCGGCGCCATCCACGGGCTGACGCGTTGGCGGAACTGGACCGTGCTGCACCATTCGGAGGACGCCATCGCCTTCACCTACACCCTGCACGCCTGCCAGGGCTGGCCCTGGGTGCTCGACTGCCGCCTGGAATACCGGCTTGGCGAAAGCGGGTTGAGCGTCCGAACCACGTCAGTGAACCGCAGCCTGGAAGCGTGCCCCTACGGCACTGGGGCGCATCCCTACCTCAGTACTGGCGTGGGCCGACCGGGTTCCATCGACTCCGCCTTGGTCCAGGTGCCCGGCCGCACCTTCCTGCCCGTGAATGGGCGGGGCATCCCCACCGGGCATGAACAGGTGGACGGCACCGCATATGACCTAAGGGAACTCCAACAGTTGGGTGGACGGCACATCGATGTCGCCTACACCGGACTGGTCCGTGACGGTGACGGCCGCGCCCGGGTCAAACTCCAGCGTCCGGACCATTCCGGAGGAGTCGAACTGTGGGTGGACGAGGCATACCCGTACCTGGAGATCTTCACCGGGGACACCCTCCCCGAGCCGGAGCGGCACCGCAGCGGGCTGGGTGTTGAACCGATGACATGCGCCCCTGACGCCTTCAACTCCGGCGAGGGCGTGACAACCCTCGAGCCGGGGCAATCCCACACGGCCGAATGGGGCATCAGGCCGCTCTAGCGGAACCACTCCGGGATCCGCGGCGCGGGCGCCACAAACCAACCGAGGACATACGACTAACTATTGCGCCAGCGCAAGTAAGGGAGTTCAATGAAATATGGCTTGCCGCAGCAGAAACGGGCCAATTCAGGTGCCGGCTCCCAAGGTAAAACGGCCGTCCGAAGTGCCTTGCCCGCCGGCGGCGGCCGCGAAGGCCTCCAAGGCCGCAGCCAGTGCCGGGCGGCGGCCTGACGGCATCCGCGAAATGACCTCCGCAATCGCCTGCCGTCGGTGGTCCAGCACAGAGTCCACCAAAGTCTTTCCCTTTACGCTGAGCTCCAGGCGAACGTACCGCCGGTCCGCCGGATCCTCCCTCCGCTCCAGCAGGCCTGCAGCGACCAGGCGGTCGCAGATGCGGGTGGCATTGGAGGCATGCACGCCCAGCTCGGCCGCCACCCCGCCAAGGTTCTGCGGTCCACGGGTGTGGATGAGGACCAGGACCCGCAGCTGCGGAGTATTCACCACATCCTCGACCTCGGCAACGGAGCGGGCCACGACGCGCAAAAGGGTGTCGGCTGCCAGCATCACCGCCTCAACTTCCCGGCTCGAAGGTTCCAGCGTGGGCTCAGGTCGACCAGCAGCATCCATGGGGACCAGTTTCCTCCGATAGTTGCTCCCCCGCAAAGTTTGAAGGTTCCACATGACCAGCACGGGACTTTCCGTCAAGGTAAGGAGAATCGTGGGAACACACCAGGCAGAAAAGGCCGTTGCAGGAACAGTCCACGGCATCGACAGGCTCATCATGGATGTGCAGACGGGCCGGTTTGAGCGGTCGTTGTCCGCGCTGACGGCGGTGGGCGCGCTGGTGACTGCCGCGGAGATCTTCCTTGAGCACGACAAAGCGAGTTTCGGCAACAAGTGGATGTGGGTACCCGTGGCTCTTGGCCCGGTAGGCGCGGCCGCGGGCGTTGCCGCGGTTTTCAGCCGCCGGATGGCCAAGACGGCACTCCCGCTGGCCAGCGCTGCCATCGTGGCGAACGGCTTGCAGGGTACGTGGCTGCACCTGCGTGGAATCAGGCAGAAACCAGGGGGCCTGTCCAACCTGCGCTACAACCTGGAGATGGGGCCGCCGCTGTTCGCACCGCTGCTTGTGACGATGGTAGGGGGCATGGGTGTCCTCGCCTCGGTCCTGAGGAGGGAGCCGTGAGCGCGCTCCCCTTGGGCGAAGACGACGGCGGCGGCCGGTACCCAGGCTTCAGCACCCTCGCCCAGGCGCGGCACTGGGATCCGGTGACGGCCGCCGTCGTGCAGTCCAGGACGGCGCTCCCTCCGGACGTGCGCTTCTTCACCCCGGCGGAGGAGGCCGCGGCCCGCGCCCTGTTCGACCAGCTGCTGGGGCAGCATGCGGAACCGCGGGTGCCGGTGGTGAACATGGTGGACGCGCGCCTGGCCGAGGAGCAAACGGACGGCTGGCACTACGGAAACATGCCGCGGGACGGCGAAGCCTGGCGGGCGTCGTTGGCCGGGCTCGACCAGGAGGCCCGGTCCCGGGAGGACTGCACCTTCGCCCTGCTCAGCCGCGAAGCGCAGGCCGGACTGCTGCAGGACATCTGTGACCTCGACCAGGACCTCTGGCACGGCCTCCCCGCGGACCGGGTCTGGAGCCTTTGGACCCGGTACGCGTGCACCGCGTTCTACTCCCATCCGCTGGCTTGGGACGAGATCGGCTTTGCGGGCCCCGCGTACCCCCGCGGCTACAAAAACCTGGGCGTGGACCGGCTGGAGCCATTCGAAGTGCGCGACGTCCGCCCTGGTGCGGACCCCACGCGAAGGACCGGCCAGTGAGCAGCCTGCGCGCGCGCAACGAGTCAGCGTGGCTGCTGCCCACCGGACCGGGCAGCAACCATCGCCTGCGCGCGGACATGCGCCGTTTCCGCGACGGGGACGAGGTGGACATTGTCATCGTGGGCTGCGGTGCCGGGGGCGCCACACTGCTCCAGCGCCTCGCGCGGGCCGGGTGGCGGGCCGTGGGCCTTGACGCTGGGCCGTTCTGGGAACCCGGGCAGGACTGGGTCAGCGACGAAGCCGGCTCCCACCACCTGTACTGGACCGAGCCGAGGGTCATCACTGGCAAGGATCCAGTTCCGCTGGGCTCGAACAATTCGGGCCGGGGCGTGGGTGGCTCCATGGTCCATTTCGCCGGCTACACGCCCCGGTTCCATCCGAGCGACTTCCACACCTGGAGCGTGGACGGGGTGGGCGCCGACTGGCCACTTGAATACGCCGAACTCCGGGAGTTCTACGAGGACATCGAAGCCGAACTGCCCGTCGCCGGCGAGCACTGGCCGTGGGGCGACCCCCACAGCTACCCCCACCGGCCGCACCCAGTGTCCGGCAACGGGGAGCTGTTCCTGAGAGGTGCGAACGCCTGCGGCATCACCGCAAAGGTGGGGCCGGTGGCCATCGCCAACGGCCGCTTCGGCAACCGCCCGCACTGCATCTACCGCGGCTTCTGCCTCCAGGGCTGCAAGGTCAATGCCAAGGCCTCTCCCCTGATCACCCATGTCCCGGACGCCCTGGCACACGGAGCCGAAATCCGAGCGGACTCCATGGCCACCCGCGTGGGGTTCGACGAGCACACAGGCCTGGCGACCGGCGTCGAATACCTCCACGGCGGCGTGCCCCGGTTCCAGCGCGCCCGGATGGTGGCCGTGGCCGGCTACTCGATCGAAACACCGCGGCTGCTGCTGAACTCCGCGTCGTCGCGCTTCCCGGACGGAATGTGCAACGACTTCGACCAGGTGGGCCGGTACCTCATGGTCCAGGGGGCGCCGCAGACCGCAGGAAGGTTCCAGGCGGAAGTCCGGATGTGGAAGGCCCCGCCCCCGGAAGTCAGCACCGAGGAGTTTTACGAAACAGACCCCGAAAAGCCGTACAAGCGTGGCTTCTCCATCCAGACCGTTTCGCCTCTTCCCATCACCTGGGCGGAACACGTTGCTGCGCAGGGCCACTGGGGGGCGGCGCTGCGCCGGTACATGAGCGACTACCCCCACTGGGCCTGCCTGGGCGCGCTCTGCGAGTTCCTGCCCCTTGCAGGAAACAGGGTGACGCTCGCGGAGGAAGCGGACCGCAATGGCATCCCCGTGGCCTGCTTCAGCTACGGCCAGTGCGACAACGACCGGCAGCTGATGTCCGCCGCGCAAAAGGTCATGGAACGGATCCTCACCGCTGCCGGAGCGGAGGAGGTGATCACCATCAACCGCTACGCGCACCTGGTGGGCGGGGCCCGCATGGCCGCCGGTGAGCGGGAGGGAGTGGTGGACCGCAACCTGCGCAGTTTTGCCGTACCAAACCTGCTGGTGACCGATGGCAGCGTGCTGCCCACCCAGGGCAGTGCCAACCCTGCCCTGACCATCATGGCGTTGGCGGCCCGCGCCGCCCGTGTCCTGGTCCAAGGCGCCCGCAGGGGTGTCCCGCTAAGCACGAAGGAAGACTGATCATGGCAACTACAGTGGCTGACTACCTGCTCTCCCGCCTGGGCGAGTGGGGCGTGGACAAGGTCTTCGGCTTCCCCGGAGACGGCATCAACGGCATCCTGGCCGCGTTCGGCAAGGCGGGCAACCAGCCGAAATTCATCCAGGCCAGGCACGAGGAGATGGCCGCGTTCGAAGCTGTTGGCTACGCCAAGTTCGATGGACGCCCCGCCATCTGCATGGCCACCTCCGGCCCGGGCGCGATCCACCTGCTGAACGGGCTGTACGACGCCAAGCTGGACCATGTTCCCGTGGTGGCGATCGTAGGCCAAACGGCACGGAGCGCCATGGGCGGGTCCTACCAGCAGGAGGTGGACCTGCTGACGCTGTTCAAGGACGTGGCGTCCGACTATGTCCAAATGGTCACCGTGCCGCAGCAGCTGCCCAATGTCATCGACCGGGCCATCCGCATCGCGGAGGCACAGCGGGCGCCCACGGCCGTGATCATCCCGGCAGATGTCCAGGAACTCGAGTATTCCGCACCCACCCACGAATTCAAGATGGTGCCCTCCAGCCTCGGCATCCGCTGGCCGGACATCCACCCGGACAGCGACTCAATCCGTGGTGCCGCCCAGCTCCTGAATGAGGGCTCCAAGGTGGCCATTCTCCTGGGGCAGGGCGCGAGGGGCGCCGCCGCGGAGGTCCGGGAACTGGCAGAGCTGCTGGGAGCGGGAGTGGCCAAGGCCCTTCTGGGCAAGGACTCGCTGCCCGACGACCTGCCCTACGTTACGGGCTCGATCGGCCTGCTGGGCACCCGCCCCAGCTACGAAATGATGCGCGATTGCGACACACTGCTCACCATAGGCTCGAGCTTCCCCTACACCCAGTTCCTGCCCGAACCAGGCCAGGCCCGGGGCGTGCAGATCGACCTCGACCCGAAAATGATCGGGCTGCGGTACGCGAACGAATTCAACATCGTGGCCGACGCCGGCACCGCCCTGCGAGCGCTCATTCCGCACCTGGAGCGGAAGAAGGACCGGTCCTGGCAGGAGGGCCTGGAAAAGTCCGTCAGCCGCTGGTGGGAAACCATGCACGACGAGGCCATGGTCAGCGCTGACCCCGTCAACCCCATGCGGCTGTTCGCGGAGCTCTCCAGCCGGCTCCCGGAGAACGCCATGCTCAGTGCTGATTCGGGCTCATCGGCCAACTGGTATGCCCGGCAGCTGAAGTTCCATGGCGGGGTCCGCGGCTCACTGTCAGGGAACCTGGCCACCATGGGCCCGGGTGTCCCGTATGCCATCGGGGCCAAGTTTGCGCACCCGGACCGGCCGGCCATTGCCTTTGCCGGCGACGGTGCCATGCAGATGAACGGGCTCGCGGAGCTGATCACCGTCAAGCACTACTGGCAGGAATGGAGCGACCCCCGGTTGGTGGTGGCTGTCCTGCATAACAACGACCTGAACCAGGTCACTTGGGAAATGCGCGCCATGGGCGGCGTACCGGCCTTCCGCGAGTCCCAGGCCCTGCCCGACGTCGACTACGCAGGCTTCGCGGAAAGCCTGGGACTGCAGGGCATCCACGTGGATAATCCCGACGACGTAGGGCCGGCCTGGGAGAAGGCACTCGCCGCGGACAGGCCCACGGTCTTGGATGTCCGCACCGACCCTGATATTCCGCCCATCCCGCCGCACGCCACCTTGGAGCAAGCCCGCAAGACAGCCGAAGCCATGGTCAAGGGCGATGACAGTGCCTGGGGCGTGGTGAAGGAGGGGGTCAAGACCAAGATCCAGGAATTCCTGCCGCACAAGGAGGGCTGAGCCTTGGCTAATTCCGCTCCGGACCGTGCGGAGGCTCCTGTCACCGCCGTTAAGGCGGCGGCCTACACCGTTCCCACGGAGGGACCGGAAGCGGACGGCACATTCAGCTGGGACTCCACCACCCTGGTGCTGGTCCAGGCAGCCGCGGGCGGGAAGACGGGCCTGGGCTGGACCTATGCTCCCGCGGCAGCAGCAGCCCTGGTGGAGGACCTTCTCGGTCCTGCCGTGTGCGGCGTGGATGCACTCGACGTTCCCGCTTCCGCGGCAGCCATGGCCCGTGTCGTACGCAACCCGGGAAGAACTGGCCTGGCGTCCTACGCCGTGTCCGCCGTCGACTGCGCCCTCTGGGACCTCAAGGCCCGGCTCCTGGACCTTCCGCTCCACAAGCTGCTGGGCGCCGTCAGGGACAAGGTGGCGATCTACGGCAGCGGCGGTTTCACTACTTACACCGCAACCCAGCTGCGCGACCAGCTCGAAGGCTGGTCACACGGCCAGCACATCCCGAGGGTAAAGATCAAGATTGGCGGGGACAACGGAAGGGACGTCCGGCGCGACCTGGAGCGCATCCGCCAGGCGCGCACCGCCGTCGGCCCTGGCGTGGAACTTTTCGTCGACGCCAACGGCGCCTACACCGCTAAGCAGGCCATCCGCGTGATGCGCGCGGTTTCCGGCGAGGACGTTTCCTGGTTCGAGGAGCCGGTCTCCAGCGACAACCTGCCGGGGCTGCGGGAGGTCAGGGACGCCGTGGACGCCGATGTTGCCGCCGGCGAATACGGGACCGGGCTCCCCTACTTCCAGCGGATGTGCGCCGCCGGCGCCGTCGACTGCCTCCAGGCGGACGTGAGCAGGTGCGGGGGCATCAGCGAATGGCTCCGTGTCGCCGCGGTCGCCGCTGCCCATGGCCTTGACGTCTCCGGCCACTGCGCTCCCAACCTGAGCGCCGCCGTCGCTGCCGCCACCCCCAACTTCCGCCACCTGGAGTGGTTTGCGGACCACGTCCGCATCGAAAGCCTCTTCTTCGATGGAACGATGGACCCCGACGGCGGGTGGCTCAGCCCCGGGGCCGGCAACGGCAACGGCCTCTCGCTGCGAACCGCGGACGCCGACAGATACCGGGTGGGCTGACCAGCAGCCCAGGGCCGCCAACAGATCCCAACACGCCAGGAAGGACCCGTTCAATGGAGATATCGCACAGAGAACCGGCCGGTCGACCCGCACCAAGGGGTGCCTGATGGCGGAGATCAGCGACTATGCGATGGTGGGCGACCTGCACACGGCTGCCCTGGTTGGCCGCAGCGGGTCCATCGACTGGATGTGCCTGCCGAACTTCGATTCACCGGCCTGCTTTGCGGCACTCCTGGACTCCCCGGAGGCGGGACGCTGGCTCCTGGCACCCGCCGGTGCCGGCAACTGCACCCGGCGGCGCTACCGGCCCGGGACGCTGATCCTGGAGACGGAATGGGACACTGCGGACGGCAGCGTACGGGTGACGGACTTCATGCCTGCCCGCGATGACTCCGTCGACATGGTCCGCATCGTGGAGGGTCTCAACGGCAGCGTACCCATGAAGGGCGAACTGCTGCTCCGCTTCGACTACGGGCGCATCGTTCCCTGGGTCAGGCGCATGGATTACGGCATCCGCGCCGTCGCCGGTCCGGACGCCGCTTACCTCAGCACCCCGGCCCCCGTGAAGGGCCAGGACATGCGGACCGTCAGCGAATTCACCGTCAAGGCAGGTGAGCTGGTCCCGTTTGTCCTGCACTGGGCACCCAGCTGGAAGCCCGTTCCGGACCGGACGGACCCCCACCGGGCCCTGGCCTCCACGCAGGCTTTTTGGGATCAGTGGACCGGCCGCAACACCACTGCCGGTCCCTACCAGGACGCTGTCCAGCGGTCCCTCATCACCCTCAAGGCACTGACCTATGCCCCTACGGGCGGCATCGTGGCGGCCCCCACCACGTCCCTGCCCGAGGACCCCGGCGGCAGCCGCAACTGGGACTACCGGTACTGCTGGCTCCGGGACGCCACCCTGACGCTGCAATCCCTGCTCGCCTGCGGTTATACCGAGGAAGCAAGTGCCTGGCGGGAATGGCTGCTGCGGGCCGTCGCCGGGGACCCCGCCGATCTGCAGATCATGTACGGGATCGATGGCACGCGCCGGCTCCCCGAGGCGGAACTTCCATGGCTCCAGGGCTTCAAAGGCTCGAAGCCGGTCCGGACGGGAAACGCAGCGGCACCCCAGCTTCAGCTCGACGTATGGGGCGAGGTACTCGATGGCTTAGCGCTCACCCGGGCCGCTGCCGCTGATGGGGTGGCTGATGATTCCTGGGACATCCAGGTGGCGCTCATGGAATACCTTGAGGGAGCCTGGGACCAGCCGGACAACGGGCTTTGGGAGATGCGCGGCCCACGCCGCAACTTCACCCATTCCAAGGTCATGGCCTGGGTGGCCGCCGACCGGATGGTCAAAGGAGTACAGCAGTACGGGCTGCCCGGTCCCCGGGAGCGATGGGCGGCGCTGCGGAAGCAAATCCACGATGACGTCATGGCCCACGGCTTCGACGAAAAACGCAACACTTTCGTCCAGTCCTACGGAAGTACCGAACTCGACGCCAGCCTGCTGCTCATCCCCCGTGTCGGGTTCCTGCCCCGCAACCATCCACGCGTCGTCGGCACCGTCGAAGCGGTCCAAAAAGACCTCACCCAGGACGGCTTCGTTCTGCGCTACCACCCGGAAGCGGCCAATGACGGGCTGCCCGGAACCGAAGGCGTTTTCCTGGCCTGCTCCTTCTGGCTCGTCGACGCGCTCCAGGGAATAGGGCGCCGGGAGCAGGCCACCGCCCTGTTCGAACGCTTGTTGGCGCTCCGTAACGACGTGGGCCTGCTCAGTGAAGAATGGGACCCGAAAAACCATCGCCAGCTCGGAAACACTCCCCAGGCCTTCAGTCACTTCCCTTTGATCCACTGCGCACTGCAGCTTGAACACGCACGCCCGGGCCCCGGGGCCGTGCCGGGCTCCGTACCCGCACGGGGGTTGGAAGCCCTGGGAAATCCCTCTGGAGCCGCCTAACTTCCTTGCGTTAACGCAATAGTTGCTATTGAATAAGAGAATAATTCGCGTGGGAGGGCTGCAGGCTAACTGACGGCTGCTGGACTCCACCGCCATGTGGCGCGGCCCCCGCACAAGTCCCGCTCCTTCCGTCCTGCACGGAAAGCTGGCCCTTCCGGGGCCCGCGGGAGAGCGTCAGCATGCTGGGGTGCTATCTGATAAGCCATATTGCGAAGGAGCAATCCAATGGCCCGCAACGCCACGTCAGCAACCGCAGTGGGAAACGCCCGGTGGAAGAGGCTGATTCCCGTCGCAATCATCGTCTACATCATCTCGTTCATGGACCGGACCAACATCGGGTTCGCCCTTAACGGCCTCCACCAGGACCTGGGCATCGACGCCGCCCAGCAGGGGCTGGCTGCCGGTATTTTCTTTATTGGCTATCTGGTCCTGCAAATACCAGGCGGCCACCTCGCCGAGCACTGGAGTGCCAAGAAATTTGTCGGCATCATGGTACTCATTTGGGGCGTGTTGGCCGTCCTCTCCGGATTCATCCAGGACTTCACCCAACTGCTCGTGGTCCGCTTCTTCCTCGGCGTGGCCGAGGCCGGAATCTGGCCCGCGATCCTTGTCCTGATCAGCCACTGGTTCCCCGCCGCCGAACGCGCAAGGGCTTACGCGTTCTGGATGATGAACATCGCGATTGCGTCCATCATCACGGCCCCGCTGTCCGGGTGGATACTGTCCTTCTCGGACTGGCGGTGGTTGTTCATCATCGAGGGCATCTTCCCGTTCGTCATCGCCGCGCCGCTGTGGTGGGCCCTGATTGCCGATCACCCGCGGGAAGCGAAGTGGTGCTCCGTCGAGGAGCGCGAGTACATCGAAAATGGACTTGCTGCCGATGCGGCGGCCCATCCACAGCAGGAAAAGCTGGGCCTGCGCCACGTCATCTCCAACTCGGTGGTGTGGCGGCTGACCCTGGTGTACTTCCTCATCCAGATCGGCTTCTACGGCATCAATATCTGGCTCCCGCACGTGATCAAGACGATCACCTCCGGGTCCTCGATCGAGGTCGGCCTCATCACCGCCATCCCGTATGTACTGGCAATGGTGGGCCTCTGGTACAACGCCAAGGCCGCAGACCGCACCGGCCGCTACTCCACCCACGTGCTCCTCTCCATGGCCGTCGGTGCTGTCGCCCTGGTGCTCTCGGTGGCAACCGGGGATAACATTCCGTTCCTTGCAGTCACCCTGATCAGCATCGCCGTCGCCGGAGCCCTGGCCTACGACGGGCCGTTCTGGGCCTCCGCGTCACGCGCCATGCCGGTAGCGGTGGCCGGCACCGCCATGGGACTGATCAATGCGGTGGGGAATCTCGGCGGATTCGTGGGGCCTTACGTGGGCGGGTACCTGCAGGACGTGACGCACGGCAGCTTCCTGGCCACGTCCATCTTCCTGGCTTGCTGCCTGCTCGCCGCCGGCCTGGTGATGCTCAGCCTGCGCCGCGGCGGTGACAGGCCGGTACCGGGCGGACAAGCGGACGGACAGGAGTCCCGGCGCAGGCATGCCGGAAAGGTTAGCTAGTCCACGGAAGCGTCCGTGGCGGGTATTTCTCCGGCAGTTTCACTCAGCGGGCACTTCGTGGGACGGCATCACCTGCGGCACGAGGTGCCCGTGGATCCTCCACCCCTGGGCAGCCGTGAAGCCGGCTAAGGCCGGCCCCTCCCCAAACACACGGCTGTCAGCGGACGCGTGCCGCAGGACCGCGCTGATGCAGGGCAAGCCCATGAGGGCCCTCTGGGCGTACGCCAGCGCTTCATGCAGCGTGCCGCCATTGATGGCAGCCCGGCCCACGGTATGGCTAGTTACGTACTCCAGGAAGTACGGCATAAAACGCAGCTTTGCATATCGCGGAACGCGGTCGTAGAGGCCTTTGTCACGCCCGCGGGCGCACCGCTGCCTTCCTGGACCGTGCATGGATCCATGGCGTGGCGGGTCCGACGAGCGCCCCTCCGTCCATAATCTAAAGAGGGCGACGGACTGGCTTCGCTTTATCGTGGAACCGCCGTCCAAGGGAAACGGGAAGTGCGAGGTAATCGGTGGAACAAGGTCATATTTCCGACAACGATGCTCCGATCACGGTGCACAACGATGATCCGGGCGGTCCTGCCGGGAGTCTTACGATCGACCAGTTGCTCAGGGAATGCCGGATCGGGCTGGACCGTGTCCAGCCTTCCGATCTTGAACGGGAAATGGCAGCGGGTGCGCTTGTTGTCGACACAAGGCCGGCCGATCAGCGGGACCGTGATGGAGAACTTCCCGGGGCAATCACCATCGACCGGAACGTGCTCGAGTGGCGGCTCGACCCATCCAGCCCCCACCGGATCCCCGGCGCCGACGACTTCACCCGGAGGATCGTGGTGGTCTGCAATGAGGGGTACAGTTCCAGCCTCGCCGCCCATACCCTGCAACGGCTGGGGCTGGCTCGGGCCACCGACCTTGTCGGCGGTTTCCAGGCGTGGGCCGCGCTCCGGAAGCAGCCCGGCCAGATGCCCTAAGCCGCGGGACCGGTGGCCTTCCCGCATGGTCCGGACAGGCCCGAAGTCGGAGGGAGCATGAAGATCACAGGACCACGTGGAGACAGCGAAATCCCCGCGTACGTGCGCGCACTGGGCATACCGGGGTTGGCGGATATCCACGTCCATTTCCTCCCGGATCCCATGATGCGCAAAGTCTGGTCGTACTTTGACCATGCAGAGGAGAACTACGGGCGTCCGTGGCCCATCCGGTACCGCACCGATGAGCAAGCCCGGATTGCATCCCTGCGGGACTTCGGCCTGAAAGCCATCCCGGCGCTGACCTACGCACATAAACCCGGCATGGCCCAGTGGCTCAACGACTGGAGCCTGGATTTCTCCCGCCGGGTGCCGGATGCCCTCCAATGCGCGACATTTTATCCCGAACCAGGTGTTGGCCAGTACGTCCGGGGCGCCATCGACGCCGGCGCGAAGCTGTTCAAAGTCCACGTCAAGGTAGGCGGCTTCGCACCCGAAGATCCGCTCCTCGACGACGCATGGGAAGCACTCCAGAGAGCGGGCATCCCTGTGGTAATCCATGCAGGATCGGCCCCACTGGCCGGGACCTTCACGGGCCCCGGGCACATCCAACGGCTGCTGTCCAGGTTTCCGTCGCTGGTGCTGGTGATCGCCCATATGGGCATGCCGGAGTATGACGCCTTCGCAGACCTCGCCACGGACTATCCCGGGGTCTTCCTCGACACGACCATGGTCGGCACCGATTTCACCAACACCTTCGCCCCCATGCCCGGCAGCTACCGGCACCGTCTTTCCGGCTTGCAGGACCGCATTATCCTCGGTTCCGATTTTCCGAACATTCCATACGCCTACGCCCATCAGCTCGAAGCCCTGGACCGGCTGGATCTCGGCGAAGACTGGCTGCGGGCCGTGTTATGGGAGAACGGCGCCCGCCTCCTCGGCCTGCCACGCTCCGGGGGGCCCTGCCCGGCCCGGCTTGACCGTCCGGTCGGCCGGACCTAGTCCTCGAGGAAGGCCGGCGTGAACAGCAGGGTCAGGCCTTCAGCCATGGTCGGGTGGGTGATGATTGCATCGCGAACCTTGGTGTAGTCCAGGTCAGCCAGCATTGCCATTTGCACCACGGCGATGGTTTCGCTGGCGTCAGCACCGTACATGGCGGCACCCAGGATCTTGTCCGTGCGACGGTCAACGACCGCTTTCCAGAACCCATCCAGGTGTCCGACCGTCAGGGCGCGGGGAATGGCGGCCACGGGCATTTTTGCGACGCGGACGTTGTACCCGGCATCCCTGGCCTGCTGTTCGCTGAGCCCTACCCGGCCAAGCTCCGGGGTGGTGAACACGCAATAGGGAATCAACCTGCCCTCGGTGCTGCGCGGCCGCCCGTCCCCGTTGGCAGCGGCAATGTTGGTTTTGAGTATGCGGTAGTCGTCATAGGAAGCGTGCGTGAACTGCGGGGTCCCGGCGGCGTCCCCGGCTGCCCACGTTCGGTCAGCAGAGGTGCGCAGCTGGTCATCGACCCTGATGAATCCGTTGTCGTCCAGGTCGACGCCGGCATTCTGGAGATTTGCGCCGTCGGTCACCGGCCTTCTCCCCACCGCCACCAGGACGTCCTCGGCGGTGACGGTCTCCCCTGAGGAGAGGGTGACGACTGCGTTTCCGTCCGCGGCCCTGGTGATTTCCTCGGCCCTCTCCCCCACGAGCACGGTGATGCCCGCTGCCGTGAACTTTTGCTCGACGGCAGCAGCAACGTCCGCGTCCTCCCGGGCGAGCAGTTGACCACGACTTTGGACGATGGTGACGTCGACGCCGATGGTGTTGAGGAGATCGGCGAATTCGCAGCCAATGTATCCGCCGCCCAAAATGACCATGCTCGAGGGCATCGACCGGAGCTCCAACAGGGTGTTGGAAGTCTGGACGCTGGATTCCGCCAGTCCCTTGATGGGCGGCAGGAGCGGCTCGGTGCCGAGGTTCAGCACGACGTCGGCCCCGCGCAGGGTGCGCGTGCCGCCGGCCTCCAGCCGTACCTCCACAGTCCGGGGAGCCACAAACGACGCCTCGCCAAGGATGAAGTCCATGCCCGAATCGCTGAAGGAGGATCGCTGGCCGGCGACCATGGTCTCCACGACGTCCTCCTTGCGGCGGCGCAGCATTTGGAGGTCCATGAGCGGTTGCCCGGTCCCGGAGACCCCGAATTCGGAGGCCCTGCGGACGGTAGCCAAAACCCGGCCGCTGTTAATGAGGGTCTTGGTGGGAATACACGCCACATTGATGCAGGTTCCGCCGACCATGGAGCGTTCGACCATAGCGACCGCCCTGCCGGCCCGGGCAGAGTCCATTGCCAGCGTTTTCCCTGCCTTTCCGCCGCCGATCACCAGCAGGTCCACGTCTTCGATGTCCATACCGTTCCTCCCCTGCCTTCGGTTCCAGCGGCCATAGCGCCCACCAGTACGGTACGCGCCCGCGGCCCGGCCTTACAGGGAACTGACTCCCGAACCGCACGCAGTTTTGGCACAGGGATGCCGGCACGGTGCGGGCCCAGGGACATTCATCGCTCCGCTGTGTCCCTTCAGGCCGGCCACGCAGTGGCCTATCCTGCAGGGGATGCATCAGTTTCAGGCATGCTCCACCAAAGGAACCCGCAAGATGAGCCTTCCCCCAGGAATCGATCCTTCCGCGCGGCCAAGCGGTACGGGCTGTGCAGAGTGCGAGAACCAGGGCGGGTGGTGGTTCCACTTGCGCCGGTGCGCCCAATGCGGCCACATCGGCTGCTGTGACTCCTCGCCGTCCCAGCATGCCAGCGCGCACGCGGCCGCCACCGGCCACCCTTTTGTCTGTTCCTTTGAACCCGGCGAGGACTGGTTCTGGAATTACGCCACGGAGGAATACTACGAAGGGACGGTACTGGCGCCGCCCCAACACCGGCCGCTCAGCCAGCCCGTCCCGGGCCCGGCAGGACGGGTGCCTTCGGACTGGGAGCGCCACCTGCACTGACGTGCCCATCCTCCGTTCCGCCCACCGCGTGGCCGGCGCCGAGGCCAGCAGGGGACTCCCCCGTGCTGGCGCGGTAGTAGCGAATCCACACCCTGCGTTTGGCGGCCAGCGCCGTGGCACTGGCCGCCTTCCATTACGCTCGGACCGCGGCGCTCAGCGCACGTTGATCGGTCCCTCCAACCCCAACTGAGGGCACGGATACCAAGGGCCGGGGAAGTCGCCGTAACCGCGGGCGGGAAGAATTCCCGCCCGCGCGGTGCGGAGTTTCACCCGCGTCTGCCCGGCGTGCGGTCCTATGCTGTGGCCATGCACCCCTTAATGGCGATCGGCCTGGTGTTCCTCACCTGGTTTGCCTGGACGGGCACCATACTGACCTTGTTGGTGTCCCTCGCAAAAGCCCGACGGCGGACGTCCGCCCGCGCCGGACACAGTGCTGAAGCTGCCCGGGCCAGACCCGCTGACATGGCGTCGGTCAGGACATAGCAGCCCTTTGCCCACTCCCCTGCGCTGTCACGGTTATTTGGCCCCGAGAAAGATCGGGTTGGTCAACGCAGCCATAGGGCCCAGCAAGAGCGCTACGCCCATGTTGGTACCGTTGCTGGCTGTTCCGTCGGCCATGGGGTGGCGCACTTCGGCCCTGACATAAGCGGAAAGCTGGGCGGTGGTGACCCAGGTGTGCGAGCCCTGGCCGGAGGCCGGGAGGGTGACTTGCTGGGTCTGCCCCTCGTCGGTGATGATCCGGATGGCGCCGTTGGGGATCCCGCTGACTTTCACGCTGACGGTCACGGGAGCATCGGACTTAACGTCGAGCCTCTCCC
Source organism: Pseudarthrobacter sp. 05T312 (assembly GCF_056396685.1). NCBI lineage: Bacteria > Bacillati > Actinomycetota > Actinomycetes > Micrococcales > Micrococcaceae > Pseudarthrobacter > Pseudarthrobacter sp. 05T312. The sequence continues at coordinate 42,156 of NZ_JBFTLY010000016.1, forward strand.
CTACGCCTGCCTTACGGCCGCCCGCGGATACTTCGAAGTCCAGGGCGATGTCTGCGGATTCGGCTATCCAGCTGCGCCCATTGCGGATGCCGTCGAGGACGGCGTCGTGCGAAAGGGCCGCGGCGTTGACCGCGTTGTGTGGTAGGCCGATGACCTGCGGCTCGCTGTGGGCATCGCTGTTGCCCATGGCCGGGATCCAGCGTCCGCCTGTGCGCACCGAATGGGCGAGCATCGAGTCCCATGTGTTGATGGCATACTCGTCGTCCACGGTCCACGGGCCGGTCCAGACTTCGACGGCGTCCGCATCGTCGTAGCCGAACTTCCAGCGGCAGGCGACATACGGGCAGTACGGGTGGGCGGGGACCACCAGGCCTCCGGCGGCGTGGATGTGCTGGGCCTCCTGCTCGAAGCCCTTGTCACGGGCGCGGTAGCGCCAGTCGATCCAGTCGCCTGGTTCGATGCCCAGTGCGAGGTAGTGGCCGTTGCGGGTGGTGACTTCCTCCCCGGTGAGGATGAGCAGGTCGTCACCGGCCAAGGGGCCCCAAACTCCGTGGGAGGCAGGAGTGTTGTGGTCAGTGCTGATCATGAAGTCTAGTTTCGCTGCCCTCGCTCCGGCAGCGACTTCCGCAGGGGTGCGCTTGCCATCGGAGTAGATGGTGTGGAGATGGGCGTCTCCGCGGTACCAGCCAGGTCCGCGGCCGTTTACCTGCTTGGCCGGGTACTGAGGACGGAAAGGGGGGCCGTCCGGGCCGTAGTCGAGGGTGACGTTGACGGTATAGTCCATGCCCTGTTCGGCCACCTGGTACGGGCCAAGTGCGATATTCCAGGTGCCTTTGCCCACAGGTCCTGGCAGGTACCCTGGGGTGGCTTCGGCGGCGCTGATGAAGAACTCAGTACGGAAGCCGCCCGACCAGCCACGGAATCCCTTTCCGGCAAGGTCGGTGCCCTTCTCGTCGAAGACTCCGATGTCGCAGGCGTTGGACAGGAGTCCCGGAGTAACCGAGGGTTTGCTGTAGCTGTAGGAAACGCTGATCTTGTTTACGCCGGCCGGCACCTCAACTGGCAGGTACACGAAGTCAGCGGCACCAGGATCGAGGTGCCCGGTGATCGTCTTGGTCCTGCTGGCGCCGGTATCGGCAGCGGCAAAGGACATGGGTGCCAGGGTCACGGCGGCACCGGCCAGCGCAGCGGCAAGGAATCCGCGGCGGGAAGGGGACAGGAAGACACTTTCAGCCTCGTGGGCCTTACATGGTGAAGTCACCGCCCGAGTCTCACCATGCGGACTGAACGGCAGGCGACGAGCAGGCGAATACCGGGAGAACCGCTGTACTTAATTAGTAGTCGAGTAGCAGTTCTTGGATCGCCCGGTTTCCATCCGGCATGGTTGCCTCAGTGGGCGGCCACGACCACCATGGAATTGTGGCCATGAACGCCGTCCGGCACCGACTGGTTCTGTCCCTGTGCCTGCTGGTCCCACTGGCAGCAGCGGCGGGGTGCGCCTATGACTACCCGGACCCGGCCAACAGGACGCCGGCCGAACCCGGCGGTACTCCCGTACCCCGGTCCCCCCGGGGAACGGAGGCCGCCACCCCGACGCCGGACCCACTGGTCCTTGAACGGGAGGTCCGGAACTACCAGGAGCTGGACGGAATACTTAAGTCCGTGCCGGGGCCGGTCCTTCTCTTTCAGGAAGGGCCGCTTGACGGCCCTGCCCGGGGTTTTGGCACAATCGAGCAGGTGCCTGCGGCCGGCCGATACACAGTGACGGCAGCCTGCGTTGGCGGCGCCAGCGCCAAGATCTTCATCCGGCAGGAGAATCCCAAGGTCACCCTCTGGCCCGTCGAGCTCACTGTGGACTGCCCGGGGGCGGCGTCACAGGTGATCACGCTCCAGGAAGGCTACGTCTCCGCGCACCTGTCCTTGCCGGGGCCCGCAGGGACACCGTGGACGGGCGCGGTCGGCGGAGTACGCGTGACCGGTTGAACCGCCCGGTGGAATAGGAACGTCCGCTGGCATGTTGGCTGTGGGTGTGAAGAGCATCGGATTTTTGTCCTTCGGCCATTGGACCGACCACCCGGAGTCCGGCACACGCAGCGCATCGGACGCGCTATTGCAGGCCATCGACCTGGCCGTCGCGGCAGAGGAGCTGGGAGCAGACGGCGCGTACTTCCGCGTCCATCACTTCGCGCAGCAGTATGCATCCCCGTTCCCGCTGCTGGCGGCAATCGGGGCGCGCACGAACCGCATCGAAATCGGTACCGGCGTGATCGACATGCGTTACGAGAATCCGCTTTATATGGCGGAGGACGCAGGCGCGGCCGACCTGATTTCCGGCGGCCGGCTGCAGCTTGGCATCAGCCGAGGTTCACCCGAGCAGGTCATCGACGGGTGGCGCTACTTCGGTTTCGCCCCGAACGAGGGGGAATCGGATGCGGACATGGGCCGCCGTCATACTGAGCGCTTGCTTGAGGTGCTCAGGGGGGAGGGCTTCGCGGCCCCGAGCCCCCGACCGATGTTCCCCAATCCTCCGGGTTTGCTGCGCATTGAGCCGTACTCGGAAGGGCTGCGGGACCGTATTTGGTGGGGTTCCGGCTCGAACGCAACGGCGGTCTGGGCCGCGAAGCTCGGCATGAACCTGCAGAGTTCCACTCTCAAGGATGACGAGAGCGGCAAGCCCTTCCACGTCCAGCAGGCCGAGCAGATCGAACTGTACCGGCAGGCCTGGAAGGAGGCCGGGCACAAACGGGAGCCCCGCGTCTCAGTCAGCCGCAGCATCTTCGCCCTGACGAACGACCTCGACTGGCGATACTTTGGCCGTGACCGCCGGAGCTCCGACCAGATCGGCAACATTGACGAGAAAACCAGGGCGATTTTTGGCCGCTCCTATGCTGGCGCCCCTGATGAGCTGGCTGCGATGTTGGCCAAAGATGAAGCGATCGCCGCGGCAGACACCCTGCTGCTGACTGTTCCCAACCAACTTGGTGTGAATTACAACGCACACGTCATTGAGTCGATCCTGAAGGAGGTGGCTCCGCAGCTCGGCTGGCGCTGAGCCGCCGCTGGTTCGGTCCCAGTCGGACGCCCGGTGCGGGTCCACCGGTCTGCATTCCGGTCCCGGACAGCGAGATGCGGACCGGCGTTCCGCCGGGTCCTTAACACGCACCCAATTGACGCGTAGAGGAGCCTCGGTTCCCGCCCGCTCCGGAATCGTTACGCGAACGGCAACCGCCACCGCCACCCTTGGGCACGATGGGTCCGCCACATACGACTTCGATATCCACTGGGACCTGCCACCAACAGCGCCGACCTGCTTCCCCAAAATCCTCCACACGGGTTCCATAGCCAGCTTCCTGAACCCAGGCGCCAAAGCTGTCAAAGCCCTGCTCGAACAAGCCCACGCGCAGTGCACCATCACCTACGATCCGAACATCAGGCCATCCCTGCTCGGCAGCCACGCTGAAACGAAGGCGACCTTCGAAGAACTTCTCTCCCTGACCGACGTCGTCAAGCTCAGCGACGAAGACGCCCATTGGCTCTATCCAGGAAAAACCCTCGACGACATCGCAACCCCACATCCTCGAATTGGGCGCGGGCCTGGCGGTGATAACCAAGGGGGCTGCAGGCTCTCAATTCACTTCCCCGAACGCAAAGGTCACGGTTCCGGCGGCAAAGGCCACAGTCAAGGACACCATCGGCGCCGGAGACTCCTACATGGCCGCCCTGATCATGGGCCTCTTAGCCCGCGGCACCGAAGGCTTCGCGCCCGCCGTTCTGGAGGAACTGGGACGCACCGCAGCCGCGGCCGCAGCCATCACGGTCCAGCGGGCGGGAGCGAATCCACCGACGCTCGAGGAACTGAGGGCTGCCGGCGAAGCACCCAGGTCGTGGGGTATCGGCTTGTGAGTTGAGGGTGCGGCCGGGTCCTTGTCGACAATCCCATTTCAGCTCGGTAGCACACGCGACTTACCCGAGTTAAGCAAGGGCCAATAGCCCCTGGCAGGTAGGGGCGCCCGCTCCTAAGGTACCCGCAGCGGGCAATGCTGCGGGCCGACGGTCTTCATTACGCATAAGGACGGCCTTCCCCAGCCGTACGATGAGCCCCTGGAACGGGGCACTTTATGTATGGAGAACAGGGCAGGCCCATTGGCTTTCCGCCGGCCACGAATCCAGCATCATATCGGACCGGGAACCCGTCCTCGCGCCCCGCTGCGAACATCTACGGGCTGACCCCGCCGCGGCGTGGCAGCTGCCTTCCTTTGCAGGTGGCTTGGAGAAAGCATCCAGGCACCAGGCGCTCACAGCTATTGGCGTCAAAGTACTGACTGTAAGGAGATCATCATGTATGAACGTACCTGCCGCGGAGTGGAACCTGCCATGCTTGGCCGCTCCCTTGCCTGCATCCTTCCCCCGGACCTATTGATCGAACTGGCCCGGAGCGCTGACCCGGACCATAGGGAGGTGCTGTTGTCCACGCTGGCCATCGATCAAGGACTCCGGGTCTCCCGGGCCGAGGTCGCAGCACGCACTCTCCCGCATCCCACGGCCCTTCAGCGCACGACGGCAGGGGGTGCCCCCAACCGCAGAATCTACGACCAAGCACATTCCAGTGACCAGACACCGGGGAGGCTTGTGCGCTCCGAAGGAGACCCGGCGAGCGCCGACCAATCCGTAAACCAGGCTTATGACAACTTCGGTTACACGTACGCCCTCTACTGGGACATCTTCCACCGTGACTCGATCGATGACCAGGGCATGCCACTCGAGGGATTTGTTCATTTCGGCACAGACTATGACAACGCTTTTTACGACGGAGCCGGGCACATGTACTTCGGTGACGGCGACGGGAAGACACTCACAGACACCACCAAAGGCACCGACGTCGTCGGCCACGAGCTCACGCACGGCGTGACACAGCACGAAGCGAACCTGACCTACTCCGGTCAGTCCGGTGCGCTCAACGAATCGTGCTCGGATGTTTTCGGCGTTCTGGTCAAGCAGTACCACCTCGGCCAATCAGCACAACAAGCGGACTGGCTTATCGGCGCCGACATTGTCGGGCCGCTTCTCTCCCCCGCCCTCCGCTCGATGAAGGCACCCGGTACCGCCAACCAGTACGACCACCAGCCTGCGACGATGGACGGTTACGTCCGGACTACCACCGACAATGGCGGCGTCCACACCAACTCCGGAATCCCAAACCACGCGTTCTATCTCGTTGCCACCGCGATTGGAGGCAACGCATGGGAAGCACCCGGACAGATCTGGTACGACACCCTTGCCGACCCTCGACTACATCCGAATGCAACCTTCAGTTCGTTCGCTGCCCTCACCCTCCGGTCCGCCCGAACCCGCTACGGTGCGGCAAGCTCCGAAGCAAACGCCGTCACGTCAGCGTGGGATGCTGTCAAAGTCCGGGTTCGCTGAAGGGCCTGGCGGGGCCAGGCAATTGGAGAGGTAGTACACGGCGTCAGTTCGGCTGAAACTCCAAACTCTGGACTTCTACCGTCAAGAGTCGTACCCTACGGGCACCAGCTGGGGAAGCCGCCAAGGAGGAGGCATGTCCTCAGCGTTGGAAATTCTCGAGCTTCGCGTCCACGGGGTCCGTAACACCCCGCCCTATGAAATGTTGGGAGAAGACGCCGGCGATGTGGTCCCGGCGGACGCTGACGGCATCAAACTCGTTGACAAACTGGCTGGGTTCTACAAGGTTAGGCAGTCACCCTCAGGCACGACTTCGGTATCGGATTCGAAAACCCGTCTGGAAGCATACAGCTGGGGCAAGCTGGACCGCTTCGCGCCGAACGGATTTCTGGGCAAAACCCTCCGGGCACTCTATAACCTTGGCTGGTTCTTAATTGCCCCGTTCGGTTTTGCCAACGCCGCCTACTGGGCCCGTGTCCTCAAAGCTGATGACCGACGCGGTGACGGTGTCGACCCAGGAACAGGGGCGGCGCTCGTACGTCTTTTCAGTCTGCTGTTGACGCTTTTGCTGGCTACTGCCGTCGCCACGGCCGCCATGGACTTTATCGCCGTCCAGTGCTATCGCGTCGCCGCAAACGGACAGCCCCAGGTCTGCAATGCATTGCCGCACTGGTTCGATGGGCTCCGGGGCTTGACGCGGGGCCAACGACTTGCAGCAGTCTCAACCTTTCCGATCCTCGCCGTGGCTCTACTGGCCGCCATCAGCCTGTCCAGCGATGTTCGTTTTCGCACCCGGTTCACGGATCAGAAACGTGTCCACCGCAATGCCCATCTCCCCAAAAAACGAGAACGCCGCAATACAGAAAACAGGTTGAAAGGCGCCCCCGTCCTCACTGCACCACGGTTGTGGATCCGGCGGGTGAACTCGCCAACCGGAGTGGCGCACATTGCCGCCAGTGTCCTGCTTGTGACTTTCCTGCTCGCTGCCGACCTCAAAACAAGTTCCGCGGAGGACGCCGGCATCGCCACCACGTTGATAACTATTTCGTGCCTGCTCCTGGCAGTCGTAGCGGGCTCCGTCATGTACTGGGGATCGGAAAGCATCCGTGCACCTTTGAGAGTCAAGTCTTCGCGGATGGCCTGGGCCGTAGCCCTCCTCCTTTCCAGCTTCGCCGTCTACCTTTATGCGATCGTGGCGATCTGCCAGGCCACCACTGCTGACCAAGCAGCCTCCTTCACCGTGGCCCAACTGGTGCCGACCGTGCTGGTTGCGCTGCTGGCAATACTTGCGACGTCAGGGTCCCTTATGCGCCTGGCCCCGAACGCCGCCGTCGCTTGGGGAACAGTGTTGTGGTGTTGCGCGCTCATCGGCGTCTTGCTCATCATCAGCCGCTGGAGTTCTTCACCTATGTCCGTGACTGCGGCCTTCGGCGTGTGTGCTGCCTGCCTGCTGGCCGTGGCAACATCCCTGATGAATCAGCGTGACAGGGCGCCCGAGCGGCCACTCGGTCGACAGGCTGAAGCGTGGCATGGTCTGGCTCCCGCCGTGATGATGTATCTCAGCCTCCTGCTTGCTGCCTTCTACTCAAGCGCCATCGTCGTAGGTGTCGGCAACTGGTTACAGTCTGGCGGCCTCCTTTGGCAACAGGATGCCACCCATCCGCTATTCCGCACGCTGCTAAAGGACGACGGGGCCGCCATCTCAATCCCTTTCCTCTATTGGGCAGCAGGCGGAGTGATGGTTCTCCTGGTCCTTGCAGCCATACTCATCCTGAGTACGCTCATGTTGAGCAGCCTCTGGATCGGTCAAGGAGTTGCGGATCCCTCGATCGATGACACCGAACGACCCTACGAATCGGAAATCATGGCTGTCCGCCGCAGAAGCGCCTTGCTCCAGCGCGGTGAGCGCGTCGTGGAGCTTGCAGCAGGAGCCACCATGCTCGGTGTCGTCGTGGTCCTGGCCCTGACGATTCTCCATGAGGACGGCGCAGGCCACCAGTGGCTACACCACCTGTGGTTCTGGAACACGCTCGCCCCTGCCGGCACCGGGATAGCCACAAGCGCACTGACAGCGGCGGGGGTGCTGATACTGGGCGTGGCAGTCTCCAGCGCTGTCGTCGGAACAGGCAGGCCATTGGGCTTGCTCTGGGACCTGGTGGCCTGGCTGCCCCGGGCAGGCCACCCGTTTGGCCCCGCCTGCTACTCCGAACGCGTTGTACCCGAACTTGCAAACCGAATGCTCCAATGGCTCACCGACCAGAAAAAAGTGGATGATCCGGCGGTGCTCGATCAAGTGCAGCCCGCGCGTCGCATCCTCCTGGCCGCACACAGTCTGGGAGCCGTTCTGGGCATCGCCGCGCTGTATCACCTCGCCGCCATAGTCCAACATAGGGAGTTCGAAGCTGCGGCAAACAACATCGATGCCAAAGCAGCCAAGGAGGCCACCAACATAAAGGTCCGGGAACTTCTATCCAGAATCAGGTTGCTTACATTCGGTGTCCAGCTCCGCCCCTACTTCGGCAGGTTCTTCCCCGACCTATGGGGGCCGGCTGTCCTGGGAACCCCCGGTATACAGGGGCCGAGATACTTCGGAAGCGATCCGTGGTCAGGCCGCTTTCTGCCCGCGCCGCCTCTACCGTCCGAAGGCCAGCTCTCGGGGCTGCTTGGCAGCGGCGCAACGGGACCAGGAGTCTGGTTGAATATCTGGCGCCGGACGGACTACCTGGGATTCCCTGTCTACTCGTATCCGCACGACACTTCAGATACGAACTCACTGGACGCCACAGCCTGTGAGATCGAACCTGACTCCTACCAGGCGCTAGTGGCAACCCATGGAAACTACTTCAAAACCAACAGGTATGCCCTCGCCCGCGAGTCGTTACTGGACCAATGGGAACTCTAAGGACACGGACAGCATCCACCATGGAGGCACCCGTGGCTACAGCTGAGACACGGGATGCAGCCGCTTATAGTTTCGTCACGCACGAAAAACACAGGTTGACGTGACTGCCAAATAGGTTTTATCACTCCCAAATCGTTGCGGTGCGGAGGACGCCATGAAGAAAGACCCAGGAACCCGTGAACAACTTTCCGAGCTGATTGAGCAGCGGCGAGCGAGTATAAGGTCTTTTCTCCAACGGGCCCGGCCCCGTCGGAGCAGGTTAACCAACATGAGCGTCATAGGAAGCGCGCTGGCGGCGGCACTAACTGTCGGACCAGCGGCCGGCGGGACCAAATTTACTGAAGGTGCACAGGCCCTGCTGTCATTAGAGGACGACTCGACCGTATGGCGCGTGCTATGCCTGCTGGCAGCACTTTCATCACTGACTGCAGCCGTGTCTACAGGTTTGGCCAACTCCCACGAGCTCGCGGCCCGTGTCAGCGCCGCAGAAGCCTGCAATGCAGAGTTGGCCGGCCTGGAAGGAGCACTCTCTTTTGGCCACCTTCGCCTCGAGGACGCCGTCCAGCTTTACCAGCAATACATCGCCAAGGTCCCATTTGTCGACGACACACCCCTTCCTTCGTCGACTGGCGCTGGATAAGCGGGCCTCAGCAACCGCGCCCCGAGTCCGGCGGTTGTGCGGTTGCGCGGTTGAGCGCCTCCCCTTCTATTCGAGTACACGCTACTCGTGCCATGGACCCCAGCCGGCGGGTAGTCTCCGTCGAGGACCACTTGGACCACCTGGCCCCGTATGAGGAATGAGAAAGAAGATGGGCTCCGTTTCCACATCTGAAGGGACCGCTCGAAACAATGCTGGGTCCCGAATGCGCCTGGCCGTCCTGCCACAGGTACGGCACTGGGTTTTGTGGCCTTTCATGATGGGCGTTGCCGTCCTCGTGCTTGGCTTCGGGATGAAGAACCTCCCGGGACCAACTTCATCGGAATTCACGGTGGACCAGTTCTTCAGCGCCCATCACACCCCCGCGCTCAACGCGGTGGCCCTAACCTTTGACACGGTCTTGGGGGACCTCATCGGCGCGGTTCTGCTCGCCGTCGTAAGCCTCTATTTGTTGGTTGTCCGCCGTGCCCCCGTAAACGCCGTTGCCTTCGGGGCCGTTACCGCAGTCGGTTGGCTGTCCTGCCACCTGGTCAAAGCTGCTGTGGCACGCCCCCGGCCCGATCAATCAATGCTGGCGGATCCGCTAATTGCCGCGCCAGACACCCACAGCTTCCCCAGCGGCCAAGTCTGTCTTGCCACCGCCGTAGCCTTCGCCCTGTACTACCTTGCACGGGGGACACGGTGGCAGAAGCCATCCCTTGGATTGGGAATCATATTCGTCCTGGTGGTGGCCTGGTCCCGGCTCTACCTTGGCGTCCACTACCCCACCGACGTCCTCGCTTCCGTCGCCACGACCACCGCTGCCATCCTTTTCTTCTCGGGCCTCTGGAACCGGTATGCGCGAGCCATCTTGAGCAGAATCAGGCCGCTTGAGTGGTTGGGCCCCATTCCGCCCCGCACTGGTGCAGCACCGAACCCGTAGGCAGGGCGTTTCTCCCCAGCGGCGTGGCGGGCCCTTCGCTCGCGGGATCCGTGCGTGGAATCACGGCTGGAGCGCGACCGTCAGTAAATCACCGACCTGGCAGTCGAGCACTTCACAGATTGCCGTCAGGGTCGAAAACCGGATGGCGTTCGCACGGTCGTTCTTGAGCATAGACAGGTTTACCAGGCTGACCCCGACCCGCCTGCTGAGCTCTGTCAAGGCCATGCCGCGGTCCGTGAGCAGGTCATCCAGGTGGCAGTGGATGTGCGACGGCGCCTCGGAGGGCATCAGACCAGTCCCTCGGTGTCTTTCTGGAGCCGCCGGCCGTACTCGAAGACTCCCGCGATGAGGACCAAGGCAATGCCCACGATTATCGGGGTCAGGTTGATGTCTGCCGAGAAGATCCCGGCCTCCCCTGCAGCCCAGGCCTTCGCACCGATCATTTCGGCAAGCTGACTCAGCACACCCGCGCACGCCAGGCTTACGGCAGGACCTGCAGGAAGAACCGGCATCGTCGCTTCCATCGAGATGAAGTGACCAGCCGCCCCCAGCGAAAGATCTGCGGCAGTCTGCTTTGAGCCGGCCACCGGAACGTCCAGCATCACCGGCCCCGTAAACAGCCCGACGGTACTCGATACAGTCAGCCAAGTAGTTATAAGGGCTGCAACCACTGAACTGGCCATCCGCCCGCCTCCCCCTTTCCCAGGCAGAGGCTCCAGGGGTAGCCGACGGCGGCTCTCCGGAGCCATGATGGCACTATGACTGATCCCCAGCGGAAGCTGTCCGCCGCAGAGCTCTCCGAAGCGGGGCTCACGGGCTGGCGCATGACCGGCGAGACCCTCACCGCCGCCTTCAGGACCCGGAAGTTCTCCACCGGGCTGGAGTTCGTGAACCGCATCGGCGCCTCCGCCAAGGAGGCCAACCACCACCCTGACCTCACGCTCACCTACCCGCAGGTAACCGTCACGCTCTCGAGCCATGACGTCGGCGGGATCACCAGCCGCGACGTCGATCTCGCCCGCACCATCAGCGGCCATGCGGCCGACCTCGGCGTCGCCACCGCGGAGTGAGCTGGAGGGGAACGTCGAGGCGCTGCGCGATCTTTTACGGAATCCTTACTTTCGGCCTTTGAGATACGAATGGGACCCGCAAGAGTCGGAAATCGGCGTAAGGGCTCGCAGGATCTCGTCTGTGAATCGAATCCGAGAGGTTCCGTGCCTACACTCCTGCTATGACCATGGAAAGCGAACAGCAAGCCCGTGCGGAGCATCGCTGGCCAGCAGTCGTCGGCTTGCTGATCGCGTTGGCCCTGTATGCGACGCTGCCCACGACCTTCCTGCCGACTGTTCGCCTGGCTGTCGTCATCGTCGGCGTCGGTCTGCTGATCCCACTCGTTGCCTTGAATCCCCGGCGCCTTACCCGCGAAACGCGCTGGTCCCGGTATCTTTCCGTTGGCCAAGCGCTGCTGCTGGTCACGGCCAATGAGGCCGCCCTTGTTCAGCTGGTCATAGCGCTCACCAAGTCCGCCAGCAGCAACGGACCAACCCTCCTATTGGCTGCACTTCAGGTATGGGTCACGAACGTCATCGCCTTCGCCTTGGTCTACTGGGAGTTGGACCGTGGCGGCCCCGTCTCACGACGGCACACCCCGCGCCACGAACTACCTCGGGCGGACTTCCGCTTCCCACAGGACGAAGACCACGACGCCGTCAAGGAAGTAGCCGCCAGGTCGTCAGTCAAGACCGGCTGGACTGCTTCGTTCGTTGACTACGTTTACTTCTCGCTGTCCAATTCCATGGCCTTCAGCCCCACGGACACCATGCCTCTCTCTGCACGGGCGAAATCCCTCATGGGGCTGGAGGCCTTTGGAGGCTTCGTGCTGCTGGCGCTCGTCATCGCGCACGCAGTATCTCTGCTCGCCCAATAAAACCCTGCCCTGCCGCCAGCGGAACCGGCCGTGGCACATGAGCGGATTATTATGACATCCGGCGTCCACCAAACGATCCCTGCCCCTCTCCGCAGGCGGCCCATTGTCCTTTGCAGTGTCACAGCCGATCCAAAGGTTGATCGAGGCCTGGGCATAGGCTTCAAGCATATTTTGAGCCTGTGGATGTGAAAGAAGATCCCGCAAGCGAAGACGGACATGGCCGAGGGTCCTACCCCGAGCCTGGGAGAGACGCAGCCGGGGGCTGGCCGCACCTGAGCCGGCGCAGGTTCCTTCACGGCGCTTACCTTGTCGGCACGGGGGCCTTGGTGACCGCAGGTTTCTCAAAAGCCGGGTTACTCCCTGTTCTGGCCGCAGGCCAAGTCAGTCAAGCATCTCCCGGAGCTCCGGCCACGCCCGCGCCCTTGCCAACTGCAGAAGTACTCTCCGCACCACCCGACCGGTCGTTCCTGAGCACCCACCTGACAGCGCCGCATGTGACCGCGTGGTCGACCGACGCCCCAGCATCTGGGCTGCTTTTTACGGGCCCGATGGGGCATGGTTCCAACGGGCTGATCATGAATGATGCCGGCGAACCGGTGTGGATGGAGCCAACAGGGGCGGGCGTCATGGACCTCAGGGCGCAGACTTTCGAAGGCAAGCCTGTACTCACCTTTTGGACCGGCACCGGAATCGGAGGCCATGGGCTGGGCAAGGGCGTGATCATGGACAGCGCCTACCGCACAATCCACGAAGTCCAGACCGGAAACGGGATCCAGGCAGACCTCCACGAATTCACACTAACGCCCGCCGGGACAGCCCTGTTGACGTCCTACCCAACCATCCAGCAGGACCTGAGCGCGGTAGGTGGCCCCGCTGCCGGCTATATATACAACTGCCATGTACAGGAAGTGGAGGTACGCACCGGCGCTGTCCTGTTGGACTGGAACGCCCAGGACCATATACCGCTCACCGATTCCTACCTGCGACCACAGGATGACCCGAACAGCGACGGAACGAGCGCGGCGAAAGCCTACGACCCATACCACCTCAATTCCGTGGACGCGGACGGAAACTCGCTACTGATCTCCGCACGGCATACGCACACCCTCTATCTCGTTGACCGGACCACCGGAAATGTCAGGTGGCGCATGGGCGGGAAGCACAGCGACTTCAGCCTTGGACCGGACGCTCAATTTGCTTGGCAGCATGACGCGCGCCGGCAACCGGACGGCTCAATCAGCATGTTCGATAACCATTACGACGCCGGCGGCACAGGAACCTCCCGCGGCTTGGTTCTCGCCGTCAACGAAACAACGCGGACCGCCGTCACACAACGGCAGTTCACCCACGCCGGGCACCGCGGCAACGCGATGGGCAGTGTCCAACAACACCTGCCTAACGGAAACATCCTGGTGGGCTGGGGAACAGACCCCGCCGTCACAGAATTCACAGCAGACGGCACAGCAGTTTACGAGGCCACCAGGGTAGGCAGCGGATCTTACCGCGCCTACCGCAGCCCCTGGACTGCGCAACCCGAAACGCTCCCCGATCTGGCAGCAGTACCGGGAAATGGGTCCACGATGCAGGTCTACGCCAGCTGGAACGGGGCCACAGAAGTCACCAAATGGCGTTTCTTCACCGGAACCACCGCCGACGAACTCAGTGAGGCCGGAACCTCTCCGAAACGCGGCTTCGAAACATCAACAGCGGTCGCCGCCGCCCCCTACCTCGCAGTACAAGCGCTGGACAAGAACGGCGCCCCACTGGCCACCTCCACCACCATCGCCGTCTGACGTTTCACCGCGGCCCTAGACAATGATCCGCACCCCAGCGTCACGTTCCTGCTTAGCCGGCAATCACAAGAGGGTCCGCACAGTCTAAATTCCTGGACGTCACTGACGTGCCTTCACAGGGCCGACGTCTTCACAGGGACCGTGTATGTCATTGGCGAAGCGCCGGTCACAGAGAAGGTGACCGGTGCTTCGGTTCAACAGGCACCGCCGGCGGGGTCTACTTAGCCATACCCCTTTTACGCCCGTGTCACCGACGGAAAGCCGGCTTACACCCGTTGACACCTCCAAGTAACGCGGGTAACCTAGACGTCAGCACCTAGTAACGCGCGTTACCAAAATCGCAGCCCCGGAAGCGCCCCGCGGGCCGTCGCTCGAAAGCTGAAGGTCTTCTGGGAAAACCCGCCTACAAGGCACCCGCACATCAGTTCCCGAGCAGACGGCGGCGGGACAGTCACGCCTGGAGCGGCGTGAGCCGTAATACTCTCGCGCCCGGAGTGTTGGCAGAGAACATACTGCCGCCGCCCCAGCAGCAGGACAGTCGGTCACTGCCAACCAGCAGTTCATCGACTGCCTGCTGCTGGAACGCTCTTCGGCCAGACCGCGAAATCAACGTCGAAGAGCAATCCCCCACCCACCCTTCACCTTGCAAATGAAGACAGGAGAGAGACAACCATCATGACACAAGCTCCATTTTCAGGCCGCTCCAGCCATGCCCCCAGTTCCAGTTATCCGGAAAGCCCTTAACTGCGGCAGCAACTGCGGCGCGCTCGGGACCGATTCCGGGCTGCTCCACTGGACAAAAGCACTGCTCCTCGGGGGTCCGCGAACTTCCTTCGGCCATGAAACGAGAACAATTGAACAGCACTTCTTCCACCATCGACACCTATCGGCCGGTGATGCATTACGCCGCCAGGGATACGTGGCTCAATGACCCCAATGGGCTGGTCTTCCATGAGGACACGTACCACCTTTATTACCAGAACAATCCCTTCGGAAACGTGCACGGCAACATGTCCTGGGGCCATGCGACCTCGACGGACCTGGTCAGTTGGAGCGAACAACCGGTCGCGATCCCGTGCGATCAGTCCGAGGAGATCTACTCCGGCAGCATTGTGGTTGATACCGGAAACACCAGCGGGTTCGGCACAGACGGGCACGACCCCTTGGTGGCCATCTACACCAGCGCGTACAAGCCGGGCTCCCTCCATCAAGGCACCCAGGCCCAGTCCATCGCGTGGAGCACGGACGGCGGCTACACCTGGACCAAGTACGCCGGCAACCCGGTCCTCACCCGAAAGTCACCGGAATTCCGGGACCCCAAGGTCTTCCGCTACACCGGCCCGGCGGGCAACTACTGGGTCATGGTGGCCGTGGAAGCACACGACTTCAGCGTCCTGCTTTACCGCTCCTACGACCTCAAGAACTGGGAGTACCTCAGCACCTTCGGCCCCGCCAACGCCACCGGCGGGATCTGGGAATGCCCGGACCTCTTTGAACTGCCCCTGGACAACGACGCGGCAGCAATGAAGTGGGTGCTGACGGTGAACATGAACCCCGGCGGCCCCAACGGCGGGTCCGCCGGGCAGTACTTCGTGGGAGAGTTCGACGGCGTCACTTTCAGTTCCGAAACAACCCTCACCGAGGGGATGCAGGATCCGGAGCGCGTGCCCGACTACCAGTGGCTGGACTGGGGCCGGGACTACTACGCCGCCGTCTCGTTCAGCAACGTTCCGGACGGACGGCGGCTAATGATCGGCTGGATGAACAACTGGCAGTACGCCAACCAGATTCCCACGTCGCCCTGGCGCAGCCCCATGAGCCTGGTCCGGGACGTATCCCTCGTTACCGTGAACGGGCAACCGCGGCTCCAGCAGCACCCCGTGCCGGAGTTAAGGGCAACTTCGAGGCCCGGTCCCGTGCAACGGGTCACCGTAAACGGGCCGACGCCGGTTGGGGGCGGCACGGCAGTACAGCTTATGGACATCACCTTTTCCCCTGGCGACGCCGAGGAGTTCGGCCTCGTGGCCAGAGGGTCAGCGGACGGGGCGGTCGGGACACGGATCGGGATCCGCCCCCGCAGCGGGGACCTCATCGTAGACCGCAGCCGCTCCGGTGACACGGGCTTCCACGAAGCCTTCCCGTCCGCCAGCCGCGCCCCAATTGCGGCCGGCGGGGATGGCAACTACACCCTGCAGATCTTCATCGACCAGTGCTCGGTGGAAGTATTCGCGAACGACGGGCTCGTTTCCGTGACCGAATTGATCTTTCCCGAGGCCGGCCAAACATCCCTTGCCCTCTACTCCACCGGCGGTACAGCCAACGCTGTGCTTCAACTCACCAACTTCGGACAGGACGACTCTTAATGGAACACCGAAAACTGGGATCTTCCGGCATGTACATCAGCGAAATCGCCTACGGAAACTGGGTCACCCACGGTGAGCAGATCGACCAGGCCGCTGCGACGCAGTGCGTCAAGCAGGCACTGGAGTTAGGCATCACCACCTTCGACACCGCCGACGCCTACGCTGGAACCCGGGCCGAGGAAGCCCTGGGTGAGGCACTCAAAGGAACACGCCGTGAAAGCGTGGAGATCTTTACCAAGGCCTACTTCCCCACCGGAGATGGCCGGAACGACCGCGGCCTGTCCCGCAAGCACGTCATGGAGTCCATCGACGCATCGCTCCGCCGACTCCAGACTGACTACGTCGACCTCTACCAGGCGCACAGGTACGACTACGAGACCCCGCTGGAAGAGACCATGCAGGCCTTTGCCGATATCGTCAGGGCGGGGAAGGCGCACTATGTCGGGGTGTCAGAGTGGACGACGGACGAGATGCGCGCCGGTGTTGCCCTTGCCAAGGACCTTGGTGTCCAGCTCATCTCCAACCAGCCGCAGTATTCCATGCTGTGGCGCGTCATCGAACAGGAAATCGTTCCCTTGAGCGAAGAACTGGGCATCGGCCAGATCTGCTGGTCCCCACTCGCCCAGGGAGTCCTCACGGGCAAGTACACCCCCGGTGCGGCGGCCCCGCAAGGCTCCCGCTTCCGAGGCGACAACGGCGAACTGAAAAATGACCACCGCTTCCTTGACGAGGACATCCTCACCCGTGTCCAACAACTGAAGCCCCTGGCAGAGGAGACCGGACTGTCCATGGCGGCCTTCGCGGTCGCATGGGTACTGCAAAACCCCAACGTCTCGGCAGCCATCGTGGGAGCATCCCGGCCCGAGCAACTCGTCGACAACGTCCGGGCCGCGGGAGTCAAACTCGACCCGGAACTGCTCCTGAGGATTGATGACATCCTCGGCCCAGTCATCGAAAAAGATCCGGGGAAGGTCGAGTCCTTCAAGACCCGCCCATAACCGCCACCTAAGAAATGTATTGACACCTCTTAGTAACGCGGGTAACTTAGATCACAGCCGGAGGTAACGCGAGTTACTAGACGCAAATCACCACGTTACATCCGCATCAAAACTGGCACCCCCAGCTCAATGAAGACCTCTGGAGCATTCAATGGCGAAGACCTTCTCCCCCGGCAAAGCCGGCACCACCCGGCAGCGTGGCGTCACCATGAATGACGTAGCCAAGCATGCCGGAGTATCCCGGACGGCTGTTTCATTCGTGCTGAACAACCGCGAAGACGCCAGCATCTCGGAGGAGACACGGACCCGCATTGCTGACGCGGTTCAGGCATTGGGCTACCGCCCGAATGCCGGGGCGAGGGCGCTGGCATCCCAGCGCAGCGACTGGTACGGCATCGTTACGGAGATCGTCACCGCACCGTTCGCCGTAGACATCATCAAAGGTGCCCAGGACCAGGCCTGGATTGACCGCCGGTTTCTCCTGATCGCCCCGTCAGACCAGGGTGATACGGACGGAACCAACCAGGGAATGGAAGATGCTGCTGTTGAGAAGCTGCTGGAACAGCGGGTGGAAGGCCTGCTGTACGCCGCTACACACCACCGCGGCGTCCATGTGCCCCGCAGCGCACACGAAGTACCCACCGTCCTCGTCAACTGCTTCGACCTGGACGGGAAGCTGCCCTCAATCGTCCCTGACGAACGCACGGGCGGACGGGTCGCCGTCGAACGCCTCCTCCACGCTGGCCACACCAGGATCGGTGTGATCAACCTGGATCCGGGAATCCCGGCAGCCGTCGGGCGACTGCAGGGCGTCCAGGAAGCCCTGGCCGGCGCGGGTCTTGACCTCGATCCGGAGCTGGTCGTAGCCGGGTATGCGACAGCAGACGGCGGCTACGACGCTGCCTGCCAGATCCTTGATCGATACCCGGCCAAGGACAGGCCGACCGCCCTTTTTTGCCTCAATGACCGCATGGCCATGGGCGCTTACGACGCCATCAAGGAACGTGGCCTGACCATCCCCGGCGACATCGCCGTGATCGGCTTCGACAACCAGGAACTCATCGCGGCCTACCTCAGGCCCAAGCTGACCACCGTTGCGTTGCCGTTCGAAAAGATGGGCGCTCTGGGAGTCCAGACGCTCGCCGCCCTTACAGCCGGACAGCCGATCACTGCCAACCAGCAGTTGGTCGACTGTCCGCTGCTAGAACGCTCTTCGGTCTGACCGCGAAATCAACGTCGAAGAGCACATCCCCCACCCACCCTTCACCTTGCTGATGAAGACAGGAAGAGATAACCCCATCATGACACAAACCAGGTTCTTCAAGTCCGCCCGCGTTGCCGCGGCCGGACTGGCTGTAGGCGCGATGCTGCTGACCGGCTGCGCCGCGACCGGCAACAAGTCCGGCGGCACCGACGCTGCGGCCAACGCCAGCGCGTTCCTCACTATCCCCCGCGAAGACATGGGCACGTTCGTGCAGAACTTCAACCCGTTCGCACCGACCGTGAACCCCATGGTCCAGCAGTCGATTTACGAGTCCCTCCTGGTCTTCAACCCGGCCCAGGGAAACACGGTGCCGTGGCTCGCCACCGACTGGAGGGCAGCCGACGACGGCAAGTCCATCACCTTCACCTTGCGTGACGGTGTGAAGTGGTCCGACGGCCAGCCGTTCGTTGCCGACGACGTCGCCTACACATTCGAGCTTCAGAAAAAGCTGAAGGGCGGCTACGAGTACCTCGATAGCGTGACTGCCGAAGGCAGCAAGGTCACCTTCAACTTCAACAAACCCTGGTCTCCGGCCCTGTACGACGTCGGCCAGCTCAGCATCCTCCCCAAGCACATCTGGTCCGCACTGGCCGACCCGGAGAAGGACGCCAACGCCAAACCGGTGGGCACCGGACCTTACACCGAGGTGGACAACTTCCAGGCCCAGTCCTTCGTGCTGAAGAAGAACCCCAACTACTGGCAGCCGGAGAAGCAGAAGATCGCCGGCATCAAGATGCTTGCCTTCGCAGGGAACGACGGCGCCAACCTCGCCGCCGCCAACGGCGACGTGGACTGGGCCCCCCAGTACATACCGAACATCGAAAAGACGTTCGTCTCCAAGGACAAGGACCACCGGCACTACTGGTTCCCACCCACGGGCGCCATGATCAACTGGCAGCTCAACACCACCAAGGCGCCCTTCAACGATGTGGATGTGCGCAAGGCGCTGAGCATGGCCGTGGACAGGGACCAGGTCACCAAGATCGGCATGAGCGGCTACGCCCAGCCGGCCGACTGCACCGGCCTCTCCGGCAACTACGAGACCTGGAAGAACAGCCAGGTCAAGGACAACTGCACCTGGACCAACCACGACGTCCAGAAGGCCAATGACCTGTTGGACAAGGCCGGCTACCCGAAGGGTCCCGACGGCAAGCGCACGCTCAAGGACGGCAAGCCGTTCGAGTTCAGGATCTCCGTGGGTGCGACTTCGTCCGACTGGCTTTCGGTAGCCAACGTGATTTCCCAGAACCTCGCAGAAGTCGGAGTAGCCGCAAAGGTGGACTCCCCGGACTGGGCCGCTGTGGTGTCAGGGTACGAAACGGGCGACTTTGACTCGGGCATCGTGTGGAGCGCCAACGATCCGAGCCCGTACAAGTACTTCAACGCCTCCATGGGCTCCTCAACGGTGAAGCCGGTGGGCACCAAGGCGTCGGATAACTACCACCGTTTCGGGGACCCCAAAGCCGATGCCCTGCTGGCACAGTTCGCTGCCACCACGGACCAGTCCACGCAGAAGGACATCGCCAACAAGCTCCAGGAAGAATACAACGACGTCGCACCACTGGTGCCGCTCTTCTCCGGCCCTGAGTGGGGTGCGTACAACGACACGCACTTCACCGGCTGGCCCACCCCGGACAACCCTTACGCCACCCTCTCGGTCCGCGCACCCTCTACGGTTCTCGTGCTGACCAGCCTGGAACCGCGCAAGTAGCGACCCACCGAGCCTGAGGCCCACCTGGCCCCGCGCCATTTGGCGCCCGACGGCCTGGCCTATGCCACCGGCCGGCCGTCGGGCGTACCCCACAATCTTGACCACTCCCGAATTGGAGGGAAACCGTGCGCTTCATCCTGCGCCGCCTGGGTTTCTACCTGATCGCCTTTTGGGCATCCATTACCCTGAATTTCCTGCTCCCGCGCTTCATGCCCGGGGACCCCGTCTCACGAATGTTTGCCCGCACCCAGGACAGAATGCAGCCCGAACAGCTCGAGGCACTGCGCAAGCTCCTCGGAGTGGACGACCGGCCAATTTGGGAGCAGTACGCCGGCTACCTCCAGAACGTCCTCACCGGGCAGATGGGCGTATCCATAACCCGATTCCCCACACCCGTCACCGAGGTCATCTCGTCCCAGATCGGCTGGACCCTGCTGCTCGGCGGGACAGCACTGGTGATAGCCGCCGTCGTGGGAAACCTGCTGGGCATCCTCGCAGCGTGGCGCCGCGGCGGCGCCGTCGACTCGGCGCTGCCTCCCCTACTGGTCTTCATCGGATCGTTCCCCTATTTCTGGCTCGCAATGGGCGCCCTGTACCTGTTCGGCGTGGTGCTGGGCTGGTTCCCCATCCGGCACGCGTTCACCGACGGCCTCGAGCCCGGCTTCACCACCGAGTTCATTGGCGACGTCGCCGCCCACCTGGTACTCCCGGCGCTCACAATCGTCCTGGTCTCCATCGGCGGATGGATGCTCGGCATGCGGAACACGATGATCGCCACCAACTCCGAGGACTACATCACCATGGCCGAAGCGAAGGGACTGCGCCCGGGACGCATCATGCTCCGCTACGCCGCCCGGAACGCCATGCTTCCCTCCGTCACCAGCTTCGGCATGGGACTGGGCTTCGTAGTGGGCGGCGCGCTTCTCACCGAGGTCGTGTTCGCGTACCCCGGCGTCGGCTACCAGCTCCTCAACGCCGTCCAGGGCCTGGACTACCCCCTTATGCAGGGCCTGTTCCTCACCATCACCGCTGCCGTGCTGCTGGCGAACTTCCTGGTGGACATCCTCTACGTCCGCCTCGACCCCCGCGTGCGCAGCAACTGAGCCTTGCGTACCCAGTCACCAAGGAATCCATCATGACCAGCGTTATCCTCCAGCAGCCAACCGAAGAAAAAGCTGCCCGCAAGACCAACCGCGGCTTCATACACGGACTCATCACCAACAAGAAAGCCACGACAGGCATGGCCATCATGCTCGTCTTCATCGTCCTGGCGCTGGCCGCGCCCGTGCTGTTCCCCGGAGACCCCTCCCGGATCACCGGGATGGCCTCACTGGAACCGGACAGCGAGCACTGGCTCGGAACCACCGCCAAGGGCCAGGACGTGCTCGCCCTGACCGTCCACGGCGCCAGAAGTTCCCTGCTGGTGGGCCTTACCGTCGGGTTTGCGTCCACTTTTATCGGGATCCTCGTTGGGCTCGCCTCGGCCTATTTCGGCAAATTCATCGACGAAGCCTTGTCGCTGCTGACCAACGTCTTCCTCCTCCTTCCCGGCCTGCCGCTGCTCGTCATCCTGGCCGCATTCCTGCCCCCTGGACTGGGAACCGTGATCCTGGTACTCACGGTGACAGGATGGGCCGGATCGGCACGCGTTCTCCGGTCACAGGCCCTGTCCATCCGCTCCAAAGACTTCGTCGCTGCCGCCGTTGTCTCCGGTGAAAGCGCCGGCCGCATCATGTTCCGGGAGATCCTGCCAAACATGGCATCGATCGTGATGGGAACACTGCTCGCCTGCGTCATCTACGGCATTGGGGCCCAGGCAGGCCTGGAATTCCTTGGACTGGGTGATGTCAGCACCGTCTCCTGGGGCAACAACCTCTTCTGGGCCGGAAACGAAGGTGCCCTGCTCACCGGAAGCTGGTGGGTCTTCATCCCCTCCGGCCTGTGCATCGCCCTGGTGGCGTTCGCCCTGGCCCTCATCAACTACGCCGTCGACGAAGTAACCAACCCCCGGCTGCGGAAGATCCGCAAGCCCGCCACCACCGAAAGGAGCGCCCTCAAGTGACCGTTTCCCAAACCTCCTTCGGCTCCCACGAACCGGTTCTCGACGTCAGGAACCTCACCGTCAAGTACATCGGCGACACCCGCTCGACCACGGCTGTGGACGACGTCTCCTTCAGCATCGGCGCCGGGGAAGTTTTCGGGCTGGCCGGCGAATCCGGGTGCGGAAAATCAACCATCGCGAACTCAATCATGCGGCTGCTCAAGGACCCGGCGAACATCGCTGCCGGCAGCATCTCTTTCGGGGGCAAGGACGTGCTGGCCATGAACCAGGACGAACTGCGCCGTTTCCGCTGGCAGGACGTTGCCATGGTGTTCCAGTCGGCCATGAACTCGTTGAACCCGGTGCTGACCATCGGGGAGCAGATGGCAGACATCTTCACGACACATGCCGGCTACTCGCGTCAAGAATCTCTTCGACGCGCAGCACAGCTCCTGGAGCTCGTGCGGATCGATCCGACCCGCCTCAGGTCCTATCCGCATCAACTCTCCGGCGGAATGCGGCAGCGCGCCGTCATCGCCATGGCCGTGGCCCTGAAGCCATCACTGCTCATTCTGGACGAGCCCACCACCGCCCTGGACGTGGTGGTGCAGCAGGAAATTATGGCCCAGATCAAGGACCTCCAGCGTGAACTGGGCTTCTCTGTCCTGTTCATCACCCACGACATGTCGCTGATGGTGGAACTCTCACACCGCATGGCCGTCATGTACGGCGGCCGGATCGTGGAGACCGCCAAAGCCCACGACATCTACACCACGCCCAGGCACCCCTACACCCAGGCCCTCATGGGCGCGTTCCCGCCGCTTACCGGCCCGCGTGTCCCGCTGACGGGCCTGCCCGAAGGCGTTAAGTTCCAGAACATCCCGGACCTTGCCGAAGTGGCGCCCGGCCACTTCGTGGCCCCGTTTGCCGCCGACGCCGAAGCCGCCGTTTATGAAGGAGCAGCACAATGAGCCACGCCGTTCACTCCCCGGCACGCTGCGATGTGTCGACCCAGACACCTGCACTCGAGGTGCGCGGACTGGGCAAGACATTCCACACCGGCGGCCTGTTTTCCAGCCAGGCAGTCCGCGCGCTGCACGGGGTCGACCTGACCATCGGCCGCGGCGAAATCGTCGCACTCGTCGGGGAATCCGGCTCGGGCAAAAGCACCCTGGCCCGGTGCGTCGCCCGGCTCGAGAAACCCGGCGAAGGCGCTATCCTGCTCGACGGCGTTGACGTTCTCAAACGCGACCGGTTCCAGGCCTCCAGGTCATTCCGCGCCCAGCTGCAGATGGTCTTCCAGGACCCGTTTGGCTCCCTTAACCCCGCCCACCGGATCGAGCACTTCCTCCGGCGGTCCCTCACTATCCACGGCAAGGGCGGCACCGGCCAAGGTTCCGAAGCGCAGACGAGGCGCCGCCTCGAAGAGCTTATGACCACCGTAGGGCTCCAGGCCGACATGCTCGACTCCTACCCCCACGAGCTCTCCGGCGGGCAGCGTCAACGGGTGGCGATCGCACGCGCCTTGGCCGTCGAACCAGAAGTCATCCTCGCCGACGAACCGACGTCCATGCTGGACGTATCGGTCCGCATCGGCGTGCTTAACCTAATGCGGAAGCTGCGCGACGAGCAGGGCATTTCCATGCTCTACATCACCCACGACCTCGCCTCCGCCCGGTACCTCGCGGACCGGACTGCCGTCATGTTTGCCGGCGAAATCGTGGAAGAGGGCGAGTCCTTGGACCTGCTGGCCAACCCGGCCCACCCCTACACGCAATTGCTGGTCTCAGCCGTCCCGGACCCAGCCCGGGCCGGATCCTACGACCCCGTTCACCGCGCCAAACTAAGGCAGGCCGTCATGGCTTCCACCACCTGCGCCTTCGAGGACCAAACCGACCAACGCTGCTCAGCAGAAGAACCTGTTCGGCACCAGGTGGGCGACCCGCTGAACCGTCACTGGGTCCGCTGCCACCTCTACCGGCCAAGAGCCGGGGCCGGCGGCCACGCACTGGCGACGGAACCCTTGCCGGAACCTCAGCCCGCAGGCTGAAGTTCTTCGTTCCAGAACTTGCCCTTCCTGTCCCCCTAGCAGGACGCACAAAAGATTAGGCCCAAACAGCGGCCCCTTCTGCGCTGCCCAAAAACATCAACATTCACGCACTGGCAGCGCCGAAGCTGCCCACCGAAAGGTCACTGATGGAAAACTCACCCGCCGTCTCCCGGCGTTCCCTCCTGACCGGAAGCGGGGCCGTCGCCCTCACCGGATCGCTCGCACTCTCAACGTCATTCGCCCAGTCAGCGACAGCGGCACCCCCAAACGCTCCTAACACCGCCCCGGCCAAGCCGCCCTTCAAAGGACCAACCCGCATGCGCCCGACCTATCACTTCAGCGTCCCCGACAACTGGAAGAACGACCCCCAGCGGCCCATCTTCATCGACGGCGAATACCACTACTACTACCTCTACAACGGCGATTACCTGCAGGGTGGTGGAGGCACATCGTGGCGGCGCGCGACCACCACCGACCACGTCTCCTTCCGCGACCGCGGCGTCGCCATTCCAAAGTTCAGCAACGACAACGGCGACTGCTGGTCAGGATGCCTTGTCATCGACGAACGAAACACCGCTGGATACGGCGAGAACGCCGTGATCGCCCTCGTAACGCAGGCACCCCAGGGCCGCCAGGCCCAATACCTCTGGTACTCCACGGACCGTGGGCGCTCGTTCCAACCCGGTGGGGCGGCCCCGGTCCTGCCGAACCCCGGAGTACAGGACTTCCGCGACCCGAAAGTGATCTGGGACGCCGACCGGGGTCAGTGGTTCATGGTCAACGCCGAAGGGCAAAAGCTCGGCTTCTATACATCCCCCAATCTGCGCTCCTGGCAGCGGGTCAGCGAATTCATCCGCACTGATCTGGGGCTGCTTGAGTGCCCCGACCTTTTCCGCATGACCGCCGACGACGGTACCTCGCACTGGATCCTCGGCACGAGCGCCAACGGCAAAGGCCGTGGCCTGCCGGCAACCTACGCCTACTGGACAGGGACCTTCGATGGCACGACGTTCGCTCCCGACCGTGCCGAACCGGAGTGGCTGGACTACGGCTATGACTTCTACGGAGCAGTGACCTATCCCCATCACGACCCGTCCGGAGCAGAGGATGCCACCCTGCGCAGGGCGCTCGGATGGGCGAACTTCTGGGACTACCCCCACAACACCCCGACCCTGGCGACTGACGCGTACAACGGCGACGACATGATTGTGCGTGATGTCCGGCTCAAGAAGGAAGGCGCCAGCTACCACCTCGTCTCAGCCCCGACAGCCGGCCTGAGCGACCACGTCAAACAAAGCCACCGCCTTGGTGACGTGACTGTCACGGGCACCCGGGACCTCGATATCAAGTCACTGGCCTACGACCTGAACTGTGAGCTGAGGTGGGATCCGGCCAGCCCGCCAACCAATGTTGGCCTTGAGATCTGTCGAGCAGACGGTGGGGGCCGGCACGTCGCCGCCGGGGCATTCCTCCCCGGCCCCTTCGCGTACGTCAACCGGAGACCCACCATCAACCCAACCGGCGGGGAAAGCCAGACGCCCCTCGACCCATCGGCAGGGCGGCTCACGCTCCGTATCCTCGTGGACCGGACAAGCGTCGAAATGTTCGTAGGAGACGGGCGGGTGGTGCACTCACACCGGGTGTTCCCCCTGGACGGGGACAACGGCATCCGTCTATATGCGCACGAGGGAACTGCCACCTTCGGCAACCTCACGATCAACGAAATCGGCGCGCTGTCCTAGCTGTACTCCCAGCCCAACGCATGACGCTGCGGGCAGGCCATTCCGGCATCGGCCACCGAAGTGCCTGCCCGCTCCCCTACCATCACCTGCCGGAGAGAAGATCATGGCACGCCCCAAAACATCTCCCCATGACACCCAACGCTTCCTGGACGTCCTGGTTGTCGGAGAAGCACTCGTCGACGTGGTCACCACTCCGGACGGCCAGGTTGAGCATCCCGGTGGATCGCCGGCCAACGTCGCCTACGGCCTCGGGCTTTTGGGCGTCTCCACCGGACTGCTGACGGCCATCGCCCCGGACCCACGCGGCACACTGATAGAAGAGCACCTGCGCCAGGCAGGCGTGACTCTCCTGCCCGGATCAAAGCTTCTCGCGCGCACTGCAACGGCCGCAGCAATCCTTGGGCCTGACGGCTCTGCGGAGTACAGGTTCGACATCCACTGGGAACTGCCACCAGCAACGCCGGCCTACTTCCCGAGAATCCTCCACACGGGTTCCATAGCCACCTTCCTGGAACCGGGGGCGAGTGCGGTCAAAGCCCTGATCGAACAAGCGCACGCCCAGTGCACCGTCACCTACGATCCGAACATCCGTCCCTCGTTGCTGGGCAGCCATGCGGAAGCGAAAGGGATTTTCGAAGAACTCGTATCCCTGGCCGACGTCGTCAAACTCAGCGACGAAGACGCCCACTGGCTCTATCCCGAGAAGACCCTTGAGGAAACTGCCGACCATATCCTCCGGCTCGGCACCGGCCTGGCAGTCATAACAAAAGGGTCCGAAGGGTCCCAATTCACCTGCGCTGCCGCAGGCATCACAATTCCTGCGGTGAGGGCCACGGTCGTGGACACCATTGGCGCCGGCGACTCCTACATGGCCGCGCTCATCCTGGGCCTTCTCACCCGCGGGACCGAAGGCTTCGCCCCTGCCGTCCTGGAGCAGCTGGGACGCACCGCAGCCACAGCAGCGGCCATCACGGTTCAGCGGACCGGAGCAAACCCTCCCACCCTGAAGGAACTGCAATCCGCGGTCGAAGCACCTTGGCGTCGTCCCGAAGGGCGAGGTGATAGCTGCGAGGTTTCCGATCCGGCGGCCGGTTCACCAGTTGGGCTCCAGCCCCTCGGGCCAGCAACTGGGCTCGTCCATCAGAAGGCTTCTGTCCACCCAGCCGCTTCTCGTTGCAGGCGTTATCTTGATTAAAAAGCTGAGTGCGCTCATAATTGATTAGAGTCAATTAAGGGGAGTACCCGCCATGAAGGCGTTTGTCGTTAGCAAGTACAAGGCCGGGCTACGGATGGCCGAAGTCCCTGAGCCGACCGTTGGAGAGCACGATGTCCTGATCCGGGTCGAGGCAGCGGGGCTCAACCAGCTGGATGAGAAGATCAGGCTCGGCGAGTTCAAGCAGATCCTCCCCTACCCGCTGCCGCTGGTGCTGGGGCACGACCTGGCGGGAACGGTTCTCCAGGTTGGGATGAACGTGCGCGGCTTCAAACCAGGCGACGAGGTGTTCGCCAGGCCGCGCAAGGAACGGATCGGCACCTTTGCCGAACGCATTGCCGTCCACGAGGCGGACCTGGCGCTCAAGCCCGCGTCCCTGTCCATGGCCGAGGCGGGGTCCCTTCCGCTGGTGGCTTTGACGGCGTGGCAGGCCCTGGTGGAGCGCGGCAAGGTGGAGCCGGGGCAGAAAGTGCTCATTCATGCGGGCGCCGGCGGCGTTGGTTCCCTTGCCGTCCAGTTGGCAAAGCACTTGGGGGCGACGGTGGCTGCCACGGCCAGCGCCGCCAACGCGGAGTTCGTCCGAGGTCTTGGCGCCGACGTCGTCATCGACTATCGGAACGAAGACTTCGAGGAGATCCTCAGCGGCTACGACCTGGTTTTGGACAGCCTCGGTGGCCAAAACCTGGAGAAGTCGCTCCGCATCCTCAAGCCCGGCGGTGTGGCAATCGGAATCGCGGGTCCCCCGGACCCCGCCTTCGCCCGGGAACTGGGCCTCAACCCGTTGCTCCGGCTCGCCATCGCCGTCCTTAGCCTAAACGTCCGCCGCCAGGCACGCCGGCTCGGCGTGCGCTACGAATTCCTCTTCATGCACGCCAGCGGAGAGCAACTCCGGCGCATCGCAAGGCTGGTCGACGACGGCGTGCTGCGTGCCGTCGTCGGACGCAGCAGTGCGTTTGCCCAACTCCCGGAGGCCTTGCGGGCGCTGGGCAACGGAGGTTTGCGTGGCAAGGCGGTGGTCATGAATCCGCCTGGCGGGGAGGCCGGGGGCGAAACAGCCGACCAGCACGGTCTTGGGGACCGGGCATGAGCGCCGCGGCCTCTTCCTATGCCGCGGCGCCCACCCGCAGCATCACGGCTGGCGGCATCACCTACGCTTACCGTGAACTGGGGCCAATCGGCGGCGTTCCTGTGGTCTTCTTCCACCACCTGGCCGGCAACCTGGATAACTGGGATCCGCGGATCATCGACCCCATTGCCCAAGAACATCACGTCATCACCTTCAACAACCGTGGGCTGGCCGGCACCACCGGCAAGGTGCCGGCCACCGTCGAGGCAATGGCCGACGACGCAGCCACCTTCATCCACGCTTTGGGGCTGGACAGGGTCGATGTCTTCGCCTTTTCACTGGGCGGAATGGTGGCCCAGGCCCTTGTCGGGAAGCACCCCTCCCTGGTCCGGAAGCTCATCCTCGCCGGTACGGGCCCCAGGGGCGGGAAAGGCATGGACAAGGTTGCCCGGGTCACGTACTCAGACATCCTGCGGGCCACCCTGGTCCGGGCTGATCCCAAGGAGTTCCTGTTCTTCAACCGCAACTCGTGCGGCAAGCGGGCAGCAAAAGAGTTCATCGGACGTCTCCAGGAGCGGAGTGCGGGACGTGACCTTCCGGTACGGATCCAGGCGTTCCGGACGCAGCTAAAAGCTATCAGGAACTGGGGCCGCGCCGAGTCAGCGGACCTGTCCACCATCACGCAGCCAACCCTGATCGCCAACGGCGACAACGACCGCATGGTTCCCTCGGTCCTGTCAGAGGACCTGCACCGCCGCATCACAGGTTCAGAGCTGGTCATGTACCCGGACTCCGGCCACGGCAGCATTTTCCAGTTCCACGAGCAGTTAGTTGCTGTTGCCGCCAAGTTCCTGCAGCGCTGACGGCCATGCGCGCCGTTGGCTACACTCGAAGTCAGCCCGTCACCACGACCGTCCCGGAGGACCTCCCTCAATGCATCTTGCTTCCCAGCCCGTCTCCCGGCGGGAGCGGAACAAGCAGGCCAAGCTTGACCGCATCACGGCGGCGGCCCGTGAACTCTTTGCCGAACATGGCATCGACGATGTCACCACCCAGCAAATTGCGGAGAAAGCCGACATCGGCGCGGGAACCCTGTTCCTCTACGCCAAGAGCAAGGGCGAACTGCTCCTGCTCGTCCAGAACTCCGCCTATGCTGATGCCCTCGCCAAGGGAACGGCCGGCGCCGCTGAGGCCCGCGCACCGCTGGACGCAGTCATGGCCATCGTCCGGCCCGTGGTGGAATGCAACCGGACCCAGATCCATAACGGACGCACCTACCTGCGCGAAATTGTCTTCGGCGACCCAAACGAGCCGCACCACCACGCCGCACTCACCCTCGCCGCGGGGACCGAGGCAGCCATCGCCGACGTGCTGCAGCGCGACGGCCGCACGTCCCCCAAAACTGCAGCCACTCTTGCCCGCACCGTCTCCGCCATCATGTTCCTCACCATGGCAGCGTCAACCAACACCTCCCGGGCCACCGACGACCTGATCCTGGACATCCGGGACCAGGTAGCAGCCATCATCCCTGCCTGACCGCCCTACTGAGCGCTGCCTTATGCGGCAGAACTCCTCAGTACCCGGGCACCCTCATAGAAAAGGCAACCAGCCATGACTTCCCTCAACAATGCAATCGTCCTCATCACCGGCGCAAACGGTGGGATCGGAACAGAGTTCGTCCGCGAAGCTCTCGCCCGCGGCGCCGCCAACGTCTACGCCACCGCCCGCCACCCGCGCACCTGGGACGACGACCGCATCATCCCCCTCACCCTGGACGTCACAGACCCTGCCTCCATCGGGGCAGCGGTAGAAGCAGCACCGGATATTACGGTGCTCATCAACAACGCCGGCGCCTCCCCCGCCAGCGCCAGCCTGCTCACCCTGCCGGAAGACGACATCCGCTCCAACGTCGAAACCAACTTCTTCGGCCCGCTCCGCCTTGCCCGCGCCTTCGCACCCCTGCTCAAAGAACAGGAAGCAGCAGCGATGGTCAACATCCACTCGCTCCTAAGCTGGTACGCAACGGCTGGCGTCTACAGCGTCTCCAAAGCCGGCCTGTGGTCAGCCACAAACGCCCTGCGGCTCGAGCTCGCCCCCGAGGGCGTCCACGTCCTCGGGGTACACGTCGGATGGGTGGACACCGCGATGGCCGCGCACACGACCGACCCCAAGCTCCCGCCCGCAGTCCTGGTAAGCCGGGTCTTCGACGCCCTCGAAGCCGGCGAATACGAGGTGCTCGCCGACGAGGCATCAGCACGCGTCAAGGCCGGCCTCAGCGCCGGCATCGTGGAGCTCTACCCGCAACTCAAAACCCCCACCGCATAAAGGGGCGCGGTTCTGCGCTAACACTCACACGCACAGCCCAAGTCACTGCACTGGTGCTGCGGCGGACAGCGGTCCCAGTTCAGCGGCCTGGGGAGGGTTGGCTCCCGGCCGGGAGCAGGTGATCCCGGCGGCCCGGTTGGCATAGGTCGCCAGGGCACGGAGCTCGTCCGCGCCCAGTGTCTGCAGGCGGCGTCTTCCGGCTGCCCCAAGCGTTCCGAGCTGGGCAAGGCCGGCGATGACAGCAGCCATGAAAGAGTCGCCGGCGCCCACGGTGTCAGCCACGGTGACGGGTTCCGCTTGCATTTCAGCCCGCCACCGCCGGGTGATGATCACCGGGCCAGCGGCGCCCCGGGTCAAGGCTGCAACGGACGGTCCTAGTTCCAGCCAGGCTGCAAGGCTTTCCTCCGGGCTGCGGTTGGGGTACAGCCAGGCCAGGTCTTCGTCGCTGGCCTTGACGATGTCGCTGGCCGCCACGAACCGTTCCGCCCGGATACGGGCTGCGGCAACATCAGGGCTGATGGCCGGCCGGCAGTTGGGGTCGTAGCTGATCGTTGCCCGCTCCCCCGCCGCCTCGAGAAGGCCAAGGACGGCCTGGTCCCCTGGCGCCAGTAGAGCCCCAATTGATCCTGCGTGCACATGGGAGGAAGTCTCGACGGCGGCCAATGCAGGCAATGTTGCCCCCGCCAGGTCCCAGCTGATGTCGAACGCATAAGTGGCGGCACCGCCGGCACCTAACCTTGCGGTGGACGACGACGTCGGTGCGCTGCCGCCCCTGATCACCGTGACGCCGTTGGACTGGAGGTGCTCTTCGATCATGAGTCCGTACTCGTCATCGGCGTAGTGCGTCACCAAATTGCTGGCAAAGCCCAAACGTGCCACCCCGACTGCCACGTTGAGGGGACTCCCGCCCGGGTGTACCCGGGCCGGAGTTGTTCTTCCGGCTTCCCGGACGACATCGACGAGCGACTCACCAAGGACGGTGACGCTGACTCCCCGTTCAGCCGGCAGGCGCGCAGGTGTGGGTCCGGTATCGGTCATGGCTGCTTCCTCGCAGTTCTCTTCATCAGTCCCGGGAGCATGGATCTAGCGGCCCGGGTACACCACGGCTTTAAGCTGGCCACGCTGCTTGCCCGCCTTGAGTGCCTCTTCTGACTCGGCGAGGTTGAATTTGCCCGTGACCAGGACGTCCAGGTCCACTTTCCCGTCAGCAATCAGCTGGATGGCCAGCGGCCAGGTGTTGGTGTAGCGGAAAACGCCAGAAAGCCAGATCTCCCGGTTCTGGATGTAGGAGACGGGCAGCTCCACGTCGTCAGCTCCCAGCCCCACAAGGATGACGCGGCCGGCGGGTGCCACTGCCGTGATCCCGGCGCGGACTGCCTGGGGTGCGCCGGAGGCGTCAATGAACGCATCAACGTCGAGCCCTTCCACACTGTCGGTCTTCGCGTTGAGCGCGTGCGTGGCGCCGTGCTGGAGGGCGAAAGCGAGACGGTCCTCGGCGATATCGGAGATGTAGATTTCGGTGGCGCCGAAGGCGCGGGCGGCTTGGGCGGCGATAATGCCGATGGGCCCGGCTCCGGCGATCAGGACCCTGCTGCCGGGCTTGATCTCTGCGCGTCCGCAAGCCCAGAGGCCCACGGAGAGAGGTTCAATCAAGGCCGCGGCCTCGTCGCTGACGCTGTCAGGGATGTCATAGGCAAAGTCCGACTGGATGGTCACGTACTCGGCGAACGCGCCGTCGACCGGCGGGGTGGCGTAGAACTCGATGTCCGGGCACAGGTTGTAGCGGCCGGCCTTGCACTGCTTGCACGTACGGCAAGGCCGTTGGGGTTCGACGGCGACGCGCTGGCCGATGCGGGCGGGGTCAACGGAGCTGCCGACGGCGGCGATCCTGCCGGAGAGTTCGTGGCCCAGGATGAGCGGGTGGTCCACAATATAGGGGCCGATCCGGCCGTGCTCGTAGTAGTGGACGTCGCTGCCGCAGACGCCGACGGCGGCGACCTGGACCAGGACCTGGTCGGCGTCGAGCTGCGGGAGGGGCAGGGTTTCCATGGCCATGTCGCCCTGGCTTTTGAGGATGTTGGCGCGCATGGTCGCGGGCAGTTTCGCATGGGCATGTGGGCGGAGCCGGGTTGTGGGAGTTGTCATCGGAGCGATCCTTTCGAAGCGGTGTGCAGGTTACTTGACTGCGCCCAGGGAGAGGCCCTGGACGAGCTTGTCCTGGGCAGCGAAGCCGGCGAACAGCACCGGCAGGGAAATGACGACGGCGGCTGCGCAGACTTTGGCGAGGAAGAGGCCCTGGCCGGACACGAAGCCGGTAAGGAACACCGGGGCCGTGCCCGCCACCACGCCGGTGAGGACGCGGGCCAGGAGCAGTTCGTTCCAGCTGAAGATGAAGCAGATCAGTGCGGTGGCGGCGACGCCGGGCATCGCAACGGGTGCCACCACTTTGCGAAGCGTCAACAGTAGCCCGGCGCCGTCTATCTGGGCGGCTTCCAGCATTTCGACCGGCACTTCGGCGAGGAAAGACCGCATCATCCAGACTGCGATGGGCAGGTTCATGGAGGTGTACATCAGGATCAGGAACCAGATGTTGTCCAGGGCCCCCACGCTGCGGGCAAAGAGGTACAGCGGCAGGATCGCCGCGACCACGGGCATCATCTTGGTGGACAGGAAGAAGAACATCACGTCCGTCCACTTCTTCACCGGCCGGATGGACAGCGCGTAGGCGGCGGGGACGGCCAGGACCAGGACCAGGACGGTGGACAGGATGGAGGCCGTGGCGGAGTTGATCAGGGACGGCCACGGGCTGACGCCGGAGGTTTCGCCGAAGAACTCCCGGTAGGCGTCCAGGGTCAGGTTGGCGGCAACCGACGGCGGGTTGGTGGCCGCGTCAGTCTCCGAGTGGAAGGAGGTCAGGATCATCCACACCACAGGTGACGCGAACAGCAGGGCCAGGAGCCACGCAGCGATCCCAGCGGCGGTGCTGTTGCGGGTCGGATCCATGCGGGACTTTCCGCGGCGTGTCCCCGTGCTGCGCGGGCTGGTGCAGGTGGTGCTTTGGGATGCGGCGGGGGTGAGGGTACTCATCGTGCTGCCTCCTTCTTGAAGAGTGAAAAGACGGTCCGGAGGGCGAAGGTGGCGACGATGATGGTGCCGATGACCACCACGACGCCGGCGGCGGAGGCCAGGCCGTATTCGTTGGCGTAGTAGAACGTCTGGTAGATGGCATAGGGCAGGTTGGCGGTGCCCAGGCCGCCTGCGGTGAGGGTGAAGACGGAGTCGAAGTTCTGCACGATGTAGATCGCGCCGAGCAGGCCGCCGAGTTCCAGGTACTGGCGCAGGTGCGGCAGGGTCAGGTGCCGGAAGATGGCCCAGGGGGTGGCGCCGTCCATCTGGGCGGCCTCCACGGTGTCCATGGGGCGGGACTGCAGTCCTGCGAGCAGGATGAGCATCATGAACGGGGTCCACTGCCATACGAGGGAGACGACGACGGCGGCCAGGGGTGCCTGGGAGAGCAGGTCCAGCTGCGGCGGCGCGGTGCTGCCGAACAGGGACCAGAGCCAGGTCAGGAGGCCGTTGACCAGGCCATAAGCGGGGTTGAGCAGCGCGTGCTTCCAAATCAGTGCCGCGGCCACGGGGACCACCAGGAACGGCGCGATCAGCAGGGTTCGGGCCAGTCCGCGGCCGATGAACTTCTTGTCCAGCAGCAGCGCCAGGCCCAGCCCGATGAGGAGGCTGGCCAGGACCACGGAGACGGTGAGGACGATGGTAGTGAAGATGGCCTGGCGGAGGTCGGGGTCGGTGAGGACAATGACGTAGTTTTCCAGGCCGGCGAAGGCTGTCTTGTTCGGGCTCAGGCTGTTCCAGTTCAGGAACGAGATGATCAGCGTCACCACGAACGGAAGCTGGGTGACGACGATGAGGAAGATCAAGGCCGGGAGCAGCGGGGCACGCCGGGCCCAGGCCATGGCGCGTTCACGGGATGGCGCACGTCGTGTGGGTTTGGCTGCGGTGTGTCCCGGTCGGGAGATACGCGCCGTTGCGGTAGTCATGGGATTCTCCTGCGGTTCGGTTGGTGCTACTTGTACTTGTTGCCGATTTTTTGGGCGGCGTCCTGGCCCTTGGCCAAAGCGTCCGCCACCGTGCCCTGCCCCGCGATGGCGGAACTGACGCCCTGCGAAACGTTTGTGCCCAGGGCAGCGAACTCGGGGATGCCCACAAACTGGATTCCGACGGCGGGTCGCGGCTGGGTGCCGGGGTTCTTGGGATCGGCGTTCTCGATGGCGAACCGCTCCGCGGTGAAGAAGGGGGCAGCCTTCTGGAATTCCGCATTTTCATAGGTGGAGACGCGTTTGCCGGAGGGGACTTTGGCCCAGCCGAGCCTGGATGCCACGAGATGTTCGTAGTCCTTGGAGCTGGCCCAGGCTACGAACTTCCCGGCGGCATCCTGTTTCCTGGAGGCGGCCTGCATGGCCCAGGACCAGGTCCAGAGCCAGCCCGAGGACTTGGTCTCCTTAACGGGAGCCTGGGCGTAGCCGATTTTGCCTTTGACCGGAGAGGAGTCGGCTTCAAGGGCACCCGCGGCCGAGGTTGCGTCGTACCACATGGCCGTTTTGCCCTGGCTCATGTTGTTCAGGCACTCGGTGAAGCCTGCCTGGGCGGCTCCTGCTTCACCGTGTTGGCGGACCAGGTTGGTGTAGAACTCGGTGGCGGCGGTGAACTCCGGGCTGTTGACCTGGGCATTCCAGTCCTTGTCGAACCAGGTGCCGCCAAAGGTGTTCACCACTGTGGTCAGGGGCGCGAAGACCTGGCCCCAGCCGGGCTGGCCGCGCAGGCAGATGCCTTTCATGGCGGGTGCTGCGCCGTCTACTTTCGCCGCGATGTCGGCCACTTGGTCCCAGGTGGGTTTGTCCGGCATGGTGAGACCTTTGGCCTCGAGGATGTCCTTCCGGTACATCAGGAAGGACGATTCACCATAGAACGGTTCGCCGTAGAGCCTGCCGTCCGTACCGGTGAGGGAAGCAGTGTAGGCGGGGAGGATATCCGCCTGGTCGAAGCCGGGGTCCCTGGCCACGCTGTCCAGCGGTGCC
This sequence comes from Pseudarthrobacter sp. 05T312, assembly GCF_056396685.1. NCBI lineage: Bacteria > Bacillati > Actinomycetota > Actinomycetes > Micrococcales > Micrococcaceae > Pseudarthrobacter > Pseudarthrobacter sp. 05T312. Next base: position 77,642 of record NZ_JBFTLY010000016.1, read on the forward strand.
AGCCAGCCGTTGGCGGAATAGAACGGGATTTCGTAGTTGGACAGCGATGCGACATCGTATTGACCGGCCTGGCTGGAGAACTCCTGGCTGATCTTGGCCCGGACGTCGTTCTCCGGCAGGATCGTGAAGTTGACGTTAATGCCGGTTTCTTTGGTGAAGTTGTCAGCGGTGAGTTTCTGCAGGTCCTCCATTTGGGGGTTGTTGACCATCAGGACGTTGATGCTGTTGGGGTTGCCGGCGGAATTGCCTCCGCCGGCACCCGCGCAGGCCGTGGCGCCCAGAGCGATGCAGAGGGCTCCGGCGGACAGGACGGCAGCGCGCGTTTTCGGGCGCATTAAGGACTCCTTTGTTCTTCAGGAAGAATCAGGGCAGATGCACCCGACTGCTGCGTCAGGGTGCCGGTCTAGTGTGCGGCTGGCCTCCGGGATCCCGGTGCCGTGCTCTTGTTCCTCAACAGTAGGTGTGCGGGATGTGCCACAACTAGCGTCACCGTTGCCCGTTTCTGATACTTATTTTCCGATTCGATAAGCCTCAGCAGCCGGTACCCTGATTAGGGCGGAGGGGATGCCGTCCAGAATTCATAACCACCGGACGCGCGGAGACTGCCATGGCCACAGTGGATAATGCCGAGGAGGCGGCTGCCCGGCTGGCCGAAAGGCTTGTGGGCATGCGGGCCAACCGGGAGGTGATTCCCCCGGATCCCAACCACTCGGTTCGGTGGCACCAGCACAGCTACCCAAGCCCACTGGCGCGGTGGAACTACCATCCTGAATACGAGATCCACCTCATCCGCAAGGGCGCCGGAAAATTCATCGTCGGCGACCACATTGGCACCTTTGAGGCCGGCCACGTGTCGATCGTGGGTTCTGGCCTGCCGCACGACTGGGTCAGCGACCTGGAGCCGGGCGAAGTGCTGGAGAACCGGGACGCTGTCATCCAGTTCGACGGGAAGTGGGTGGAGCAGGCGTCGGCCTTGGTCCCCGAGTTGGCTGAGGTCCGTCCGTTGCTCGAACAGTCAGCGCGTGGCATCGAATTCCTGGGACAAACCGCAGTGGCGGCGGCGGAGGCCATTGAGGCCATGGGCCGGACCACCGGCCTGGAGCGCCTCCAGCACCTGTTTGAATTGTTCGCCCTCCTTGGCGCGGCGCCGGAAGGTGACCGCCGGTACCTTGCGGAACAATGGTTCAGGCCGCAGCTGGACAGCCAGGCCGCCGCCGTCGTCGACCTTGTCCTGGAGTACGTGTTCAGCAACCACTCCGGCAGCGTCCGGATGTCCGAGGCTGCTGCCTTGGTGGGGATGCCGGAGCCCACCTTTTCCAAGTACTTTAAGCGCGCCACCGGCCAGAACTTCAGTGACCTCGTCCGCAAACTGCGCCTGGCACATGCCCGGCGCCTGCTCGAGCGCAGCGATAAAGCGGTGTCAGACATTTGCTATGAAGTCGGTTTTACCAACCTCTCCAATTTCAACCGACACTTCCTCAACGACACCGGAGAAACCCCTCGGCACTACCGCCAACGCACGCAAAAGTGAGCGTCGGGGCCCGCTCCCCAGGACCTGCCCGCCGCCGGGAGTGCCGCCGGCTTGGTCGCCATCTCCCTCCCGCCTGTACTGGCAGGTCCGTGGAACGCATCCTTGCTAACTGATCCATGGGGGCGCACACGCTGCCGTGCCCTACACGCTTCTCCAACTCCGCACACGAGGCAGAGACCCGGCCCCTGTTGGCCGAAAAAAAGAGGGCAACGCAGGGGTCATATCCCCTCGACCGGGCCGGCAGGACGGGCCTAATCTTTTGCTCGCGGGACTCCGAACAACAAATGGACTCGGGAGCAGGTCATGGCGGTAGCAATCATCATGGAGTTCGACGAATCAACCCTCGAACAGTATGACGCGATCAACAAGAAGATGGGACTGACACCCGGAGGCCCTGGTCCCACGGGATTCATTTCCCACTGGGCAACGGCGACCGACAACGGCTTCCAGGTCACGGATGTCTGGGAAAGCCGGGAGCAGTTCGATGCCTTTGCCCGGGACACTATGGGACCACTGAGCATGGAATTGGGATTCGCCGCACCACCAAAGATGACCTTCCTCGACGTGCACAACTACTTCACTCCCAACGCCACAGGCTAAAAGCCTTCCGGGCTCTCTGCTTTGTAGGCCATGGAAAATGTCCAGTCAGCCGGGCAGGGTGAAGAAGCTGGCCGGGTTGTCAGCGCCCAGCAGGTCGTGGTGGAACGCGATGGCATCTACTGGCCGGGTGTCCACGAAGAGCACTGCAACGTCCAGGGAGTGAACCACGGTGTACCGCACGGGCCCGTGGAGCCAGGAGTGTATTCCGGTGAACTCTTCCACGAACAACCCTTGACCGAGCAAGCCGCGCTCAGCAAGCAGGTCATAGACAAGATTCCAGGCGAGATCCATCAACTCATGGATGGCTGCGTCCACTGTTGGAGCTGTCATGCCTCCATGGTCCTCCCGGGCACCGACAGGGTTGCGGACGATCCCGGGTGTGTCTTGTCAATGCTCAGGGTGACGACTTTTCCGCCCCGGTACTGCTGCGGAAATCGCATAGGACAGAAAGTCTTCTGAACCTGCTTCCAATCTGCAGGAATCTCGAACCGCCTGGCGCGGAAAGCCATGTCCGCAGAGCTCCGCTGACCATACGAGAAGACGGCGTTGTGCCTGCAAAATTGAGACCACCACGCATACTGTTGGCACCATGACGACCCTCCCTGAGCAGTTGGCCCATCAGAAGCAACTGTCAGCTCAGCAATTGGAGCAGCGCCGCACGATGAATGATGACCTGGCTGCACCACGGCCGGTGGATCACAGCGGCATATTCCCGGACAGGAAGTCAGCCGTTGCCGCCAGCGAGGAACTGGCCAACGCGGGATACGAGACGCAAATCGCGGACGATGGGGGAAACGTCCTCCTTGAAGCCCGAAAGGTCAGCGCCATCGACGGCGATACCGTAGACGGATTCACCAAAGAGGTACTGACCGTCTTCCAGCGGTTTGGCGGCGACTACGACGGGTGGGGCGGCCCGATCGTCACTTCGATGCCCCAGGCTCCCGCCTTGCACCGCTCCTGGATCGAACGGCTCATCCGTCCCCGGAAGTAAGGTGGCAGCCCAACGCAGACGGACACCCATACAGGGTTGCCGTGGACATGCGACCAGACGGCTGCAGCCAGATGTGCCACCCGGCCCGTACGATTCCGTAGGCGATCAGGACCGTCGAAGCGAGTGCAAGCAGGATCCAGACAACAGTTCTGGCCCATCGCCGAGCCGCCTACAGTCCTTCTAATGCCTACCTACTGCTGTTCCACTTCGCGGAAGCGGCGCTGCTCGCGACCGGCGTTACTGAAGGCTTTCGAACACCATGGTCGCCTGGATGCGGTCACCGCCGCCAAGTCCCTTGCTCCCGCTGCTGGACGTGGTGATCGTATGGAGCCGGTAGCCCTTGCGGCCTGAGCGTTGATTGTTTTCTCCAACTCGGTCAGGTTGCCTGAACCGGTTCCCCACAGCTTCTCTTTGAGGATCACCTGCAAAACCACGTAGTGCATGAACAGCTCCCTCCCATAACTGGCCAGTTGTCGGCAATGCTACTTCAAGCCTTACAGCAGCTGCGAAGGATCTGCCGGTGGCTTGAAAGACATCGCGCGTCGCCTGGAGAATAATCCGGCCACTTGTCAGCGAAAGCCCCCGGCCCAGCCGTAGAATCACCCGGAGATCAACACATTGGGGGACGCGTGATTTTTACCGGCAATCTGTCATGTCGAAGACACGGCAGCAAAGATGGCTGCAAAGGGCCTGGGTTTGTCCTCAGTGAGGCCCCGGCATGAATCACGACCAGCAGCAGCCGCCGTATCCCCCGCAGCCGAATCGCCCTCCGCTGACCTACACGGAGTCGGCTCCGTATCAGCACCATCCGTATTACGGTTCCCCGCAGGCCAGGTGGCAGGGGTCGCCACCGCAAAAGAAGAAAAGCAAAACAGGCTGGATCGTCGGTGGAATCGTACTGGTGGTAGCCCTGGCGTGCACTCTGGGTTTCACGGCCTGTAATGCCCTCGTGCAGGGCATCAACGGCGGTGGCGGCTCCCAGGCCGAGAAAGCCGCGGCGATGATGGCCCGGGCGGACAAGATTCCGCAGAAAGGCTGGGTCGAGGTCTACCGCCAGAACCCCCAAGTCGATCCCGGCTGTCTCTCCATCGACACCTCCTGCCTGCGGCTGACTGCCAGATGGACCGTGGACCACAAGGTCAGCCTTGATGAGGTGGCTGGGAGGTTCGGCATGAAGTCCGAAAAAGCCGGCCCGCTGTCGGGGCGGTACATGGGGTGCGTCAGGAAAGCGTTCGATGGCACGAGCGAAGAGTCGCTCTGCATCGACGAATCCGCCGAAGGATCAGACTCCTACGACGTCACCATTCAGATGCGGCGTGACTAGGCCCAGGATCAAGGTCATCTACACCGGCCAGTAATCCAGTGGACCCAAGGGTGAAGATTGGCACCGTCAGCAGCGGGCCGCCCGATGACTCCTCGGCGCGCAGCACTAAAGGTCCGCGGCTCAGTACTTGTAGAAGCCCTCCCCCGAGGCGACGCCCAGCTTGCCCTGGTCGATGTAGTGCTCCTTCAGGTACTGGGCGAATGCCTGGGAGCCGGCATCCGGCGAGGCCGAGGCGATGTTGTACGCGGTGGTGAGGCCGACGACGTCGTAGATCTGGAACGGTCCGCTCGGGGCCCCGGTGGAGATGCGCCAGGTCTTGTCAATGGTGTGCGGGTCAGCGACGCCCTGCAGCAGCAGGCCGGCGGCCGCGTTCAGCAGCGGAACCAGCAGCGAGTTCAGGACGTAGCCGGCCTTCTCCTTCTTGATCTCGATCGGTTCCAGTCCGCTGTTCCGGGCAAATTCGACGACGGCGGCGTACACCGCCGGGTCAGTCTCCGCGGTGCCCATGACCTCGGCGATGTTCTGCGCCCAAATGTTGTTGGCGTAATGGAGCGCGAGGAAGCGGTCCGGGCGTCCGGTGCAGTCTTTCAGGTCACTGGGCAGCAGGGTGGAGGAGTTGGTCGCGAAGATGGCCTTCGCCGGCGCCAGCTCCGCGAGCTTGCGGTAGACGTCCCGTTTGAGTTCCAGCAGTTCGGGAACGGCTTCGATCACGAGGTCCGCGTCGACGACGGCGTCCCCGAGGTCTGCGGTGAGGCGGAGGTTTGCCAGGGCTGCTTCGGTCTTGCTCCCGGAGGCGCCGGCTACTTGTGCCCGGTAGATGCCGGCCAGGCGGGTGAAACGGTCCCGCGCCTTGGAAAGCGCGTCCTCGTCGACGTCGTAGGCGGTGACCGCGAAACCGTGGAATGCCGCCTGGAAGGCGATCTGGGAGCCGAGTACACCGGTGCCGAGCACGGTGAGCGTCTTGATGGAGGGCATTGTGGTTTCCTTTCGGCGCGGGCCTTAGCGGCTGCCGGGGTTGTCGGACCCGTAAATGCTGCGGATCCAGATGGTTGACAGGACGTCCAGGGCGGAGGTCTCCGCGATGGCGGGACTCTCCCGGTTGAGGACAGCGGTAATGACCCGTTCGTTCATCAGGTTCAGGCTCACCGCAAGGTCGTGCGCGTCGATGCCCGCCGGCGCGGCCCCGCGGGCCTGTTCGGCACGGATGACGTCGCTTGAGAAGTCGACCCAGGACTGCATCGATCTGGACCACAGCCCGCGCACCTCGTCGTTGCGGGCGCGCGCACCGATGGCGGCGGTCGACACAGCGCGGTGCGAGACAAATACCTCTACGAACATTCCGATGGAACGGGTCCACGCGCCCGAGGGGTCGCTCTCGAAATCGCGCGGCAGGTGCCCCACCCGGTGCTCGACCTCGGTGATGACCCGGTCCAGCAGGGCCAGCAGGACGGCGTCTTTCGAGGGGAAGTAAAAGTAGAACGTGGGGCGCGAAATGCCGGCACCCCGGGCCAGGTCCTCGATGGAGACGTCGTCAAAGGCACGGCTGGCCAGGAGGGCCTCCGCGGTCACCAGAATTGCGTCCTGCCGCTCATCCCCCGAAACCCTCGCGCTGCGTCTTCCTCTTTGAACCATGCGTCCAATCCTAGCCTCGGTTATCAACACAGTGTTGACTATCTCAACATTAAGTCGATAACTTGGCGGCATGAGCGTGCACGTAGATGTGTTGATTGTCGGCGCCGGGCTGAGCGGCGTGGGATTCGCCAGCCGGCTGAAGCGCGAGGTACCCGGAAAAACCTTCACCGTACTGGAGTCACGGAGCGCCGTCGGGGGGACCTGGGACCTGTTCCGGTACCCCGGGATCCGGTCCGACAGCGACATGTACACCCTCGGCTACTCCTTCCGGCCCTGGGCCGGCGCCAAGGCGATCGCCGACGGCGGGTCCATCCGCGAGTACATCGAGGCAACGGTCGCCGACGAGGACCTGGCACCGCGGATCCAACTGAACACCCGGGTCGTTTCCGCCGCATGGTCCAGCGAAACCGCACTGTGGACCGTGACGGCGGTCCACACCTCCGGCGGCGAGTTCCGGTCCGGCGACACCGCCTCCTCCCCCGAGCCGGTCACCTTCACCTGCTCGTTCCTGTCCGTCTGTTCCGGCTACTACCGCTATGACGAGGGCTTCACCCCGGCCATTGACGGGGCCGACACCTTTGCCGGAACGATCGTCCACCCGCAGCACTGGCCGGCCGACCTCGACTATGAGGGAAAGCAGGTGGTGGTCATCGGCAGCGGCGCCACGGCCGTGACGCTGGTGCCGTCCATGGCAAAGTCGGCGACCAAGGTAACAATGCTGCAGCGCTCCCCCACCTACATCGCCCCCGTGCCCGCGCGGGACCACCTGGCCGACCGCCTCCGGGGCAAGCTGCCCGCGCAACTGGCGTACGACGTCGTACGCTCCAAGAACATTCTCTTCTCCATGTTCACCTACCAGCTCAGCCGACGGCGGCCCGAGACGATGAAGGCGATCCTGCGCAAGTCGGCAGTAGCCAAACTGCCGGCGGGCTTCCCGGTGGACACACACCTGGCCCCGTCGTACCAGCCGTGGGACCAGCGGGTCTGCGCGATCCCCAACGGGGACCTGTACCGGGCCATCAGTGCCGGCACTGCCGAAATCGTGACCGATACGATCTCCCGGATCACCCCGGACGGGATTGACCTGGCCTCCGGCACATCGCTGCCTGCCGACGTCATTGTCACGGCCACGGGACTGAACTTGCTGGTGATCGGCGGCATGAAGCTCTCCGTCGACGGCGAGCCCGTGGATGTCGGCAGAACCCTCACCTACAAGGGCATGATGCTGGAGGGTGTGCCGAATTTCGCCCTCACCATCGGCTACACCAACGCGTCCTGGACCCTCAAGGCAGACTTGGTGGCCGGCTACATCTGCAGGCTGATCAAGCAGCTCGACCGCCGGAACCTCCAGTGGGTGGTACCCGTGGCACCCGCCGACGTCGCCAACGGCACGCTGTCCTCACTGATCGACCTGAAGGCCGGCTACATTTTCCGCGGCGCCGACCAGCTGCCCCGGCAGGGCGCAAGCTCGCCGTGGCGGCTGCACCAGAACTACTTCCGCGACTTCGCCCTGCTCCGGGCCGGCAGGCTGACCGACCACGTCCGGTTCGGCCGGCGCGGGCAGCCGGTGCGGGAAACCGTACGGCAACCCGCGGCCCCGGCCCGGGATCCCCTCGCGCTGCCGGGAACGGGCCATGTCACCGTCGCGGGGACACGCCTGCGCTACCGGAAGACCGGGAGCGGGGATCCGGTCCTGCTGCTGCACGGCATCGGCCAAAGCCTCGAGGACTGGAACGAACAGCACGAGCGGCTCTCGGACCGCCACACGGTCTACAGCATCGACCTTCCCGGCTTTGCGTACTCCGAACGGCTCCCCGGCAAGACGACGCTCGCGAAGCTGGCCGGGATCCTGCCGGCCTTCCTGGACGCCGTCGGGGTTTCCGGGCCGCTGCCCGTGATGGGCAACTCACTCGGCGGTGCCGTAGCCATGAAGCTGGCCGCCGACCATCCGGACCGCGTCTCCGCGCTCGTGCTGGCCAACAGCGCCGGATTCGGCAAGGAAGTGGCACTGGTCCTTCGCCTCCTGTCGGTCCGCCCGCTCGCGGCCCTGCTCCTGCGGCCCCACGAGAAAGCATCACGCCGGACCGTCCAGTCGCTCTTCTACGACAAATCGCTGGTCACGGACGACCGCATCGGCCACGCGCTCGCCCTGTCGCAGCGGGAGGCGCACCGCCGGACGCTGCTCGACGTCGCCCGCGACCTGGGAACGGTCTCCGGTGTCCGGGCCGAGTGGCGCACCGCTCTGATCGGCGCGCTCGCCACGTCCGACGTTCCGGCGCTGGTGGTGTGGGGCGACCACGACCACATCCTGCCGTTCAGCCACCTTGAAGCGGCCGCCGCGGCGCTGCCCCGCGCCGAGTCGCACGTCTTCGCCAAGACCGGACACATGCCGCAGATCGAACGGCCTGACGAGTTCGCGGCCGTAGTCGAGGACTTCCTCACAAGGGTCTCCGCAGACCGTCAGGCGGCAAGCATCTAAGGGCGCTTCTCGACGTCGGTAAGGACTTCGGCCGCCACGTCCGCGCCGGCGCCGCTCCCACAAATCCAGCCCGGTCTGTATCGGTGTGGACACTGTACACACCCTCTTTGATAGGACAAAAGACGCAGGCCATCCTTTCCTGCGGTCCTCCAGACCGGCATGCGGCAGCGCCTAAAGCAGGTCCGGAACAGTCATGTTGTCCCGGCTCCCCCGGCACATGAATAGGTGTAGGCCAATACCGGCCCACCCGGCAGAACCGAAACGAGGAAACGCAAGAACCCAGTAACAGGAAGCGGAAGGCCCACCAGCCAGGGTCCTGAACCCGCCACCCCGCACACCTGAATAGGCCCCCGCGGAGGCCCCGCTACAGCCCGCGAACCTAGCGTCAGAGCGCGACCACAAGCTTTGTACACACTTTAAAGCAGAACCCTTCTGACCTGAGGAAACACTGTGCCCGAGGTTGGACTCGAACTGTCTTCTAAACCTTGAAATGACCGTGAGCCCGCGAAAACATGCGGAATCCTGGCCAGACCGAAGGCTGTTTGGCCCAGTACGAGACGAAAAGCGTGGACTTTGTCCATACCCCCTTTCGGGGGCACTGGAGGACTACCGGGGCACCAGATGCCTGGAAATCTCGGCGGCAGAGTCCAGCAAGTCGATGGTGCCCGCGGCGACTCCGACGACTAGGTCGAAGCCTTCATCCGTGGTGAAGCCATGCCGGTAACCGTTGATCCACAGCAGCAGCACCATGAGCGTCCACGCCGTCCGTTTGTTCCCATCAATGAGTGGATGGAACCAGTCGACCGACTCCAACAAGGCTGCCGCCTTCACCGCCAGTTCCGGATCGATCAACGGGCAATCGCCGTCGTGTTGGGTGTGCCACTGCTTGAATAGGGCTTACGGACTGAACGATCGACTTAGGGGATCTGACGTGACACAAATGATAAAGGAATTACACGATTCCTGGGACCGGGGAAGGTGGCGCAACCCGCCCGTGCGTGTCGTCGCTGATGGTCGGACTCTGCGGGTAACCGCAGCCGAGAACAGTGACGCGTGGAGGCACACCTCGTACGGCTTCGTCCATGACAGTGCGCATGCCCTGTTGGCACCGCTGCCCGCTGAGGGGGCCGTGGAGGTTTCATTCCTTCTGAATTACACCGAGCAGTTCGACCAGGCGGGGATCTATCTTCACGTTTCGGAATTTTCTTGGATCAAGGCCGGCGTGGAGGTGTCCGACGGAGTCCCCCAGGTTGGGGCGGTCGTAACGCATGGGGTTTCCGACTGGTCGGTGGAACCTGTTCCTGAGTGGATCAATCGGGAAATCACAGTGCGGCTGAGCAGGGCTGGTAACGCCGTCACCATCAGGGCCCGCGCCGGGGATGAGTCTTTCCGGCTCATCCGCGTTGCTCCTCTGGATGAAACAGCAAGTGCCGAGGTCGGCCCATTTTGTGCCTCGCCCACTCGGGCTAACCTCACGACCACCTTCACCCGATGGGTTGAGACCGATGCAGATGCAACCCTGCACGCTGAACACGACTAAAGCCGCAGCACTATTCATCCGTGAGTCGTACTGGGAGCGGTGAAGGATCGGCAATCGGTGCCCCGTCTGAAACGATCTTCGGCCATTGGCTACAGTGATCCAGGTGACGCCTGAAAGGAAGCTGTCCTGCAGCCGATCTTTGGTGTGGCTGGCCTGCATAGCCGGTACTGTGCATGCCGGGTTCAGCTTGTACTGGGCCCTGGGTGGGCAGTGGCTCTTAGCCACGGTTGGTCAATGGGCAGTCCAGCTGTCCGTCGAAGCCCCCCTCGAGGCAGGACTAGGGCTCGGAGTTGTTGCGGTAGTGAAGTTGCTGGCAGCGACTATCCCCGTGGCCGTCGCGTATGGGCGAATGCCCCGGCAGAGGTTCTGGCGTGCCGTGAGCTGGGCCGGCGGACTGCTCCTTGTCGTCTACGGGGGCGTGAACACGTTAGTCAGCGGTGCAGTTCTTGGAGGTGTGGTTCGGCCTGCAGGTGGGTATGACCTCAACGCGATGATTGGCCACGCATGGTTGTGGGATCCCCTGTTCTTCCTTTGGGGTATAGCCCTATTGTTATCGCTCTGGTACTCGCGCAGGAGCTCAACGGCAGTTGCGTAAGCCGATCCCCTAACGGCACGGAGTCATTTCGCAGACTGCCTGTCATGCAAGAATCGCAATATGGATCAAGATGAGCGCCACAGGGAAGAATTGATGATCCTCGAAGCTTTGATGCAGGCGATGGATCGGCGCGACGAGGTCTTTCAGGTGATTGAGGATTCAGGGGACGTGGACGAAGCGATTCGTCGGGTGGGTCAACTGTTGGGCGTGGGAGCGGTGGACAGCCGGGCAGTCCTAGATATGCAGGCCAGAAGTTTTACCCGACGCCAGCGCCTGCGCAGCGCTTCTCGTGCAGAAGAACTCAGGTCGATGTTGCCCGATGGGCGTTGATCTGGTCGCGCGCGAGCCGCATAAGGTCGATCGTCATGGCATCGATCCGCATCTCTCCGCGCTATTTAGTGCGTCGTTAATTCAACGGGTCAGAGGTGCCCTTAAGCCGATCCCTCACCGGACAGTGTGTGCGACAAATAGCGCCGTGAACAAGCCGCAATTTTCGCCGAAAGTCACAACACCAGGGCGGCAACTAGTATCGAGGGAAATTCATCCGAACATCACTTTCAAAATTCCCCCCAACGATTCCGTTTACCGGTAAGGTCGCTCAAGCTCGCTGATCTGCCATTTGAAGCCAGCGCCACAAGGCGTCTGCCTCGTTCTCCCGGCCGCGGTGTCGTGAGGCGATTGCGTCCACTTCGATTGTCGTGCCACGGACCTCCACCGTGCAGTAAACCGGTACGGGACCCACGTTTCTCGGGATGATCTGGTCCGTGTCGACGTTGTTGCGTCTGAGCGGGGCTGCTTTGCCGTTAACTGTGGTCAGAGATTGGAGGCCATCAGGTCTTCTCTCCTTTGCGCTCTGGCTGTGGGGCTTGGGCGTTTTAGTCCGCGCGCGGATCTACGAGGACTATGTAGCCATCTGAGTGGTAATAAACCTGTCTGGCCCGCAAGGCGTCCGGGGGCAGCCAGAGGAATGCTCCATTTTTTGTAACGGCGTCGGCGGTGCCTTCGATGCGGTCCTTGTTTCGGGCAATGAGAACCACCGTGTCCCCAGCGATCAGTTCGCGCCAATTGGCGACTACGGTGCGCCTGAACCCGTATCGGGTCGGACTCATTTCTGCAGTTGTCGGGATACTGCCCGTGGTGGCGGCAGCGGAATCTTCGGCAGTCTCTACTGCCGTGGCCATGTTGGTTGTCATGTTGGGGCCGGACGTCAGGCAGGGCTTGAATGAGGTGTGGTCGTTCATTTCCCACGTTGTCTTGGAAAAGCTCTTGGATCGAACCCTGCCACTTCTGTCTTAGCGCAACGTTGACCCCGTCGGGTCCCGATCACTGCAAATTGCAGCGCGGAGTCTCTCGAGCCGGGACGACCGTAAGCCCAATCCCCGCCGCTTGGTCCAAGCACTCGGTGTGTCAGAAGGCGGAGCCCGTTCCTGGGCGTCGTAGTGGCCCGCTCCCCCACAATTTTGTGCGACCTGCAGCCAAGCCTGCTTCGCCTTTATCCTTCTGTTCTTCACTGGGCCGTTCCCCGCCGCAGTCAGGGCGCCACATGGGGCCCTTGATCCGACATGCCCTTCCGTGCTCCTAGCCAGCAGGGACTCTCATAAAGCAGACGTAAGTGTGGACACTGTCCACACCCAATTTGGCAGGACAAATCGAGCGCATACGGCTCCGGCGGCGGTTGCAAGGAGCCCTTCAAGAAAATTGCCGTACCAACGGCGGCTACGTCATGTTGTACCCGCCACCTCGGACCATGAATAGGTGTTGGACAACCACGCCCACCACACAGAACCGAAACGAGGAAGCATCTAACCGCACCACAGCAGGCGGAAGGCCCACCAGCCAGGGACTTGAACCCGCCACCCCACACACCTGAACAGGCCCCGCGGGGGCCAGGCCACAGCCCGCGACCCAACCCGTCAGATGACGCGACCGCAAGCTTTGTTAACACGTCAAAGCAAAATCGCCTCTGACGAGGGAATACACTGTGCCCGAGGTGGGACTCGAACTATCTTCCGGGCCTTGAAAACACTGGGAAACCGCGGAAACATGCGGAATTCGAAGCAATAAGCAGTCTCTACAAGGCAGTCCGAGACGCAAAGTGTGGACAATGTTCACACCCCCCCATTTTCGCCCCGTTGAAGCGTTCAACCTAAGAACCGCATCCCGAAAGGAAGGGATGCGGTTCTTCTTTGTCCTGACTGATTTGGCTCGCCGAGTAGGTCATGCCGCATGGCTCTTTGCCGTCGAGGGACAGGCAGAACTACGAACTGCTTGTCATTCTGCTATGTCCCATGATCGCTGGATGGGTCCTCCGCGCAACCAGGGCGCTACCGCGCCGACCCCGGAACCGAAAACTTCTGCATTGAAAGACCAACGCATTGGTCCCGGACGAAGTTTTCGCCCCGGCGCCGGTTCCCCAAGTTGCACTCCGGCCCCTCAACCCAGCGGGTGGTCCCCTACCAGAACGACGCCCAAAACCAACAACCGCAGAAAATCAAGGCAACACCAGGGTGAAGGGAAACAATGATCATGGAAAAGCTCACGATCACAACACCATCAGATGTCCTCAGCTTCATCGGCCACACCCTGGGCTTCTGGCCCCAGGAAAGCCTGGTCTGCATCACCCTGAACGAGAACAGCATCGGCGCGACCCTGCGCATCGACCTGCCCCGCCAACCCGGCCAGGAACTCCCCTACGCACGCACCGTCGCCCACTACCTCACCAGCGACACCACCGCCACATCCATCCTCTTCGCCGTCTACACCAGCGAAACCAATCAGCCCGGACAGGCCCGACCGTATGCCGGCACGATCGCGGCCCTGACCGGTGTGCTCGCGGAACAGGGCATCACTATTCGGGACGGACTGTTCGTCGGCGACGAAACCTTCTCCCCCTACGACGGCGAACCCGGCACCAGCCTTGCCCTGCCCGTCAGCTCCACCCAGACCAGCGCGATCAACGCCGAGTTCATCTACCGCGGCAGCATTGTTGAACCCAGCGACCGCATCACCCTGCCAACCACTGGTCAGGAAGCCGCCAAAGCGACCGCCGTCGAACGTTACATGGAAACCATTAGGTCGCAAGCGACCGACACCGCGCTCCAGCAAGGCCGAAAACTCTGGTCAGACATACTCGATTCCAAGTCCTTCCCGAACGACGACCACTGCCACGCCTTAGTGGCTAACCTGCAGTTTCCGGCCATCCGTGACCGATTGTTTGCAGACATCTCAGGAGTCGACGAACCCATGCAGCAAATTCTCTTCGCCCAAACCCAAACCGCCCCGAAATGTCACGCATCGAATGGGCACAACAACTGCTCCTGCACGCTTACACCCGCACGAGCGCAGAACATGCAGCACCGGTCCTTACGGCGATCGGCTACATCAACTGGTGGGAAGGCAGAGGCAGCAAAGCCCACCAATTCCTCCACTAGCCCTCGACACCGACCCCGCCTACCGCCTCGCCCGCCTCAGCGACCAAATGATCGGCTCCGGCCTCGTCGCCGGATGGAACATGAACAAAGACACCGCCTTTAAGGCACTGCCCTTCAACTGATCCTCGAAAGGACAAAGACTCAATAGCTCCGACCAGCGTGCCCTGAACTAGGATCCGCGAGAGGTTTACCGCGACGCGTCAACTCTAAAGGGCCACCCGATTGTCCAACAGGCTGTTGGACAATCGCGGTTGAGAAGCACCGGCTTCTTGTGCTTAGACTGCAGGACCATACGCCTTATCTAGCGCCCCTCGGCCACGCTATTTCGGACCTCCTGGTGCCGCCAGCAACTCCGCCTGCTGAATACAGCTTTATGGAATCTCCACTATCGGCGTTTCAAAAACCGTGAGGGAGTGGCTGAAAGAAGGTGCTGCTCTGCGTTTGGCGGCGCGGCCACAACGACCAATGCTGAGGAAATCCGCGAGTTCGCGCTGGCTTTGTCCCGGCCCACCGGAGCCGTCGTGGAAGGCTGGAGGGGAGAAATTGAAGGAATAGACCTCATGCTGCGCCTCTTCGAGGAGAAAATCCGGAATACCGACAACACCAGAGCCAAGACTGTGTACCTCGCAATGCCAGCGTTGCCTTGACTAAGAAAAATCCGTCAAAAATCGCGCAAGAAGTTTTCTCGACGCCGTGAAACCTTTTCGGGTTTCCCGGACACTAAGGGCATGGGGAACAAAGCCGGCCGTCCCACTTCCTTGCAGCTGGGACACCCCGCACGGAACAACCCTCGCTTATTCCTGGGATTCGTGGGAGTGCTTGGTTTTGCCGTCTAGTCTCGTTTGATCATGTCAAGTATTTTTGGCCCCACCATGGCGGCTATATGTGGCCCCACCTCGTAGAGGTTTCCGGTTAGCGGTGGTGGCGGGACCGGACGGTCTCACGGCATAGCACCCCTACCGGGGGGTCAACGGGGAAGACACAGATGGAGTCGAGAGTGGAGCTATGCGCCCGGATGCCAGGATTAAGGGCTCATCGATCAGTCTCTTGCGAGGGAACACCGGGTCAAAGGGTCAGCGGCTTAAAGAACGCACCCAGCCATATTCCCCTTGGCGAGAAGCCAAGACAGAGGGATCAACGAAATTATGGTCGCCCAGCGATACCCGGCTCGATCCTCCAGCGGCCGCACTGGACGCCGTATCCACCCGAAGCATTGATAAATCCAAGCTATTTAGAATTGGCCAGTATTCACTATTGACCTTCCAGAAAGCTGGGATAAAGTTTGGGCTAGACCGCGTCTTTCGCGGGCTTAGCTTTGGGGGAAGCTACGTAATCCCCTGCGTAAGAGGGGGATTACATGCAGGCAAGATCCTTAAAGGCAAGAATACTTACCGCAATGATGACGGCAGCGATTCTTGTGGTTGGACCCGGTCACGGCAGCGAATGCAGGTACCGGAGCGCCGACCGCGACATCTGAGTCCGTTACCGTCTACACGCCCATGGTCGTGGCTGGGTATGACGCTGAGGTGGCCGAGGCAAACGGCTTCAAGATCGTAACTCACGCCGATGGCTCTCAGGAGTCCGTACCGGTAACAGCCGCCGCCGCTGCCCAGCGCGAGCGGGCTGACCAGCTCCGCGCGGCCAACCAAAAAGTGCCCGTACTTCAGCGGCATTGACGGTCTGTGGTGACTCCTGGCTCTCGGGCGCAAAGGTCGACAACAATGTAGTTGTATTCCAGACAGGCTTTACTGTCTACGGGGCCGCTTACCAACATAGCTGGACGGTATACGCCACAGGAGCGATAACCGGGAACTCCTGGTCCACCAGCGGCCCGGGCCCTGCCTCGGGTAACAAGAGCTGGGAAGGCGCCATAGGCAATGTCATTGGGCCGGGAATCGCAGGTGTTCCGTGGGGCTCAAACTCCGCTTCGGTCATCCTTGTCGATGGCACAGTGTGCTGGTCAGACGGACCCAATTTCGCCTTTGGGTAAATAGGCCAGATAGTGGGGCTGATTCCATCGAATCAGCCCCACAGTCATGCTCCCTCAAACTGCGCTCACCCGTCGTCCTCAGCCTCTGCGTGGAGTGAGGGGGGCGACCCGCCCTTCTGCGTACGCACGTCGCTTCGGGCTTGACCGTCCTCCACGAAAGTAATCCTGATTTGGCTCCCCCACCTAAGAACCGACCCTGGTGAATGATCCTGGGAGGTCACCCAGAACGGCCTCGGCCATGTACGCGTGCGAAGCCCCGGACCCGTCAGGGTCACCGGCTGCGAGACCAAACCCGATGTTCGCCGCACTCTCTTCTGCAATGTGCACAGGCTGCCCAACGAGATCGGGAACAGTCAGCGAATGACGTTCAACCATGTCTGCATCTCCTAGGGCAACTGATAGCCGCAACGGTGTAGTAAAACCCTATTTCACCAGAATAGGGCCGACGGCCGGATGAATCTTCGCCTGGACAATTGGGGGGGCCGAAACCCAATTCCCATTTACAGGTACCCTCGTGTGGTTCATAGTCGAGGTATGCGAGTGGCCGGAATTCTCCCCTCAGACGCTCCTGACCCGCGGGCCGGATGGGCCGAGCGCCTAAAGCTGATGCCCATTCCGGTGATGGGGCTCGCGCCTCAACCATCGTTGGAGGACACCGACAGCGTTGGTGTGACCTATGGCCAAGATGATCGTGGGTACAACGAGATGACGGCGAGCATCACCTATACGCTCTGGCGAAACCCGGATGACCGCTCAGACCCGGTAAACCTCGCGGACCTCAACGAGAAGACACGCAGATCGATCGAGGAAGTTCCGCCATGGCCGCGGCCCCCTTGGCTGATCGAGTACGTGGAGCGCCTGCGTTACCCGCAACTTGAGGAGGCCGTGCGAACCACCTGGCACCGCGATTCATCCGAGCGTTTTTCGGTTCGAAGCCTGTTGGTTGACCATGTCAACCACATCCTCATGAACCAATATCGGCAAGAGCTCTGGCCGGGCAGCAACCCGTGGGACCAGCACGCCCCCACAGTTACAGGCCGGATGGTCAACAGCCAGGCCAGGACCGTCATCAACGGAGTCGATATGCCCGGTGCAGAGGTCGATACGGACCCGTTCGTCTACGGTATCGGAGCCCAACTCGCAGGCGGCGGCGTGGTGACCGCTGTGCTTCCCCGCACTGAGCTCAAGCACATCCAAGTCCAATTCACGCCCCGGACCTAACGGTTCCATTCCAAACACAGCAACACCAAGCTTGACGTGGCCCCCTAGGGGAACCTCGTCCGTAAGCAACGTCTTCCTCATGGCACTCGTGCTGTTCGATATGTGCCGGCAACAGCAAAGCGGTCTTTCCCGGCGAATACCTTCCGGGGTGCTGGTAGGGCTCGCCGCAACCATAAAACTGACCCCTGCCTTGTTCATCGTCTGTTTGATCGTTTCCCGACAAAAACGAGCTGCTCTCGGGAGCTCACTGGCTGCCGTCGGGGCAACGCTCTTTGCGTTCCTGGTCTATCCCGACATGAGCTGGGACTTCATCACCCACGTTCTATGGAATCTCTCTGACAGGGTTTCATTGGACGGTTTCTTCGCGACATCGGGCAACAATTCGATCCATGGGGCGTTGGCGGCCGTGGGCAAATGGAGATCATTTCCGGCACTCCTGTTGGCGGTCTGCCTTGCCGCTCTCGGTCTATATGCTGCCGTTGGCGTTCACCGTCGCGGTAAAACCACCCAGGCAGTGATCCTGGTGGGCCTCACCGCCTGCGTGGTTTCACCCGTGAGCTGGATGCATCATTGGGTTTACCTGCTGCCCGCCATAATCATCCTCTGGAGGGAAGGCGGCCCGAAAACGCGTGCATTCTGCTACTCCAGCGGGGCCATACTCACAGCTACCGGGCCTAACCTCGGCGACGTTCTTCTCGACCTCGAACAGCCCCTACTGCTGCCTTTGGCCATCTAACTTCGTGAATCATTGCTCCTCACAGCCACAATCAGTGCAGTACTGCTCGCAAGAGGGAGTCAGCGCGAAACCATCCAATCGGGACGGTTGACTGTCACGTCGCGTTGATGGTTATGGATGTTGGGCGATGGTGTGGGCGAGTCGGTAGGAATCTGTGCCCGTTTCGATGATGGTGCCGTTGAAGGTGAGGCGGTCCACGATCGCGGCGCAGAGACGCGGGTCGGTAAACGTTTTGGTCCAGCCTGAGAATGACTCGTTAGAGGCGATCGCAATGGAGTTCTTTTCTTCCCGCTCAGTGAGGACTTGAAAAAGCAGCTCGGCACCACGGCGATCAAGCTCCATATAGCCCAGCTCGTCGATGCAAAGCAGGTCCACGCGGCCGTACCGGGCGATGGTCTTGGCCAGCATTTTTTCATCAGCGGCTTCGACGAGTTCGTTCACCAGGCGGGTGGCCAGGGTGTATTTAACCCGGTACCCCTTCTCTGCAGCAGCGGTGCCGAGGCCGATAAGCAGATGGGATTTGCCGGTCCCTGAGTCACCGATAAGGCATAAGGGAGCGCCTTTGCGGATCCAGTCGCCGGCCGCAAGAGTGTGGATCGTTGCGGGATTTATGTTTTGGTTCGCGTCAAAATCGAAGTCTCCAATCCACTTGTCCCTGGGAAGTTTGCTGCTTTGACGCGGCGGATCGAGGAACGTCGGTCACGGTCGTCGCATTCGGCCAGCAGCAGCTCAGCCAGGAACCCCTGATACGACAGCTGCTCTTTCCGGGCAACGCTCAGCGCTTCCTCCAGGACCGCCCTCACCGTGGGCAGCCGCAGGCGGCGGCAAGCTTGGTCCACGGCCGCGATTGCTGCTTGTTCGGTAAGGCCGCGCCTGCGGCGCAGCGTCGGGGTAATGGTGGCTGTCGGGGCTGTTGGACTCATGAGATGTTCTCCTTCGACGCTGTTCCCGCTTCGGTGGTGTGTTTACTGCGTTTGGCCAGCAATTCGTCATAGGCATTGACCGAGGGCAAGGGCCGGCTATCGTGTGGCAGGCCGGCGATCACCGCCGCGGGGTCTGTCAGCCGGCGCTGGGTCAGGCTGACAACTCGTTGCATTTTCACCTCACCG
Organism: Pseudarthrobacter sp. 05T312; assembly: GCF_056396685.1. Lineage (NCBI taxonomy): Bacteria > Bacillati > Actinomycetota > Actinomycetes > Micrococcales > Micrococcaceae > Pseudarthrobacter > Pseudarthrobacter sp. 05T312. The sequence continues at coordinate 96,821 of NZ_JBFTLY010000016.1, forward strand.
TGATCACCGTGATGACGGTCCGAGGTGGCCCCACCCGAGGAAACAGCTGCTGCGGCATGGCGTCGGGCTTCAACCGCAACAACGTCGGCGCTGACCGCTCCCACGCTGAGCGCAGCGATGATTCCTGCCTCAACGTCGAGAGGATCCATGCATCGGTGCAAGAGGAGGACGTCGATCAGTTCGCGCGTCCCGTCGGCATCACCATTGACCCTGCGGGATGCGGCCCAGAAGGCCTCATGGGCGGTCGTGAACGATCCCGACTCCCTCGCCCGTGCCAGAGCGGTGGACCCAGGCAACGCACCGGGTTTAGTCTTCAAGACCTCTAAATAGTGGTCCAACTGGACGGAGCATCCGGTCCGGGTTGCGATCCGTTGATGTCTGGCGACCATCAGGCGCCCGTCGAAGACCAAAACCTCAGAGGCGCGTAAGGACACCCGTAGCCTCCGGCCGATGAACCGTGCAGGGACGGAGTACTTCACCATCCTCACGGTGATCATTTATGACCGGTCGACCCTCGGGCTCAACGCTAGCCCAGGGTCAAACCCTTCCACCGGTAACGGATTCAGCCGGGAGCGTTCGGCTGCGAAGTCTTCGCCGATAGTGCGGATCCTGTCGTTGATCCGGCGGTTTTCATCGCGGGATTCCCAGTCCTTAATCCTCTCGTTGAGCTCGTTCAAGGAGGCCGCCACGGGCATCGGAGTGAGCCGGTTCCGGCGAAACCATCCCACTTCTCCTTCGACACCGCCCTTTTCATGAGCCCCGGCGATACCTGGTTGGCAGTAGAACGCATCAAACCCGTAATGGGAGCGGAATAGCACCCACCGGTCGTTTTCTTGCCTGTTCCGGCCCTGCCCGAACAACACCGAGGTAACTGCGCTGGTCAGGTTGTCGTATCGGATGTGTTTGACCGGGACTCCACCGATTTCATTGAAAGCCTCGATATGTCCCTCGAGAAATGCTTCTTGGGCCTGGGTCGGATAAACGCGGTGGATGGACTTACCAGAATGCGACAGTCGGAACACGAACATGTGGCACCTGGTCTTCACGCCATTGAGCACGACAAAGACCTCGCCGAAATCCACCTCAGCTTCAGCACCAGGGGCATGTTCCTGCGGGACGAAGACTTCGACTCGGCGGCCGGCTTCCACATCGATCTGCGCCCTGCGGACCCTCACGTAATCCCGGACGGTTGAATACGAGAGCTCCGTCGCCCCGTTCTCCTCTATCAGCCGCTCTAGGATTCTGCGTGCCGTATGCCGCTGTTTACGTGGCGCAGCCGTATCGTCGACAAGCATCTGGTCGACCGCAGCTTTGAACGGCTCCAATCGCCACGCAACACCCCGCCGCGGTTTCCTCTCCGGAGGGGCAGCTGACTCCAACGCCTGACGCACGGTTCTTCGGTGGACCTTGTGCCTGGCCGCCAACGCACGGACCGACAAACCCTCAACACGGGCATCCCGTCGGATCCGCGCAAACAACTCCACTCTCGACTCCATCCGGACCAACCTGGTTGGGTCCCCAGAGAGTAGTCCAGTGTTTGTGTGAGTTTCGTGTCCGAGAATGGACACAGGAGGAAATTCACGAATCATGGCACGCAGACACACCCCCGAGCAGGTCATCGCCAAAGTCCGGCAGGGCCAGAAGATGCTCAACGA
>NZ_JBFTLY010000017.1:0-92248 GCF_056396685.1 Pseudarthrobacter sp. 05T312
CGATGAGCCCGGCGGCCAGGGGGTTCCCGGCGGTTTTGGCTTTGACCTGGTCCGGGGCGTGGGAGACGGCCTGGCCGGCGTCGGAGAGTTTGGCCTGGACGGTGTCGGTGGCCTGGTGGAGGTTGTCGCCGGCGGTGTGCATGGCGTTGCCGGTGTGCCCGGTCCCGGTGGTGGTGGTGGCGTGGTCTGCTGCTCCCATGATTTTCTCTTTCACCCCGGTCACGGCGTCGCGGACCTTGTCGGTTTGGCGGTGGACGATGTTGGACGGGGTGACTTTGTCGGCCACGGCGTCCACGTTGGTGCCCAGGCGTGCCCGGGTGGCTTCTATGTCTGCGCGGATGACGTCGGGGTTGTCGCTCATCGGTTTACCTCACCTGGTTTTAGGGTTGGGGGAATTTCTGAGAGGGTTTCCCCGGTTTGGGGCAGGCCCTTGATCTGCTTGAGTTCCTTGCGGCCTACCGAGGCCAGGACCGCGGCGATGATCGCCCAGATCACGGCGACGATCAGCGCGGCCCAGCCCAGGGCCATGATGGCGCCCAGGGCCCACATCAGGGCCAGGGACAGGAAGAGCAGGACGAAGTGTCCGCCGATCCCGGCGCCGGCGAGCATGCCGGCGCCCTTGCCTGCGCGGGTGGTGGTTTGTTTGAGTTCAGCCTTGGCCAGTTCCACTTCCTGGCGCATCAGGGTGGACAGGTCCCGGGTCACGTCCCCGAGCAGCTCACCGATCGAGGCGTTGTCCGCTTTCACATGCGCCGCGCTGGGCGGCGGCTCCGGTATCTGGCTACTCATCACAGACCACCCGTCTGGCCGTGCCGGCCGGTGCCGGACGTGTCTTCAGTGCCGAAGGGCTCGTCGCCACCGTATACGCCGTTTTCGGCCCGGTAGGGGTCGTCCTCGAAGCGGAGCGGAGTCTCTTCGGCGGTTCCCGAAGGTAGGGTGCTGGTGGAAACCGGGGCCCCGCTGCCTATCGTTGGCTCAGCGAAGAGGTCATCAGTTCCGGCTGCGTACACGGTCTCCTGGCGAAGCGGGGCCGCGGGCGGTGACTGCAGGGCGCGGTGCTGGCCCAAGCCCTGCTGGCCTGAAGCCCGGACCTGTGCCTGTGATTCGGGGGCACCTGCGGTGAGGCCACGGGTGAGGCGGCCGGCCAGGACGCCGGCGCCGGCGGCGAGGAGCAAGAAGGTTCCGGGCTTGTTGCGGGCGAAGCGCTGGACCTCGCTGAGGAGGTCGCCCGGTTCCCGGTTTTCCAGCCAGGTGGCCATCGAGGAGGTGCGCTCCGCCGCCTGGCGGACCAAGTCACCGGCCATGCCCTGCTGGTCCGGGGCGCTGGCCATGCTGTGCAGCTGGGTGGAGATATTGCGGATGCCCTCGGCAGCCTTCTGCTGCTGCGTCCCTGCCTGGCTGGTCAGGCCCGACTTCGCCTGGCTCAACAGGTCCTGCGCATTGGCCTTCGCCTCATGCGCAACATTCGCAGCCTCACCCTTGGCGGTCTGGGCCACCCCCTGGGCCGCAGATGCGGCTTCGCCTGCGACGTTGGAGGCTTCCTCCTTGGCAGCTTGCTTCTTGGAGCTGCCATCAGGAGTGGATGGGTAAGAGGCCTGCTGGGGGGCCGCCTCGATTCCGCCGTACGGATCGGCGATGGCCGGATCGCTGGCGGTGTGCGGGGTCTGGGGCCATTGGTTCTCTGTCATCTTCGCTCTCTTTCAGAAAGGGTTAGCTGGCGATCAAGAACCAGCAATGCTGGCGACTTAGTAAGCATGGTTACTAATTAGATACTAAGCACACTTTCCATTTGAAGCGCAAGGGGGCGTGGATTGGTGTTGGATGCTGGAAGCCCGAGCAGCCCCGCTGGACGGCAGTGGATGATAAGCCTACTTGCAATCATGTTGGTAAGCATGCTTATTGTAGGAGTGTAGCGACGCAGGGTGACCAGCATTTCGCCACCAATAGGAAGGCCGCGGCCGATGACCAGCAATCTCGATCCGGACGCCCGGAGCAGCTACCGCCTGATCACTTTGGCGGCGCGCCTGATCCAGCGGCGCCAGGACGATGCACTGGCCCCCCTTGGCCTCACCCGTGCAGCCGTCATCGCACTGGAAGGCCTGATGGGGGGCCCACTGAACCAAGAGCAGCTTGCCGACACGATCAGGGTCCAGAGCCAGACGCTGGGCAGGGTCCTCACGCGGCTGGAAACTAACGGACTCATCACCCGGACCCGCCGCACCTCGGACCGGCGCCAGCTGAAGGTGGAACTGACGGACGCCGGTGTGGCAGCCGTCGAAGTGGCACGGCAAGCGGAGGTTAACGCCTACCCCGACGATCCGGACATTGGCTGGAACGTACTCCGTGAGGAGCTCACCAAGTTTGTCCGCGCAGTCCCGCTTAGCCGGGACCCGGGCGTGGTTCCGTTCGCACCGCCGGAGCACCGGGCGCACCGCCCCCAGTCCGGCCGGGCAGCCGGCATGCGGAGCTGGGAACAGCCGCGCCAAAACTGACCCGGCCTACCGCCTCATGCCCGGCAGGCGTCCTGCAGTGCCCGGAGGGAGTCTGCGGGCACCTGGTCTCCGGACTCCGCAACCTGGCCCAACGGCGTCGTGATCTCTGCGGGCACCCCTGCTGATTTGGCGGCCGAGACCAAGCCAGCCAGCGCCTTGCGGTCCCGCGCGCTGACCAGACCGTCCTTGACCACGGCGCAGATTTGCCGGTTGACCTCCTGGGCGGCGGCCGAGGCGGCTTTGGACGCGGCATCGCTGGCAGCGTTCCCTGCCGCGTCCCCCACGGCGCCGCATCCCGTCAGCAGGAGGGCAGCGGCCAGGGCGGTGGCGGGTACGACGGCGGCGCGGAAAGTCATGCGTCCAGCGTACCGGCGTTCCCTACCGCCGGGCCGGGACACCCAGGATGCTGTCCAGCAGCCCGTTCCGGAACTTGCCTTCGGGATCATGCCCGGCGGCAAACGCACGGAAATCTGCGAAGCGCGGGTACAGGGCCTCCCAGTCATGGCCGTCCGCGGTGAACAGCTTGCCCCAGTGCGGCCTCGCGCCGAAGGGGCGCAGGGCTTCCTCCAGGACTGGAAGGAAGGCTTCCACCTCAGGCTGCAGCGGCTTCCAGGTGAAGTGGAGCGCGACGCTCTGCTGCTTGTGGAACGGGCTGAGCCAGAACTCGTCCGCGGCGCCGGTGCGGATCTCCGAGACGAAGAGCAGCGGCGCGAGGCCTCCTGCCAGTGCGCGGACGGCCTGGAGCGCGGCTGGGGCGTGTTCGATGGGAAGGATGAACTCACTCTGGAGTTCATCGCCGTTGCTCGGGGTGAACTCGTGCCGGAAGTGCGGCAGCCGGTCCAGCCACAGCCCGGGTTCGTCCAGCTGCGCCGTGCAGTTTTCCGCTGACATGTCCGGCAAGGGGTGCCGTGGCTGCTGGGCGGCGGTGGCCCCGAACAGGCTGGGAAGAGGCAGCTCCCCGTCCAGCGCCTTGAGCCAGACCTGGTTGACGGTGCCGCCGGCGTAGTCCGTAAACAGGCTCACGCTGTAGGCGGCCGAAACGATGGAGCTGAAATCGGCCAGGGCGTTCTCCCACGGCAGGTCTTCGAGGACCCGCTGGCGCATCCTGAAACTGGGCTGGACTGCCAGTTCCAGCCCCGTGACGATGCCGGCGGCCCCGATGCCCACCACGCTGGCCAGGAACTCGTCCCCGTCCGCCCGGGTCAGGGTGACCTGCTCGCCGGAAGCCCGCACCAGGTCAATCGATTCCACGGCGCCGGCGAGGGACTGGTTGTTCACGCCCGAGCCGTGGGTGCCGGTCTGGACGGCCCCTGCCACGGAGATGTGCGGCAGCGAGGCAAGGTTGTGGATGGCCACGCCGGACTTCTCAAGGGTCCGGCACAGTGCTCCGTAACTGACGCCACCACTGACGCGCACCGTGCCACGGCCGGGGTCCGCCTCCACCCGCTGCGGCAGCGCATCAAGCAGCACGTGGACGCCGTCTGTGTCACCCACGCGGTTGAACGAGTGCCGGGACCCCAGGGCCTTGACCCGTGGCGAAGCGGCCACGATGGCTGCCAGCTCCGCAACGGACTCCGGCCGCCTGACATCAGCGGAGGAGTATTCGAGGTTTCCTGCCCAGTTCTTCATCGAGTGGCTTTCGCTTGGCGTCGGTTTCCACCCACTGTCAGCGCTCACAATCCCGGCTGTCAAGGCGCATCCGCTGGGTGGGCGGGAGGCCGTTTGCAGGTTACGGGCCCCAGTGGGCGGGCTGTTCCAGCCCGTCGGGGAGCCGGGTGGACGCGCTGCCGCGGGCGGAGGCGGCCTGCGCCTGGGTGAGGAAGAGCGCATGGCTGAGGTCTGCGTCGTCGAGCCTTGCATCCCGCAGGTCTGCACCCAGCAGGTCCACCGCTGTCAGGTCTGCGCCGCGGAGGTCGGCGGCGATCAGGCAGGCGCCGCGCAGATCCGCGCCGCACAGCACCAACCCGGCCAGGCGCGCTCCGGCCAGGTCTGCGCCTGGTGCGAGGAGGGCAGGATGCCGGGCATCGTCGATATACCCGGCGCGGACCTCCTCACTGACCCAGCGCAAAGCTTCGCCCACTTGCCGGTGAAGGGATTCGACGTCGGCTGCCAGGACCTTGCCAAGCCCGCCTTCGGCGACCTTCCGGACGCTGGACTCCACATGGCGCACCTCGCCGGCGGTGTCCGCGCTGTAGGCCGCCGCCTCCGCCTGGGCCAGGTGCCACAGCATCTCGTGGAGTTGGCGCAGGATCCGGAAGGCCGCGAACATGTCCGTTGCCGTTTCCGGGTTTTCCCGCCAGGAGATTCCGTCGAACAGCCGCCGGCTGACGGCCTGCCCCGCGCCGAAGCAGTCGAAAACCGTGCAGCCGGCAAAACCGCGGGCCCGGAGCTTGTCATGGATGGTGCAGGAAAAGTCTGCGGCCAGGTTGGAGCACGGCGTGGCGGGCGGCTTGTCGACGGCAAAGTCTGCGGAGCGGGCAAAACCGAAGGCCGTGCAGCACAGGGCAAAGCACTGTGAGCAGTCAGGCCGGAGGGCGGCCGGGTCGGCAAGGGGCCACGCCATGCGTCCAGACTACCCACCGCGGCTGGCTGGGGTCAGGCTCCTTTTCCTGCAGGTGTGGTCCGGGGCGGCGGGACGCGGCGCCGGCCGGTCGCTTCGAACGCCGCAGCTAGGCGGAGGAGCTCCGTGTCGCCGTACGCCCTCCCGGCCATGGTGAGGCCCACCGGCATGGCGATGTCCGCTGCGAGGCCCATGGGCACCGTGACCGTGGGAATGCCGAGGTGCCGGGGGACCAGGTTCCCGTTGGACACCCAGACGCCGTTGCGCCAGGCCGTGTCTGCCGAAGCCGGGTTCGTGTCCGCGTCCGCCGGGGCCACATCCGCGGCGGCGGGGAACACGACCGCGTCCAGGCCCAGCCGGTCCATCCATGCCTCCAGGTCCACCCGGCGGGTCTCTTCGAGTCCGGCCAGGCCTGCGGGCAGGTCCGGAATATGGGCGAGGTCGGGAACGCCATGCTCCCGGATCCACGCCGGATAGTCAGCGATGTCGTCATCGAAGCCGTCGTAGCGGTCCGGCAGTGCACCGTCCGGTGCGGGGAAGATCGCGGAGCCATCGACATCGGCCAGGCAGTTGAGCAGAGGGTCGCCGTTGGCCTCCAGGAAGTCGTTCCAGGCCCAGGCCGAGAGGTCCACGATTTCCCGGCGCAGGTATTCCGGTGACACCAGGCCGCGTGTGGAGATGGTGGGCGCACCGGGCCGGTCTCCTTCGTAGTTGGAGATGACGGGGAAATCCACCTCCACCACCTCGGCGCCGGCCGCTTCCAGGTCGCGGCGGGCCGCCTTCCACAGCTCAATGATGGACGCGCGCGTGTCGATCCGCTGCCCTGTTGGTCCGCCGATGCCCGGGGCGTCGGCGGTGCCGGCCTGCGGATCCGCGCTGATGTACATCCGGGGCACACCAAAACGCTTTCCTGCCAGTACGCCGGCCGCGGCGGTTGCGTCAGGGATGCCCAGGGCAACGTACGACGGCGGCCGCACAGCGGATGCCTTGGGCACCGGGATCCACGGCTGGACACGCCAGAAGTCGCCGCGGGGGTTGGCGTCGTCGGCCACCACCACGTCCAGGACCTCCAGCATGTCCGCCATGGTGCGGGTGTGCGGAACCACCACGTCCATGGTGGGAACAAGCGGCCAGTTCCCGCGGACGGAGATGACGCCGCGGGACGGCGTGTAGGCGCACAGGGCGTTGTTCGATGCCGGGGCCCGGCCTGAGGACCACGTTTCCTCCGCCAGTCCGAACGCCGCGAAGCTGGCCGCAGTGGCCGTGCCGGAACCGTTGGATGACCCGGATGCAAAGGCTGCCGTGAGGAAATCGGCGTTGTAAGGGCTCTCCGCCCGTCCATATACTCCGCGCTGCATACCTCCGTTGGCCATGGGTGGCATGTTGGTTAGGCCGATCAGGACAGCGCCGCCGGCCCGGAGGCGCTCAATGGTGAAGGCGTCCTGCTGGGCCACCAGGTCCTTGAAGGCCGGCGACCCCGCAGCAACGGTGAGTCCCCTGACCTTGTAGCTGTCTTTTGCCGTGTACGGGATGCCGTCCAGGGGGCCCAGCGTGAAGCCGGCAGCCCGCCGGCGGTCGGATGCCTGTGCTTCGGCCACGGCTTCCGGGTTCACCACCACGAGCGAGTTCAGGCATATTCCTGAAGAGTCATACTTCTCGATGCGTGCCAGGTAGAGGGTGACAAGCTCCTCACTGCTCACCTCACCGGCCTCAAGGGCTGCCCTGAGCCGGCTTATGCTGGCCTCCACTACCTCAAACGGGCGGGAAGTGGCGGGCTGGGTGCTGTGCTCAGCCAGTTTCACGCCGCACCGCCTTTCTGCCGGGCCGGCTGCTGTTGGGTGATGCAGTGGATGCCCCCGCCAAAGGCGAAAATGTCCCGGGCGTCCACCAGTTCCACGGTTCGTCCGGGGTAGGCACGTTCCAGGATGCCGGCGGCGATGGCGTCGTTGGGATCGTCGAAGGCGCAGAGCACCACCACCTTGTTGGCCACATAGTGGTTGATGTAGGACCAGTCCACCCAACCGTCGCCGTCCTTCAGCGTGGTGGGGGCTGGAACGTCGATAATTCGCAGGGGCCGCCCCTGGGCATCCAGCTGGCCTCCGAGGACGGCCTTCAGCTGAAGATAGACCGCATGGTCGGGATGGGCGGGGTCGTCCTGCCGGTGCAGCAGGATGGTGCCGGGCCCGGCAAAGGCGGCGACGATGTCCACGTGGCCGCGGGTGCCGAATTCGTCGTAGTCCCGGGTGAGGCCGCGCGGAAGCCAGATGGCCTTGGTGGTGCCCAGGGCCGCGTGGACTTCCGCCTCGACCGATTCCTTGGTGGCGCCGGGGTTGCGGCCGGGATCGAGCTGGACCGTCTCGGTCAGCAGCACGGTGCCTTCACCGTCCACGTGGAATCCTCCCCCCTCATTCACCAGGGAGCTCGGCCGGACCGGCACATCGATGCCGGCTGCCACGCCCCGGGCAACGTTTTGGTCCCTGGACCAGGCTGCCCAGTGCTGCGCGCCCCAGCCGTTGAAGATCCAGTCAACGGCGGCCAACGAGCCGTCTGCCGCGTGAACGAAGGTGGGGCCGCTGTCCCGGAGCCACGCGTCGTCCAGTGGTATCTCCACGACGTCGATGCCCTGGCCGAGCCATTCCCGTGCGGGGGTGGCGTCCCGCGGATCGGCGATGACGGTCACGGGCTCATAGCGGGCGATGACCTGGGCCACCTTGCTCCAGGCGGCCCGCGCGCGGTCGAGGGTGGAGCTTCCCGCCGGTCCGAAGGTGTCGTTGGGCGGCGGGAACGCCATCCACGTCCGCTGGTGGGGCTCCCACTCTGCGGGCATGCGGGCTGCGGGCCGGGTGTGGGCGTCGCCGGGGGCGGCGCTGTCCGCGGCGGTGGTCGAATAAATGAATGCCATTCATTTATTATTGGGGACCGTGCCGGTCCTGCGCAAGGGTTTTTCAGGCCGGGGACATCGCGGTGCGGTCGACGGCCGCCAGGATGGCCCGTGCCAGTTGCTCCGGTTTGGTGAACTGCGGCCAGTGCCCGGTGGGCAGGTCGATGTACTCGACGTCCCGGACCTTGGCCAGTTCCGCGGTGAACGGATGCCCCGCTGCGATCCATTCCCGGATCATGGCGGACGGGAACTCGCAGGCGATCACGGTGGCGGGTACGTCATAGCGCCGCCGGTTGTGCAGCCGCTGCTTGCCGTAGGCAACGCCGCGGGGCTCCGGAACAGCCCGGGCACGGAAAGCCTGGCGAAGCCCGTCGGTGAGGTCCACCAGGTCGGCGTCGTCAAAGTCCTCCCAGGGAGGCAGGGGGACGTCATCCCCAACGGCCGTCAACTCGTCATTGATGACACCGCCTTCACCGAGCGGGCCGCTGTCCACGTAGATGGCCCGTTCCACCTTGTCCGGCCGCGCATCCACCGCACCATGGATGATGGCGCCGCCACCGGAATGGCCCACCAGCACCACCTTGCCGGGCAGGTTGTCCAGGACCTCCACCACCGCGTCGATGTGGTCCTGCAGGTTGATGCCCGCCCGGCTCGAGTCAACAGTCTCCTTCCCAGGAAGGGTGAGGGGGCGGGGGCGGTGCCCTGCCGCTTCCAGGACGGGTGCCACCTCCTCCCATGATGAGGCGTCCAGCCAGAAACCCGGAACCATGATGATGTCCATGACCGCACCCTACTCCCGGTCCGGACACGGGAATACCGCCTCTCCTACCGTTTCCGCTTACGGTCCTTCCCCGCGGTCCGGCCTTGGCGTTCGGTGGCCTCGCGTTCCGCCCAGCGTTGCGATTTTCCGGCGGACACCACCTTCTGGTGCCACTCCCGGTAATAGGCGCGCTGGGCGGCGACGTCCGAGCGGCGTGCCAGCGCCGCCAGTTCCCGCTGCATCTTCAGGTAGGAGCTCCAGCGCCGTTCCTCCAGGACGCCGCCGTCAATCGCTTCCCGCACCGCGCAGCCTGGTTCACCGCCGTGGGCGCAGTCCGCGAAGCGGCAGCCGGCAGCCAGTTCCTCCACATCGCCGAACATCCCGCCCAGGCCCTCCCCGGCGTCGTACAGCGCGAAACCCCGCACACCGGGTGTGTCCATCAGCACCGTGCCGTTGGCCAGCGGCACCAGTTCGCGTGCCGTGGTGGTGTGCTTGCCCTTGAAGTCGCCGGACCGCACCTCCCCGGTCTGCTGGACCTCACGGCCCACCAGGGCATTGATCAAGGTGGACTTGCCCGCGCCGGACGGACCCAGGAGCGCAATGGTGCCACGGGCGGGGATGCGGGACATCAGTTCGTCGATGCCGTCGCCGGTTTCTGCGGACGTGGTAACCACCTCCACGCCCGCCGCCTGCAGGATGACCTTCCCGACGACGTCGTCCGCCACCTGCACCAGGTCGGCTTTGGTGATGATCACCAGCGGGGTGGCGCCGGAGTCCCACGCCGCAACGAGCGTGCGTTCGAGCCGGTTGTGCGTGAGTGGCCTGTCGACGGGCACCACGACGCCCACGGTGTCCATGTTTGCGGCCAGGACCTGTTCCTCGGAGGAATCCTCAAACGCGCGTTTGCGGCTGAGCTCCGAGCGGCGGGGGAGGACCGCGAGGATCTGCCGGTCACCGGCTCGGTTGGGGCCGATCCAGACCCAGTCGCCGGTGACGGCAGGGTCCCCGGACAGCGGATACGGCAGGTGGAGCAGTCCGTCCCCGGCGGCGACCAGCAGCAGGGTGCGGTCCGCGCGGACCACCCGTCCGCATTCCGTGGCGCCGGGGCAGGGGTACTGGTCGAAGTGGCGGGCGACGGCGGGGGTGTAGCCGTAAGCGCCGGGGCCGCCGGTTGGGTGGGTGGTGCTTAAGGGATTGTCCAGGGGGTCGCCTGAAGAAAGGTGCACTGTGGTTTCCTTGCGGTTCCCCGGTGCGGTGACGCTGCTGCGGAATGGTGCCGTCAGGCCAGGCGCGTGCAACCGGGAGGGGTGGCTGATGTGGTGGGTGCGTGGCGCTCTGGGCGCGCGGCAACTGAAGTCATCGAAACCACCTCCAATCCCCTACGGGGTCCCAGTCTTGCTGCCGGGAACGGCAGGTCGGGAACGGGTCCCACTTTAGCGCCCCCCGCCGTCGGAGGCCAGGGTTGGGGGCCGGCTGCTAACGACTGCCGCCCGGGCGCCCGCGCTCCCGGTAGCGCATCACGGCGTCCGCGTTGCCGCAGCGTGCCGAGCAATAGGCCCTCCGGCCGCCCCGGCTGGTGTCCGCGAAAACCTTCGGGCAGCCGTCCCTGGCACAGGTGCCCAGCCTCCCACCCGCAGCCTCGGTAATGAAGATGGCCAGGCCACCCGCCGTGAGGGCACGCACGCGTTCCACCAGGCTGTCGCTGGTTTCAGCAAAGTGGAGGTGCGGGCCAAGGCCATCGTGGGCGGTCAGGAAGACCCGCTTGACCCCTTGTTCCAGCAATGCGTTCACCGTTGCGCAGCGGTCCTCCTCGCTGTCCGAGTCAAAGACAGTGCGCAGGTGCGATGTCCAGTCCCGCAGGAGCGCTTCCTCGGGCGCGCCCACCTCCGGGTCGTGGAACAGGTGGCCGGCCAGGAGGTCGGCCAGGGCGCCTGCGTTCCAGGCCCCGCCGTCGAGCATGTTGACCAGTGCCTCAGCCACCCGGACCCCGGACATGTTGTCATGGTTGAACTGCATAAACCCATGACACCACACTGGGCATGGCGACGGGCTGCCCCGACGGGACCCGCCCCATGCCACCTTTCCCTGACCGAGGAGCAAGATCCTTGACCGCCACCGCCGATACCGCCCGGTCCCTGCAGTCCCGCATGCGCAGGACGCTGGTGTCCGCCCAGATCTTTTCCGGCCTGGGCAACGGCTCCACGCTGGCCCTCGGGTCCATCCTGGCCGTGGATTTGTCCGGCTCGGAAGCCTGGGCGGGGTCCGTCAACACGTTCCTGACGCTGGGAACGGCAGTGACCGCCATTCCGCTGGCGCAGCTGGCCCTCTCCCGCGGCAGGCGATTTGCCCTCGCTTCCGGACTGGCGGCTGCGATCGCCGGAACCGCGCTGATGGTGGGCGCGGTGACCACGGGCTACTTCCTCCTGCTGCTCGCCGGAGCCTTCCTGGTGGGCGTGGCCTCCGCAGTAAACCTCCAGGCCCGCTTCGCGGTCACGGACCTGGCCGAACCCGCACACCGCGGGCGGGACCTCTCACTGGTGGTGTGGGCCATCACCATCGGTGCAGTCGCCGGACCCAACATGGTGGGTCCCGGCGCGGTACTGGCCGGCTGGCTGGGCATTCCGGCCGCCGCCGGGCCCTTCCTCATCTCGGCAGCCGGGATGGTCATCGGCGCCTCGATCGTATGGCTCTTCCTGCGGCCCGATCCGCTGCTGACCCGCCGGGCCATGGATGGTCCTGATACCGGCGACAGTGTCCGGCGACGGGGCGGCCTCCAGGCCGGATGGCGGATCGTGCGGGAGAACCGCACCACCCGCGGGGCAGTGGTGGCGGTGGTGGCCGCGCACGCCGTGATGGTGGCGGTGATGTCGATGACCCCGCTGCACATGCAGCACCAGGCCGGGGCGGCAGCAGGCCACCCGGATACCATCGCGCTGATCGGCCTGACCATTTCCCTTCATATCGCCGGGATGTACGCCCTGTAGCCGCTGATGGGGTGGCTGACGGACAGGATGGGACCGGCGCGGATGGTGCTGGCGGGGCTGGCAACCCTCCTGGCCGCGGTGGCACTCACGGGACTGGCGCCGGAGTATCCGGCGGCCGTGACCACCGGCCTGGTCCTGCTGGGGCTGGGCTGGTCCGCCACCACCGTGGCCGGCTCCACCCTGCTGGTCGCTGCCTTGGCGCCTTCCCAGCGGATCCCCGCCCAGGGTTTCTCGGACGCCGCCATGTCCTTGGCTGCGGCACTGGGCAGCGCCGCCGCAGGACCGGTCATGGGCGTAGCCGGTTACTCGGGAATCAGCGCCGCCGCCGCTCTCCTGGTGGCGGGAGCGGCCGTTGCCCTGCTCCGGCTCCGGGAACTGCGCCGCTGAGACCAAGGAGAAATGTCGACCGGTTGGCGGGGACTTCAGGCGCTGGTGGCGTCCTGTACCTCACCCACCAACTCCTCGATGATGTCCTCCAGGAAGAGCACCCCGGTGGTCCCGCCGTCGGCGTCGAACACCCTGGCCACGTGGGCGCCCGTCCGCCGCATCGCCGCCAAAGCGTCCTCAAGGTCCGCCCCCGCAAATGCCGAGGCAAGGCGCCGGACCCGCTTGGCCGGAACCGGACGGTGGAACTTTTCCGCCGACGTAAGGTCCATGACGTCCTTGAGGTGCAGGTACCCGTCGGGCTCACCGGCCCTATTGGCCAGGATGTAGCGGGAGTAGCCGTGTGCCGCGACGGCCTGCTGGATATCGGCCGGGGTGGCGGTCTCCGGCAGCAGCACCATGTCCGCCATGGGCACCTGGACGTCGGCCACCGTCTTGGCCGTGAATTCGAAGGCATTGGTCAGGGCGCCGGTGGTGTCCTTAAGCATGCCGTCCCGGGTGGACTGCTCCACGATGGTGGCCACCTCGTCCAGCGTGTACGCGCTGGTGGCCTCGTCCTTGGGTTCCACCCGGAAAAGGCGAAGGATCGAGTTGGCGATCCCGTTCAACGTCCAGATCACCGGCTTGAACACCCGGGCCACGAACACCAGGGGCGGGGCCAGCAGGAGGGCCGCCTGGGTGGGCACCGAGAAGGAGATGTTCTTGGGCACCATTTCGCCCACCACCACGTGCAGGAACGTCACCAGCAGCAGCGCCACCACGAACGCGATGATGCTGATTGCCTCGTAGGACAATGCGGTCAGGCCCAGCGGGATTTCCAGCAGGTGGTGGATGGCAGGTTCGGACACGTTCAGGATGACCAGTGAACAGACGGTGATGCCCAGCTGGCTCGTGGCCAGCATGAGCGTTGCGTGCTCCATGGCCCACAGCGTGGTCTTGGCCGCTTTGCTGCCGGCCTCGGCGCGGGGTTCGATCTGGGAGCGGCGGGCCGAAATGACGGCGAACTCCGCCCCCACGAAGAAGCCGTTCACCAAAAGGAGCACCACCAGCCAGATGATACCGGGAAGGTACTCACTCATGGGTCAGCTCCTGGGTCAGGTTGTCGATGATCCGGTCGTGCGGGCTCCGCGGCGGTTCGCCGGACGCTCCGGGAGTGAAACGCAGCCGCTCCACATGCATGCCTGACACGCGCTCCACGCGGAGGGTGCCGCCATCGACCGCTACCTCGTCGCCCAGCTCCGGCAGGCGGTCCAGCCGGTCCGTGACGAATCCGGCCACGGTGTCGTACTCCTCGCCGTCGGGGACTTCGATGCCGGTGCGGTCCAGGAGCTCGTCCGGCCGCAGGGCGGCGTCGAACGTGATGGAACGGCCCGTGCGGACCACCCCGGCACGTGCCCGGTCGTGTTCGTCCTCCAGCTCACCTACGATTTCCTCCACCAGGTCCTCCAGGGTGACGATCCCGGCGGTGCCGCCGTGCTCGTCGGAGACAATGGCCACTTGGAGTCCCTGGTGCCGCAGCAGCCCCAGGAGGGTGTCAACCCCCATGGATTCCGGGACCCTGAGCGGTTCGGTCATGAGGTCCGTTGCGGTGGTGTCCGCACGCCGGCCAGGGGCCACGGCGAAGGCCTGCTTGACGTGCAGGACGCCCAGGACGTCGTCCCGGTCGCGCCCGATCACGGGAAACCTGGAGTAGCCGGTGGCGGTGGCAAGGGCCACGATGTCCTCCGCGGTATCCGCGGCGGCAACGGCCGCCATCCTAACGCGCGGGGTCATCACGTCCGCCGCGCTGTACTCGGAGAAGCGGAGGGTGCGGTGCAGGAGCGTGGCGTGGTCCAGGTCCAGTACGCCCTCGACGGCGGAGCGGCGCACCAGGGAGCTTAGCTCCTCCGCGCTGCGGGCACCGGAGAGTTCCTCCTTCGGTTCGATGCCGAAGCTGCGGATGATGCTGTTGGCCGTGTTGTTGAACAGCAGGATGACCGGCTTGAAGACCGCGGTGAAAAGGGCCTGGAACGGGACCACCACCTTGGCGGTGGCCAGGGGCAGCGCCAGGGCGAAGTTCTTGGGGACAAGCTCGCCCACCACCATCGAAAAGACCGTAGCCAGGAAGATGCCGGCGACGGAGCCGACGGCGGGCACCAGGGCTTCGGCCAGCCCCGCGGACTGCAGGGGGCCGCTGAGCATCCTGCTGATGGCAGGCTCAAAGGTGTAGCCCGTCAGGTGGGTGGTCAGGGTGATGCCCAGCTGGGCGCCGGAGAGGTGGGTGGAGGTGATGCGAAGGGCTTTGATGGTGGGGCCGAGCCGCTTCTCGCCGCGGGCCTGGCGGGCTTCAAGGTCATGCCGGTCA
The DNA here is from genome assembly GCF_056396685.1 of Pseudarthrobacter sp. 05T312. Lineage (NCBI taxonomy): Bacteria > Bacillati > Actinomycetota > Actinomycetes > Micrococcales > Micrococcaceae > Pseudarthrobacter > Pseudarthrobacter sp. 05T312. Next base: position 14,406 of record NZ_JBFTLY010000017.1, read on the forward strand.
AGGTTCACCAGCGCGAACTCCGAGGCGACGAAAAAGCCGGTGCCGACGGTCAGGACCAGGCCGATGCCCAGCATGATCCATTCATACATTCGGGCGCCCCTCTCCTGGTGTGGCCGGTGTTCCGGTCAGGTGGCAGAGGGGCCAGGGCATGTGTGAAGGAGGGTCGTCCATGTCCAGTCCAACTCCGGTGCAATCCGGGAAGTTCCCGGCGGCCTTTCGGGGGTGTGCTGGAGCTTCTGCGATGTCAGGGTGGAATGCAATACTGTCGTGAGCAGCATTCGCCGCGTTTGGGGGGACTTCTGGCACATGGTTCTGGATACGGCAACCCTGCGCATCGCTTTCGGCCTGATGGCCCTGGTGCTGGTGGTCCTGTTCTATTTTTCCGCGTACCGGGTGACGCGCTCGCCGTACAGTGCCTGGTGGTGCGGAGCCCTGCTGTTCTTCCTGTCCGGATCAGGTTGCTTCCTCCTGGACGGCACGTCCCACCAGGTGTGGGCCAACCCGGTGGGAAACACCCTGCTGGTCCACGGCGGGGTCGCGGTGTGGGCCGGAGCGCGTTCGCTGCGGACGGTGCGCCCGCCTAAATGGGCCTTCACCGGTATCCCCCTGGTGACCCTGGTTGCCTCCCTGCTGGACCATCCTGCAACCAATACCTGGTCCGGCGGCCCGGTGTTCCTCGCCGCGATGAGCCTGACCATCGGAATGGCTTCGCGGGAGCTGTGGCGGCTTGAACCCGGCTACTCGCGGGTGCGCATCCCCATGGCCGTGGCCGCAGGCGGCTTGTCCGTTTTCTACTTCTTCCGCTGGCTGGCGTTCCTGGTGGAAGGCCCGAACGGTCCCGTTTTCATCACCGTCTTCGGATCAGCAGTCACCACCATGGTCACCATGGTGCTGCTGGTGGTGGTGTCGTTCAGTATGGCGGCGTTGAGCAGCGAGCAGCAGACGCGCGCGCTGCGGGTGGTGGCTTCCCGGGACGACCTCACCGGGCTGTTGAACCGGAAGGCCTTCATGGACCTTGCGGCGGAGCAGTTGGCAGACCGGAGCATCACGGGCGGCTCCGGGGCCCTCATCCTTGCCGACCTCGACCACTTCAAGGCAGTCAACGATACCCATGGCCATGCCGCCGGGGACCTGGCGCTGCAGGCCTTCGCCGGCGCCTGCGGTGCCACGGTCCGCTCCACCGACCTGATCGGCAGGTATGGCGGGGAAGAGTTCGTCATCCTGGTTCCAGGGGCAAGCGCCGAACGCGCGGAAACCATTGCGGAAGAGATCAGCAGGCGGCTGGCCGGCGCCAAGACACTGAACGGGATGGAGATGCCCACCGCCAGTTACGGTATTTCCACGTACGACGGCGGGACCTCCGACGTTGATGACCTCGTGGCCTCCGCGGATGCCGCGTTATACAGGGCCAAGTCCCTGGGCCGGAACCGCGCCGCCCGCAGCGACGAGCTGCTCTAGGCGGGCTGCGTCTGCGGCACGGTTCCGGACACCCCGCCTACTTGGGCTGGAGTGCTTCCGCCCGCTCAGCCAGGACCGTCAGATCCACGCGGTCAGGGCGGTCGACGGTGCTCTGGATGGCCACCGAAGTGCCCTTGTGCGCGGACTCCAGCACGGATTCCATGACCTCCAGGGCGTGGTAGGCCAGGGCGCCGCCGGCACGGGGTTCCCTGCCCTCCGGCGTGGCGGCCAGGTCCGCGATGCCGAACCCGCGGCCGGAATCAACATAGCCGGCGGACACCGGAAGGGTTTCCCAGTCCTCGGCGCCGAGCGAAAACAGCTGGACGTCCCCGTCGAAATGGTTGGGGTCCGGTACCACCAGGGAGCCGCGCTCACCGTGGATCTCGATATTGGGCGATTTGGACTTCACGGCGTCAAAACTCATGAAGAGCGTGGACAGCGCCCCGGAGGCGTGGACCAGGACGCCGGTGACGTGGGAGTCGATGGTCACGGGGACTTTTTCGCCCTGCCGGGGTCCGGATCCGATGGTCCGCTCGTTCCGGGTGTGGCTGGCGGCGCCCATCACCGACACCACGGGGCCCAGCAGCGTTACCAGTGCCGTGACATAGTAAGGACCCATGTCCAGGAGGGGGCCGCCGCCGGGCTGGTAGTAGAAGTCCGGGTTGGGATGCCAGCGTTCATGGCCCGGGGTGGCCATGGTGGCAGACGCCGAGATGGGGGCACCGATCAGGCCGTCATCGATGGCCTTGCGGGCGGTCTGGATCCCCGTGCCCAGCACGGTGTCAGGCGCACAGCCGACGACGACGCCCGCCTCCCGCGCCGCGTCCAGCACCCGGCGGGCTTCTTCCGTGGTGGCAGCCAGTGGCTTCTCGCCGTAGACGCTCTTCCCTGCCGCGATCGCCTTCAGGGCAACGTCCGCGTGGGCGGCCGGGATGGTGAGGTTCAGGACCAGGTCCACGTCCGGTGCGGTGAGCAGGTCCTCCACGGACAGGGCGCGGACGCCGTCGTAATCATCCGCAACTGCCTGGGCACGTGCCGGGTCCAGGTCCGCAACGGCCACCAGCTGGACCTGGTCCAGCCGGCGGAAGTTGGCGAGGTACTGCGCGATGATGGCGCCGCAGCCAACGATTCCGACGTTCAACGGCTTGCCCACAGCAGGCCCCTTTCGATGATGGTGCGAACGTTCTGGGCCTGGAGGATTTCCACGCGGTGCCCTGGGGTGGATACGAAAATCCGGCCCTTGCCCCATTGGCGGGTCCAGATGGCGGGGGATGTCACTTCGCGGTTCCAGGGGTCCCACTCGCGGACTTTCTGGGTGGTGGTGGCCAGGACGTCCACATAGTCGTCAGAGAGGACCCAGTACTGTTCGGTGACCAGGTCAAAGTCCTTGATGCCCCTGGTGATGGGGTGGTCCGCGGCGGCCGGCAGCATGTTGACGGTATAGGGCACGTAGTTGTCCGACTGCTCGCCGGTGCACTCGTCCGGGTGCTTGCCGGGGTGGCAGGCGAACTGGCCGCCGATCAGGTGCAGGTAGTCGGAGGTGTTCCGGTAGGAATCGGCGATCCCGCCGTGCCAGCCGGCCAGGCCTGTGCCGTTCTCCACGGCCGCCCGCAGCCCGGCGAACTCGTCTTTTTCGATGGTGCTCATGGTCATGCACTGCATGATCAGGTCCACTCCTGCCATGTATTCGGCGTCGGCGTAGACCTTGGGGGATTCCTCCACGCGGACGTCGTAGCCGTTGTCTTTGAGGTAGGGAATGAAGAGCTCCGTGGCCTCGTACGGCTGGTGGCCGTCCCAGCCGCCGCGGACGACCAGCGCATTCTTGCGTTCTGTCATTGAAGTTTCCTTTGTCTGGCTGCCGGCTTTTGCCGGCAGGGCGTGGGTCAGTGGCTGGCGAAGGCGGCGTCGAAGGCCGCTGCCGGCGGGGCAATCCGGGCCAGGTCCTGGACCATGGCCAGCGCCTGGGGGGCGCCGATGAGCCGGTCCATGCCGGCGTCCTCCCATTCGATGCTCGTGGGGCCTTCGTAGCCGATGGCGTTCAGGGTCCGGAAGATCCTGTTCCACTGGACGTCCCCGTGCCCCGCGGTGACGAAGTCCCAGCCGCGCCGGGGGTCAGCCCAGGCAAGGTGCGAGCCCAGGCGTCCGTTGCGGCCATCGAGTTGGCGGACGGACTCTTTGACGTGGACGTGGAAAATCCTGCCCGCGAAGTCCTGCAGGAACATCACGGGGTCAAGGTCCTGCCAGATGAAGTGCGATGGATCGAAGTTCAGGCCGAAGTTCTCCCGGTGGCCGATCGCCTCGAGGGTTCGCTTGGCGGTCCAGTAGTCGTAGGCAATTTCTGAGGGGTGGACTTCCAGGGCGAACCGGACGCCCTCCTCGTCGAACACATCGAGGATGGGGTTCCAGCGGTCCGCGAAGTCCTGGTATCCGGCGTCGATCATGTCCTGGGAGGCGGGCGGGAACATGGCCACCGCCTTCCAGATGGAGGAGCCGGTGAACCCGGTGACGGTCTTGGCGCCGAGGCGGGCAGCAGCGCGGGCGGTGTCCTTCATGGCTTCCGCTGCCCGGCGGCGGACTCCTTCGGGCTGGCCGTCACCCCAGACTTCGGCGGACAGGATGCCCTGGTGGCGCTCATCGATGGGATCGTCACACACGGCCTGGCCGGTCAGGTGGTTGGCGATGGCGAATACCTGCAGGTTGTTCTTCTCGAGGATGTCCAGCCGGCCCTGGAGGTAGTTGTCGTCTTCGGCCGCCCGGCGCGGATCCAGGTGGTCGCCCCAGCAGGCGATCTCCAGCCCGTCAAAGCCCCACTCGCCCGCGAGCCGCGCCACTTCCTCGAAGGGCAGGTCAGCCCACTGGCCGGTGAACAGCGTGATTGGTCGTGTCATGTGTGTTTCCTTGAATCGTTTGAAGCTGGTTGTTCCATGGGCCGAACCGCTGCCTAGACCTTTTGCCACTGGCTGGAATTTGCGGCGCTGGACTCCACGGCCGCCAGGACCCGCTGCACCTGCAGGGCGTCCGCGAAGGACGGCTCGGGCTGGCGGCCTTCGCCGATGGCCGTGACCAGGTCCACCACCTGGTGGGTGAAGCCGTGTTCATACCCCAGGCCATGGCCGGTGGGCCACCAGTTTCCGGCGTAGGGGTGCTCGGGCTCGGTGACGAAGATCTTCCGGAAGCCGGCGTCGGGGGATTCGGCGGCGTCGTAGAAGGAGAGGGCGTTCATGTCCTCGAAGTCGAAGGCAAGGGAACCTCTGGTGCCGTTGACCTCCAGCCGCATGGCGTTTTTCCTGCCCAGGGCGTAGCGCGTGGCTTCAAAGACGCCCACGGCACCTGCTGAGGTGCCGCCGTCGAACCTTGCGCTGAAGATCGCCGCATCATCCACGGTGACCTTCCCGCGCGGGGCGTCGCTGCTGAGGTCGCCGTGCCCGCCGAGTCCCACCAGGTCGCCGGCCAGCGGGCGTTCCGGCACGAAGGTCTCCAGCAGGGCCGAGACCCCGCTGATGTTCAGGCCCGTTACCCACTGCGCGGCGTCGATGCTGTGTGCTCCGATGTCACCCAGGGAGCCGGAGCCTGACTTCGCCTTGTCCAGCCGCCACGTCATGGGGGCGTCGGCGTCGGTGAGCCAGTCCTGCAGGTACTGGGCCCTGACATGGCGGATTTCGCCGAGCCGTCCCTGGTCCACGAATCGCTTGGCCAACGCCAGGGCCGGCGTGCGGCGGTAGCTGAAGCCGCACATGGAGAGGACGCCGTTCTTGGCGGCGGTCTCCGCGGCGAGCGTCATCCGTTCGGCTTCCTCCACGGAGTTGGCCAACGGCTTCTCGCACAGCACGTGCTTTCCGGCTTCAAGGGCGGCGATGGCAATTTCGGCGTGGGTGTTGCCGGGAGTGCAGATATCGATGAGGTCGATGTCGTCGCGCTCGATCAGGCGGCGCCAGTCCGTCTCAACCGATTCCCAGCCGAGCTTGTCCGCTGCGGCGCGGACGCCGTCGGCATTCCTGCCCGCCACCGCGGCCAGCCGGGGCTGCAGGGGCAGGTCGAAAAACCGCGGCGCGGTGCGCCAGGCGTGGGAGTGGGCTGCACCCATGAAGGCATAGCCCACCATGCCGACCCGCAGGGGTTGCGTGGTGGTCATGGAGGAGTCCTTTCTACTTGCTGAAGCCGGCCGTCAGGCCGCTCAACAGTTGACGGCGGGCGACGACATACACCACTAGCAGGGGGAGGGTCGCCAGGACGACGGAGGCGAGAATGGCGGGGATGTTCACGCTGAACTCACCCTGGAAGGTCCACAGGGACAGCGGCAGGACCCTGGTTGCCGGGCTCTGCGTCAGGATCAGCGGGAAGAGGAAACCGTTCCAGACGTGAAGGGCGTTGTAGATGCCGACGGTGATGACCGCCGGCTTGGTCATGGGGAGAGCGAGGCGCCACATCATGGCCCAGTCGGAACAGCCGTCCAGGCGCATCGATTCGAAAAGCTCATTTGGGACATCGCGCATGAAGTTGGACAGGATGAGGACGCTGACCGGGATGGCAAATGCCACGGACGGAAGGATCAGGGCCAGCAAGGTGTCATACATGTGCGCCCGGGTGATCATCCAGTAGATGGGGATGATGGTGGCGTGCAGGGGGATGGCAAGGCCAAGGAGGAACAGGTTGTTCGTCAGGCTCAGGAACCGGCCCTTGCCGCGGACTATTGCATACGCGGCCATGAAGGACACCAGCAGGGCAGGCAGGACCGTGCCCAGGGTGACGATCAGGCTGTTGGTGAAGTACCTGACGAAATTGTTCTCCAGGACCAGCTTGTAATTATCCAGGGTGGGGTCCGTTGCCGGGAGCATGGGGTTGGAGGTGAAGAAGCCAGCCTGGTTCTTGAAGCTGGTGATCACCACGTAATAGATGGGGACGATGATGATGGCCAGCCAAAGCCAGCCGCCCAGGCCGCCAAGGAGGTTTGGCCGGAGCCGCCCGGGTCCCTTGGTGCGGGTAACCGGTGCTGCGGTGATGCTGCCCGTCGGGGCCGGTGGGACGGGAAGTTGTGTTGTGGAGGCCATCAGGCACCTTCCAATTGGCTTGCGTTGCGGTTTTTGCCGCCCAACCGCTGGAGGATGAGCGCCAGGCCCAGTCCGATGACGACGAGAATGACTCCCAGGGCGCTCGCGGCGCCCATGTCGTTGGCCTTGAAACCCGTCAGGTACATGTGCAGCGGCAGCAGCCGCGTGCTGTAGCCGGGACCGCCCCCGGTGAGCACGAAGATGAGGTCGAAGTAGGCGAGGCTGCCCACCACCATCAGGGTGGAGGACGTGATGATCGTGTACTTAAGCTGGGGCAGGGTGATGTTCCAGAACTGGCGGAAGCGTCCCGCGCCGTCGATTTCGGCGGCCTCGTACAGCGACGTGGGGATCTGGCGGACGCCGCCCTGGTAAATCAGCGTGTGGAAGGGAACGAACTGCCACGCAATCACGAAGACCACCACGAACAGGACCAAATCCGAGTTGCCAAGCCAGTCCTGGGCAAGGATGGGCAGGTTGAATCCGGGGCCCAGGCCGAAGTTGGGATCGAGCAGGGCCTTGAAGGCGATGGCAACGGCGGCGGACGAAAGCAGCAACGGCAGGAAATAGAGCACGGCGAGGGCGGCGCGGTACTTCTGGCCGCCGGCCGTGAACACGCCCAGCAGCAGGCTGATGGGCGCCTGGACGATGAACGAGAAGAACATGATCTTCGCGGTGACCACCAGGGCGTTGCCGGTGACCGGATCCGTGAGGACCGTGGTCCAGCTGGACAGGCCGTCCAGCTTGATCTCGCCCAAACCGTTCCAGCTGGTGAAGCTGAGGAAGACGACGCCGATCAGCGGGACGACAGCGAACGCCAGGAAGAAGACCAGGGCCGGGACTGCGAGCCACCCCGAGGGGCCCGCGTCGCGGACCCCCCGGTTGGCGGAACCAAGAGCCGTCATGGTCCCTTACTTTCCGATCGTGGCGTTCATGGTGCTGATGAACTGGTCAGGGCTGATCTTCTTGAGGAAGATCTGGTCCAGGTTGGACAGCATGGCGTCACCCTGCGCGGGGCTGAGGGCCTGGTCCCAGGAGAGGGTGAAGCTGGGGGCGTTCTTGGCCAGGCCGTAGACGAAGGTCAGGAAGTCCTTGTCGGGTGAGGCGGCCAGTTTGTCTTCGATTCCCTTGACTACCGGGACGGCGCCGGAGCTGATCAAGGCATCTGTGTTGGCATCGGTGAACATGCCGTCCTTGACGTAGTCCAGGGCCGCCTTCTTCTGGGCATCGGTCGCCTTGGCGGAGATGGACCAGAAGTTGGAGGGGTTGCCCACGACGTTCGTCGGGTCACCCTTGCCGCCCGAAACGGTGGGGAAGGTGGTGTACCCCAGCTTTCCACTCTTGACGAAGTCGGCGGCGTCCTTCTTCATGCCCTGGTAGATCCAGCCGCCCTGCAGGATCATGGCGGCCTTGCCGGTGTACATCAGGGCCTGGTCTGCGTTGCTGTCCGCCGCAACGGATGAGAAGCCGTTGATGAACCCGCCGGCGTCAGCCAGGTCCTGGATCTTGGTCAGCGCCTCTTTGACGGCGGGGTCGGACCAGGCTCCGGGCTTGTTGGCTGCGATGTTGGCGAAGACTTCGGGGCCGCCAATGCGCTCCACCAGGTACTCAAGCCACATCAGGTCCGGCCACTTGGACTGGCCGCCCAGCGAGAACGGGGCAACACCGGCCGCCTTGAACTTCGGCACCAGGGCCATCAGCTCATCCCAGGTCTTCGGGGGCTGGGCTCCCACCTTGTCGAAGACGTCTTTGTTGAAGTAGAGGACAACCGGCTGGACGTTGTTGTTCGGCAGTGCGTAGGTCTTGCCGTTCACTTCACCGTTCTTCAGCACTGAGGGAAGGTAGCGGTCCTTGACCTGCGGGTTGTCCTTGATGAAGGTGGACAGGTCGTCAACCTGGCTGGCGTCGACGTACGACTTCAGGACTCCGCCGCCCCAGCCATAGATGAAGGTGGGGCCTTCGCCGGCGCCGACGGCGGTGCGGACTTTGGTCTTGTAGGCGTCGTTGGCGAAGAAATCCAGCTTGATGGACTTGTCCGGGTTGGCCTGGTTCCAGTCATCCACCGACTTCTGGAGCACCGGCTGGTTGCCGCCGGTGAGTCCCCACATGGTGGCCGAATCGCTGCTGACGTTTGAGCCGGCAGGACCTGACGAACCGCAGGCAGCGAGGCTGACTGCCAGTCCTGCTGCGGAAATTGCCAACGCTGCCGAGCGCAACTTTCGAATCTTCATTTCGCTTCCGTTCATCCTCCGGGCTCAACGCTGGGTCCCGGTAACGTGTGAAGCAGGCGTTTGCCCCGGCTCCGAGGCGGATGGCCCGCGTCAATTCGGTCAGTGGTCGTACCGCGCGACTTTCGAAAGTTTTCGAAACTTTGCGAGCGGTGGTGCCAATCTAGCCGTGAGCCGGGTCACAGTCAAGGGTTGGCCGTTATAGGCTGAACCTTTCCCTGTCGGTCATCAGTTGACGCCCTGATGAAACCCGGGCAAGATGGCCGTAAGCGAAATGTTTCGAAAGGGTGGATGAGCCAGTGGCGAAGACTGCACGGCCGGCAAAGACAACCCTGGCAGCTGTTGCCTTGCAGGCGGGGGTTTCCACCCCCACAGTGTCCAAGGTGGTCAACGGCCGCGAAGATGTTGCGCCGGAGACCCGGGCCCGTATCCTGGCCGCCTTGGAGCAGGCGGGGTATCAATCACCCGTGCAGCGCCGTTCCGTGACGAGGACCAGCACCGTGATCGAGGTGGTGGTGGACGTCCTGACCTCGGCTTACACCACCGAGGTCCTGGACGGGATCCTGCAGTTCGCCGCTGCCGAGGATGTCGAGGTCCTGGTAAGCGTCACCGGGCCGTCGACCCCTACGGTGCAGACCGCGGAGCGCCGCGCGCAGCGGATGGTCGACGAAGGCAGGGCCGGAATGATCGTGGTGACCTCGGCATTCAGCGAGGCGCAGATGCATGCTTTCCGGCGTCGCCGGATCCCTGTGGTGGTGATCGATCCGCTCAACCCGCCTCCCGCGGACGTGGTCAGCGTCGGCGCCACCAACTGGGCCGGCGGCAAGGCCGCCACCGAACACCTGCTGGAACTGGGCCACCGGCGCATTGCCTACATCGGCGGTATTGAGCGGGCCGAGTGCAACCAGGCGCGGCTCCACGGCTACATGGCTGCCCTCGCAGCCCATGGCCTCTCCGTGGATCCGCAGTACATCATTTCCGGCGGCAGGTTCCGCCGGGACAGCGGGGTGTCCGGGATGAAGGCGCTGCTTGGCCTCGAGAAGCGCCCCACGGCCATCTTTGCCGGAAGCGACAGCATCGCCTTGGGCGTGCTCAGCGAGGCGGCGCATTGCGGCTTGAAGGTTCCCGGGGACATCAGCCTCGTCGGTTTCGACGGCACAATCCAGGGCGAGGAATCCGTGCCGGCGCTCACGTCGGTGGCGCAGCCCCTCGAGGAGATGGGGCGGGCTGCCCTCAGGTCACTCCTGCGCCAGGCGCGCGGCGAGGTCCTGGATTCCCACCGCGTGGAACTTGCCACGCATGTGATTGTCCGCGAATCCACGGCCGCTCCCGCCACCTGAGTGCAGGGGCGGGGCGCCCGGGGCGTCAGGCGGGCTTTCCCGCCAGCTGTTCTCGGCCAGGTTTCCCGGTGGTGGCCGGGCGCGGCCCCACTGACCCACGCCGCACCAGGGTTGCCGTGAACTGTGCGGGAGCGGCGGGCGGGAGCCCCTCCATTTGCCGGATCAGCGCCTTCGCTGCCGCCACTCCCATGTTGTAGACGGGCTGGGCGATGACCGTGAGGGGCGGGGTGGTCAGCCTGGTCCACGCAAAGTCGTCGTACATCAGGAATGAAACATCCGCTGGAATGGACAGGCCCAGTTCCTGGATCGCTTCCACAACGCTGAGGGCGATGAGGCCGTCGGACGCCACCACGGCCGTGGCTCGGTCCAGCCCCCTGAGCACTTCCCGGGTAATGCTGCGGATGGAGTCTTCATCGCCCGCGTTCAGCCGGACCAGGTCCTCCGGAAAAGCCACCCCGGACTCCATGAAGGCCTCCCGCATGCCTTCGATACGGTCGGCAATCTGTGAGGACTCCAGTGTCACCTCCGGGGTGTACGGGGCATTAGTCCTCAACGTGGAAATGAAGGCGATCCGGCGGTGGCCCGCATCCAGCAGGTACCGCGTAGCCTCGCGCGAAATCCGTGCCATGTCCACGGCCATGGTCTCAACCGGCATGTCCCCGGCAGTGCGGTCGATGAAGACCATGGGCCGGCCTGACCGGTGCACCTCCTGGAGGTGTCCGGTGTCCACCGAGGACGCAGGAGCGACGATCAGCCCGTCCACGCGCTTGTCCAGCAGCACCCGCACGGCGTCCACTTCCGCCTCGCGGTCCTCGTCCGTATTGACCAGGATGACGTTGTAGCCGGCCTTCTTTGCCGTGTCCGTGATGCCCCGGGTTGCCAGTCCGAAGTGGGGGTTTTCGATGTCACCCACCACCACGCCGATGGTGTGCGATTTGCCCGTGTTCATGCTGCGCGCAAGCTCATTGGGCCGGTAGGAAAGGGCCTCCGCCGCGGCCTGGACGCGCTCACGGACGTCGTCGCTGACGGCGCCGTAATTGCCCAACGCGCGGGCTGCCTGGGCCTTGGAGACCTGGGCTGCCTTTGCGACGTCTGCAACGGTGACGTCCCGCCGCCGTGCTCCTTCAGCGCTCATCTTCACCTTTCGAAGAGGCTGTTGACGCCCCCTGTGACTTCCGCTACATTTCTATCCATCGATGTGAGTCCGGTCTCAACCCTACGGTGTGAGACCGGACTCAACAAGAGCATCGGCGACTTTCTTCGGCGGCCCTGACAGCACCGCCTCCCTCCCAACGATTGGACAACGCTGTGAAGAAAAAGAACCTCCGCCCGGCTGGAATCGCCGCCGCAGCACTGGCTGCGGTCCTGGCGCTCTCCGGCTGCAGCTCCACCTCCGCCGCTTCCACCACTGAGAACAACCCCTACGGCCTGATCCAGCCGGGCACCATCCGCGTGGCCAGCCTGGGCGACTCCAAGCCGTACACCTTCGCCGACGCGTCCGGTAATTTCACCGGCTTCGACGTCGAACTGTTCAAGGATGTGGCCCACCGGGCCGGTGTGGACAACGTGGTCTTCACCGGACAGGACTTCTCCGGCCTCCTGGCCGCAGTGGCCAACGGGCAGTTCGACGCCGGTGTGGCCGCGATCGGCATCACGGACAAGCGGAAGGAAACCGTGGACTTCTCGGACGGCTACCTGGCCGGTTACCTGACGGTGATCACCACCAAGACGTCGGGCATCACAAGCGCTGAGGGCCTGGCCGGCAAGCGCCTGGGCGTGGTCCAGGGAACCCTGCAGGAAGCGTACGCCGTCAAGAACTTCACCTCGGCCAGCCTGGTCCGCTTCCCGGACAACAACACCGCCATCGCGGCCGTGAACAGCGGCAGCGTGGACGCCCACTTCCTGGATTACGAGGCAGCGAAGGCCTACGAGGACCAGCACGGCCTGGTCAGCGCCGCGGACATCCCGTCCTTCGACGCTCCGGCCGGGTTCGCCGTCGCCAAGGGCAAGACCGCCTTCAAGGAAGCCCTGAACAAGGGCTTGGCCGCCGCCATGGAAGACGGCACCTGGAAGAAGCTCTACCAGAAATGGTTCCCGGGCTCCCCGATGCCCAAGCAGTACCTGCCCAAGGCCGAACAGGCCGACTCCACCTCACCGGCACCCAGCAAGTAGCCCGCGCGCGCAAGCCCTCCGGCTCCACGGCCGGGGCGGGCCCCGCTGGCCGCTGCCCGCCCCGGCACCTCCACCCAATCTACGTCTGAGAGCAACCATGGACTGGTTCAACACCATCATCCGTACTTTCTTCGACTTCGGCGCTATGGCCGAGGTCCTGCCCCAACTGTTGGCGGTCGGCCTGCTGAACACGCTGATCATCTCCATCGCCGCCACCCTCCTTGGCACGGTGCTGGGGATGGTGGTGGCCGTCATGGGCATCTCACCCTCGAAATGGCTGCGGGTTCCGGCCCGGATCTACACGGACCTTTTCCGGGGCCTGCCGGCCATCCTGACCATCCTGCTGATCGGCCAGGGCTTCGCCCGGCTCAGCCAGTCGATCTTCGGGCCGTCCCCCTACCCGCTGGGCATCATCGCGCTGAGCCTGATCGCCAGCGCCTACATCGGGGAGATCTTCCGCGCCGGCATCCTCAGTGTGGACAAGGGCCAGGGCGAGGCCTGCCGCGCCCTGGGGATGAGCTACGCCAAGTCGATGGCCCTGGTGGTGGTGCCCCAGGGCGTACGCCGGGTGCTTCCGGCCCTGGTGAACCAGTTCATCGCGATCGTCAAGGACTCCTCCCTGGTGTACTTCCTGGGCCTGCTGGTCACCGAACGCGAACTCTTCCGCGTGGGCCAGGACGCCGCTGTGCTGTCCGGCAACCTTTCACCCCTGGTCGCGGCGGGCCTGTTCTACCTGGTGATCACCGTCCCGCTGACGCACCTGGTAAACCACTTCGACAACAAGTTCCGCACCGGACGCCGCCGGGCCGCGCCACCCACCAGCGGGCTGAAGGAAGTCAAGGAACTCGACGCGGCCTCGCCGCTCACCACCGGGAGCAACACATGAACACCCCCACGCAAAACACCACCACAGCAGGCCGCATCGGGGCCCCGACCTTCCACGGCTCCAGCCTGGAACTGCACAACGTCACCATGGCCTACGGCGACATCGACGTCCTGCGCAACGTCAGCCTCACGGTCGCCCCCGGAACGACCACCTGCATCATCGGCCCCTCCGGCTCCGGCAAATCCACCCTGCTGCGGGGCATCAACCGCCTCCACGAACCCAAAAGCGGCGACGTGCTGCTCGCCGGCGACAGCACCCTGGGCACCAACCCTGACACCCTGCGCACCCGCATCGGCATGGTCTTCCAGCACTTCAACCTCTTCCCGGACCACACCGCGGAAGAAAACGTTGCCCTGGCCCTCTGGGCCGTCAAGGGCATGCCCAGGGCCCAGGCCATGGATCGCGCCCGCCAACGCCTGGCCGAAGTAGGCCTCGCCGAACGCGCCGACCACCGCCCCCGCGATCTCTCCGGCGGCCAGCAGCAGCGCGTCGCCATCGCCCGCGCCCTGGCCATGGAACCCGAAGTCATGCTCTTCGACGAAGCAACCAGCGCCCTGGACCCGGAGCTGGTCAAGGGCGTCCTGAACCTCATGGCGGGCCTGGGCCGCCGCGGCATGACCATGCTGGTGGTCACCCACGAAATGGGCTTCGCCCGCAAAGTCGCCGACCAGGTGGTCTTCATGGACGAAGGTGAAGTGGTCGAAGCAGGCACTCCCACCCAACTCTTCGACAACCCCCGCAGCGAACGCCTCCAGCGCTTCCTCTCCGAGGTGCTCTGATGGGTACGGTTCCCGCTGCACCCATCCGGACCGCCGTCGTTGGCTTTGGGATCTCCGGAAAGGTCTTCCACGCGCCGCTGATCGCGGCCAACCCGGATTTCTTGCTCGACGTGATCGTGACGGCCCAGCCCGGGCGCGCGGCCGAGGCGGCACGCCTCTACCCACGGGCACGGATCGTTGGAACTCCGGAAGAGCTTTTCGCCCTGTCCGCGGACCTGGACCTGGTCATCCTGGGCACCCCGCCGCACACCCACTTCGGACTGGCCGCGACGGCCATCGCGCACGGCCTGCACGTAGTGGTGGACAAGCCCTTCGTGCCCACATCCGCCTTGGGTGAGGAACTGATCAGCAGGGCGGACGACGCCGGGGTGCGGCTCACGGTGTTCCAGAACCGCCGGTGGGATGCGGACTTCCTGACCCTCCGGAAGATCCTGGCCTCGGGAGCGCTGGGGCAGGTCAGCAGCTTCGAATCACGGTTCGAATGGTGGCGGCCGGAAGGGTTTGGAAACTGGCGGGACACCGTGTCCCTCTCCGAGGGCGGCGGCATCCTGCACGACCTGGGAGCCCACCTGATCGACCAGGCCGTCCAGTTGTTCGGCCCGGTGGAACGGAGCTACGGCGAGACGGTCAACCGCGGGCCACATCCGGACGCTGCCGACGCTGAAGCCTTCGTGTCACTGCTGCACGCCTCCGGAGTCCGTTCCCGGCTGTGGATGAACGGGATGGCCGCCCAGGCGGGCGCCCGTTTCCACGTCCTCGGCTCCGAGGCCGGGTACACCAAGTGGGGTCTTGACGGCCAGGAACCTGCCCTCGCAGCGGGGATGCCGCCGTCGGATCCGGCATATGGCCTCGACCCCCAGGAGTCTTGGGGGCTCCTGGGCATCAATGGTGCAACGTCCCCCGTTCCTGCCGAACGCGGCGCCTACCCGAAGTTTTACGTGCAACTGGCCGCAGCCCTGCGCGGGGAGGGGCCGCTGCCCGTCGACCCCGCCGGCCCCCTCGAAGTACTGAAAGTCATCGAGGGGATCCACGCCCTGGCCTGAGGTTCCCCCCAACTCTTCTCCAGGACGCACCGTTCGCGTCCCTCACCACCCCGAATTCCACAGAAAGGGACACCAATGTCCTCTGTTACAGCTACCAAGCGCGTCGCCATCATCGGCGGCGGCATCCTGGGCGTCTCCACCGCCGTGCACCTGCTCCGCGAAGACGCCTCCGTGATCCTCCTGACCGAGCGCGGCCTGGCCAGCGAAGCCAGCGGCCGTTCCCTGTCCTGGCTCAATTCCGCCGGCGAACGGTCAACCCCCTACCACCAGCTGCGGGTGGCCGGCGTGGACCGCTACCGCACGCTCTTCGCCTCCAACCCCCGCCGGGAGTGGCTCCAGTTCGGCGGCGGACTCATGTGGAACGCGGACGGGCAGGCTGAAACGACCGAGGCGCGGCACGCTTACGAGAAGTCCATCGGTTACGACTCCAAACTGCTGGCTCCGGAAGAGATTGCAACAGCCACCCCCGGTATCGATTCCAGTGCCGTGCCGGACAACGCCATCTTCAACCCCGGCGAAGGCTGGGTCAGCCTTCCGGACCTGATCGATTTCCTGATGGAGGAGTTCCACTCCCGTGGCGGCGAACTGGTCCTCAACGCCGGCAAGGCCTCCGTCACGGTGGAGGGCGGCCGCACCACCGGCGTGGAGACCTCGTCCGGCGGGACCTACCCGGCCGACGCCGTCCTGGTGGCGTGCGGGGCAGCGACGCCCGCCGTCGTCCAGCCCCTGGGCGTGCACATCCCCAATGGTTCGCCGGTGTCCATGCTGGTGGTGACCAAACAGGTGCAGCACGACGTCACCGCCGTGATGAACACCCCGCGCGCCGCGCTCCGGCCCAACCCCGGCGGCACGTTCGCGCTGGACCACGACTGGTACGAGGAACACATCACCGAGCACGCGGACGGTTCCTTCACCGTCCCGGAGGAAGTAGTGCAGGAACTGGCTGATGAAGCCTCCAGGCTGGTTGCCGGCAACCCGGAACTCAAGCCGGCCTCCTGGAAGATGGGCTACAAGCCGATCCCCGGTGACGGCGAACCCGTCCTGGGCGAAGTCGGCCAGGTGCCGGGCTGCTTCGTTGCCTTCACGCACTCCGGTGCCACCCTGGGCCTTATCGCCGGCGAACTTCTTGCCGGTGAAATCCTGACGGGCCGGAAGCACCCCATGCTGGCGACGTTCCGGCCGGGGCGGTTCTCCTAGGTCATGCGCGAAGGAGCGGGACCGCAGACGTGCGGCCCCGCTCCTGGACGCGCGCCGAAAGTCAGGCGCCCAAATGCCCGGTGAGTCGCCGGTGGAAGCCGGTGCTGCGCTCATCGAGGCCTTCAATGGCCACCGTGGCGCCGTGGTGTCCGTACTTGGTTTCGATGGAGTCCAGGGCGGCCACCGTTGACGCGTCCCAGATCTGGGCGCGGCTAAGATCGATGGTCACCGAGGCGGGATCTTCGCCGTAGGCGAAGTGCTCCACCAGGTCGTTGCTGCTGCCGAAGAACAGCGGCCCCACCACCTCGTAACGCACGCTCCCGCCGTCGTCCGCCAGGTTCCGCTCAACGGTGATGACGTGGGCCACCCGGCGCGCAAACAGCACCATCGCCAGGATGACGCCCACCAGTACGCCGTAGGCCAGGTTGCCGGTGAACACCACGACGGCCACCGTGACAGCCATGACGATCGTCTCCGGCAGCGGCATCCTCTTGAGGGTGGCCGGCCTGACGCTGTGCCAGTCCACCGTAGTGACGGCCACGACCATCATGACCGCGGCAAGGGCCACCATGGGGATCTGCCCCATGATCGAGCTCAGCCCCGTCACCAGGGCCAGCAGGAACACCCCGGCCACCACGGTCGAGATGCGGGTGCGCGCCTGCCCGGTCTTCACGTTCAGGACTGTCTGGCCGATCATGGCGCAGCCGGCGATGCCGCCGTAAAAACCGGCGAGGATGTTCGAGACGCCCAGCCCCCACGATTCGCGGCCCTTGTGCGAGGGGGTTTCCGTGATGTCATCGACCAGTTTCGCCGTGAGCAGGGTTTCCATGAGGCCGACGAACGCCACACTCAGGGCCGTGGGCAGCACCAGCCGGAACGTCTCAACATCAAGCGGAACAAGGAACGGGGTGATTCCCGGCATCTGGCCGGTGAGGGGCCCCTCGTCGGCGACGTTGGGAACAGCAAGGCCCGCAAGGATGGCGATCGCAGTGACGACGACGATGGCCACCAGCGGCGACGGGACCACCTTGGTGAAGCGCGGGAGGATGAAGATGATGGCCAGCGTTACGGCGAACAAGACGTAGGCGAGCCAGGGAACATTGAGGACGTGCGGCACCTGCGCCACGAAGATCAGCACACCCAAGGCGTTAACGAACCCGATCATCACCGAGCGCGGGATGAACCGCATCAGGCGGGCAAGGCCGGCCAGGCCAAAGACCACCTGGATGACGCCGGCAAGCAGCACCGTCGGCAGGACGTACTGGACGCCGTGCTCGTGGACCAGCGGAGCAATGACCAGGGCCACCGAGCCCGCGGCGGCCGTCACAACGCCGGGCCGTCCGCCGAGGATGGACATCGCCAGGGCAAGCACGATGGAGGCGACCAGGCTGACCATCGGATCCACCCCGGCCACGATCGAGAACGAAATGACCTCCGGGACCAGGGCGAGGGTGGTGACCATGCCGGCGAGGACCTCGCGGGTCAGCTGCCGCGGAGAGCGGAGCGCGGCCAGGACGGAATTCGGTTGCCGGGCGGGGCGGGGGCGGTCGACGACGGCCAAGGAGCGGCTCCAGGGACTTGGCTCTCAGGAAAGAGCGGGTGGGCAACGTTGTGCGCGCCACGGTGCGCAAGGGTCCAGCCCTGCCATGGAAGACAATTGGGGTGGAGAGAAGGGCCGGTGACTGCCGGCTGCGCATGCAACACTACCCTAACGTAAGGGTTGAGCCGGATTGGTGACGTGATGATGAAAGAAATGACCGCCGAAGAAGTGGTGGCCACAATGCATATCGGCGAACTGGCGGACCGTTCGCAGATGTCCCTGCGCACCATCCGCCACTATGACGAGGTGGGCCTGCTCAAACCGTCCGGCCGCACGGACGGCGGATTCCGCCTCTACACTGAGCGCGATTTCACGCGCCTGCTCCTGATCCGCAGGATGAAGCCGCTCGGATTCACGCTCGAAGCCATGGCCGGGCTCTTGAAGGTCATCGACGCATTGGAGGCTGCCGCGCCCGGCGAGGACGTTACGGACATCAGAACTGAGTTGAACGGGTTCATCGAAGAGGCAGCGCGGCGCCGTGCCAAATTGGAGGAACAACTCGGCATGGCCGATGAGTTCCTGGCGCTGCTGCGTGCACGTTAGGGAACCGGCCGCTGTTGCCAAACTGTGCCTTGCCACCCGGCCATGCCCCCGGGGCAGCAGTAAGCGCGGCTGATAAAATGACCGGGTTGCAGGGCGGCCCATAGAGCCGGTGCAACCAATGCCGTAACAAAGTAGGGGACCACACAATCATGACGGCAGGCGGGTCACACCTTGAGACGTCGGAGAGCAGGCCGGGTAAACCGGTCGACGCCTCCGCGCCCGCCAGGGGCCGCGCCTATTTCGCCACCATCGAAGGCTTCATCGGCGCCCTCATGATGTTTGTCGGCTCCATCGGCACCGGCTGGATCGCCAACGGCTCGCCCATGATCCGCCAGCCGGTGGTGATCGCGCTCCGCACCGAAGGGTGGGGTGTGGCGGTGTCCACCGTGCTGCTGACGGCCGGTGCCATGCTCCTGATGCGCTCCTGGCTGAGGCTTGGCCAGAGGTTGGGGGACTGGGGGCACTCGTCGTTGCGGTCCGTAGTCATCGCCATTTCGGCCTGGTCACTGCCCCTGCTGTTCTGCGTGCCCGTCTTTTCACGGGACGTCTACGCCTACACCGGCCAAGGCCGCCTGGTCCAGGAGGGCCAGAACCCTTACGAGGTGGGCATCTCCACGCTCAACAACTGGTTTGCCCTGGGCGCCGACCCCGCCTGGGCGGAAAACAGGACCCCCTACGGGCCGTACTTCCTGTGGCTCGCGCGCGCCGTGGTGGGGCTGACCGGTGCCCAGCCCGACGCGTCAGTCCTGCTCTTCAGGCTCCTGGCCGGCGTCGGCGTCCTGCTCTGCGTTATCTACGTGCCCAAGCTGGCCGAACTGCACGGCATCAACGGTGCACGGGCCCTCTGGATCTCCGTGGCCAACCCGCTCTTCCTCATCAGCTTCATCGCCAGCGCCCACAACGACGCACTCATGGTGGGGCTCGCAGTCGCCGGCGTCTACCTGGCCGCCACCCGCCGCTACCTGCTGGGCATCCTCCTGGTCACCGCGTCCGTGGGCATCAAGCCCATCACCGTGCTGCTGCTGCCGTTCATCGGTGTCATGTGGGCAGGACCGTCCGCCTCCTGGCCGCGCAAGTTCCTGATGTGGGGAGCGACGGCGGGCATCAGCTTCGGCGTGCTGGCCCTCGGCGGCATTCCCTACAACCTGGGCATCGGCTGGACCTGGGCCATCATGGACCCCACCCCCGGCTACACCGGCTACTCGCCGTCCGGTTTCATCGGCCAGCAGGTGGAGCTGCTCGCCAACGCCCTGGGCCTGCCGGGTGGAACGCTGGCCACCTGGCTAAGGACAGCCATGAAGTGGGCCGCCATCGCCCTGGTCCTGCTGCTGATGTTCCGTGGCGACTACTCCCGTGCGGTGCGCCGGATGGCCCTGGCGTTCACCGCAGTGGTGATGCTCTCACCCATCATCCAGCCCTGGTACATCCTGTGGTTCCTGCCGTTCCTGGCTGTCACCGGCATCCGGGACGACTGGCAGATCCGCTCGCTGTACGTGGGCGTGACGTTCTTCGTGGTGTTCGGCGCGCAGGACCAGCTCTCGGTCTGGTCCTTCGTGGAACTGCCCATCGACGCGTCGTCCCTGGCGTTCTTCACCGCCCTGGCCTTCACGTTCTACCTGCTGGTACTGGACGTCCACACGCGGAAACTGCTCATCGAGGGCAGGCCGCTGGACCTGGGCCGTCGCGGCTGGCAGTGGGCTGTGGAGCGCAGGGCGGCGCGCCGCCGCGCCGCATCCCAGGCCCCCGCCGCCGTCGACCGCTCCGAAAGCCGTTAGCCGGGCGGGCCAAATAAGAAGCTAGGCGCCCGCGGGTACCCGCGTGGACGTCCTGCGGCCCAGTTCCGCCGTGCGTTTCACCGACCACCACAGCAGCACCACCAGGAGCACGTTGCGGGTGGTGAGGATGGCCGCCATGACCGGGTGGGCGTGGATCAGGGGCGTGTAGAACAGCGGGTAGATCACGAACGTGGTGATGGCGATGCCCATCAGCAGGGCCGCGGGCACCTTCCAGCGCTCCCAGTCGTGGGTCAGGCCCGCGATGATCACCGGGGCCAGCCAGATGATGAACTGCGGCGAGCCCACCTTGTTGAAGACGATGAACGCGGTGACCATCATGAGGGAGCCCTCAAGGAACAATTCCTCGCGCTCGGCGCCGCGGCGCATGGCCCGCACCAGCAGGATGGCCGCGGTCACGGCGGCGAGGACCAGGAGCGGCTGCATCAGGAACGCTGCGGTACTGGCTCCGGGGCCGTAGACCTCGGTGGAGTTGATGGCCGTGTTGTCCGCCATCTTGGAACCGGCGATGTGGAAGACGCTCAGCCAGACCCACGGTGTGGAGAACGTGGCCTCGAGCTGCATGCCGCGTTCGCCCTGGTTGAGCAGGAAGTCCATGATGTGCGGCAGCCCGCCGGTCAGCCAGGTCCCCAGTCCAACGACGGCGGTCACGGCGGCGCCGGCGAGGACCACCTGGACGCGCTTGTGGCTGGCGATGACGATGGGTACCAGCACGGCTGCGGGCCACACTTTGATCCACGTGGCGATGCTGAGCAGGATGCCCGCCACCACGGGCCGTTCGGCGGCGTAGAGCAGCGCGATCAGCACGATGGGTGCGGTGATGCCTTCCACCCGGGCGAAGCTCAGGTAGCCCATGAAGACGGTGAAGAACAGCCACCACCACGCCGGGGCCACGCCGGTCACCTTCCGCGGGCCGCGGGTCAGGTAGAGCAGGCCGACGGCGTTGAGCGCCGTGATGATCAGGAACCACACCAGCAGGTAGAGGCCCGGCCCGGCGATATTCGCCAGGAAAATGGGGATCTGCGCCAGCACGGGATACACCCAGGGGCTGATCTTTCCGGTCAGGTCCGCCGGGTTGTACCCGGCCATGGCCCACTGCCGGTACTGCTCGGTGTCGCTGAACGTATCGCCGTTCAAGAAGAAGGACGCCATCCAGCCCAGGAAGTACAAGTGGACGACGGCGAAGCCCCACCACACGCTGGACGGCCGGGCGAACCAGTCCACTACTTTGGCCGGCAGGACCTTGCTGCGGACCGTCACCAAACGGTCAAAGAACCTTGTGGAAATCTCAGGTCTCCTTGAGCGCGGGGGCGGGTGCGGCGGTCTTCTTGCCCAGCGAATACAGGCGCCGGACGCTCCACAGGAACAGGACCACCACCAGGAGGTTGCGGATGGTCAGCACCAGCGCCATCCACGGGTTGTTGTGGCTGAGGGCATCGTAGAAGAGGGGGTAGATGAAGTAGGTGGCCACGGCGATGGCGATCAGCATCAGTGCCGGGACGCGCCATTCGCGCCAGCTGTGCGCCAGGCCGACGGCGACGGCGGGGCCCAGCCACACCATGAACTGGGGCGAGCCCACCTTGTTGAACACTACGAAGGCGGCGGCCAGGGCGAGGGCGCCGGCGAGGAGCAGCTCGGTCCGGTCCACGCCGCCGGCCACCTTGTGCTGCTTGCCGTTGTGGAGGGCCCAGAAGGCCAGGCCAGCCACGAGCAGGGCTGCCAGGACCAGGAGCGGCTGCATCAGCACGGACATGGTGGCGGTGCCGGGGCCGTCCACCTGCATGGAGTTGATGTCCGTGTTCATGTACATGCGGGAGCCGCCCACGTTCAGGACGGAAAGCCACAGCCATGGGGTGGTGAAGGTGGCCTCGAGCTGCATGCCGCGGTCGCCCTGCTGGGTGAGGAAGTTCAGGAGCTTGGGGACGCTGCCCAGGGCTGCTGCCAGCGCGACGACGCCTGCCGTCGTCGCGATTCCTGCCAGTACCACCAGCAGGCGGTTCTTCACGACGGCGAAGAGGGCCAGCATGATGGCCGCCGGCCAGACCTTCACCCAGGTGCCGATGGCCAGCAGGATCGAGGCGATGAACGGGCGCTGGACGCCGTATGCCAGGGCCACGAGGACCAGCGGGGCGGTGAGGCCGTCAACGCGGGCGAATCCCAGCCAGCCCATGAGGAAGGTAAAGGCGAGCCACCACCAGCCGGCGGGGATGGCGTTGGCGTTCCGGCCCCGCTCCGTGAGCTTCAGCAGTGCCCAGCCGTTGAGGAGCGTTGTCATGAGGACCCAGAGGAAGAAAAACGGTCCAGGACCTGCGAGGCCCGCGACGGCCATGGGGATCAGGGCCAGGATGGGGTAGACCCAGGGGCTGGGGCCGCCCGTCAGGTTCGCGTCGTTGAAGCCGGCCATGGCCCAGTCGCGGTAAATGAAGGTGTCGCTGAAGGCCTCGCCGCGCAGGGAGAGCGAAGCGGCGAACACCAGGAAGACCAAATGGACCACGATGAAGCCGCCCAGCAGTCCACGCCCGGAATTCAGTGCGCTCCGCACGGGGGTGGGGAGGATGACGTTGCGGATCCTGGTCAGATTGCCGAAGAGAGCGTCGGTGGAAATGGCGGAATCCTTGTCAGGTCGTTGCACAGTCAGCGGTCGCGCAATAAGGGCTCGGGTGGGCCGCGGGGCGGGTTTCAAAGGCAGCTGGAAGCTCCGAAAACCGGCTCCCACTCCCTTCCAACTCTAATTGACGGCGCCCTGCGGCCAGTAATTGTCAGGACAAATGGTGGTGCCCGAGGCGCTGACCTGCGTCATTTATCTAAAGTTGCTGGCACATTTTTGCTCAGGCACCATGGGTCGAGGCGCGAAAGTGCCTGCCGCCTATGCAGCCAGGGGGAGCGCTGGGCGGAGTATGCCCACCCATCCCCTGAAAGACACAGGCAATATCCATGAATTTCCCCCTGACCCTCACCGTCTCCGACCGCCACAGCATGGACACCGAGCTCGACGCCGCCGTCGCAGCCGCCAAGGCCCATGCACTCATGGGCCGTCGCCACGGCATCCTGGTGACCCGCCATGGCGCCGACAAGTTCACGGTGGATCTCAGCGACGCCGTCCCCTTCGGCCTCACCCGCGAACACCAGGCCTGGTAAGGCCATTTGGCCCGCACCTGATTCAGCCGGCACCAACGCAGCCGGCCCCTAACGGGGCTCCCTTGGCGCCGCCGCCACTTCCGGCGTCGACCGTTTACCGTGGCTGGCTGTTGTCCCCGTCGCCGCCCACGCGGCTGCTGCGCTGCTGCAACCGGTCGATGTGCTTTGATGCGTCCGCCTTGCTTAGGTCCGCGGGAAGTTCCTCGCCCGCCTCGCGGGCAAGGGTATCGAGATAGCTGCGCTGGGCCGCCGTCATGGGTTCATCCCCTGTTATCCAGTCTTCCGGATCCCTGTTGAGCCCTGCGTTCGGTTCCGGTTCGGGGCTGCCGATTGTTTCCTGGTTGCTGTCGCTCATGGGAACGAGTCTAGGTCGGGGCACCGACATTCCGCCGGAACATGCGCACCCAAATGCCCTGGCTTGAATAAGTCGGGGAATCATGGAGACGTTGAATAGGTAGACGCAGACCTCAACGCAGCCAGGAGAATGACTCGATGGATACCAAGCTCAAAGTCGCAGTGCTCGGCACGGGAATCATGGGGGCGGCCATGGCACGGAACCTCCTGCGGGCCGGCCATGACGTCTCGGTGTGGAACCGGGACGCGGCCAAAACGGAACCCCTGGCCGCGGACGGTGCGCGGCGCGCCACTGACCCTGCCGGCGCCGTCGAGGCCGCCGACGTCGTCCTGACCATGCTCTACGACGCCGCCGCAGTGGAAGAAGTCATGCGGGCTGCGGCCCCCGGCACCCGGCCCGGCATGGCCTGGGTGCAGTCCACCACCGTGGGCGTCCAGGACGTTCCCGCGTTGGCCAAACTGGCCGCGGAGCTCGGGCTGGACCTGGTGGAAGCACCCGTTTCCGGCACCCGGGCCCCTGCTGAAGCCGGCCAGCTCCTGGTGCTTGCCGCGGGACCCGACCCGGTGCGCCAGCGGGTGGCGCCGGTCCTGGATGCCATCGGAGCCCGGACCATGTGGGCGGGGCAGGACCCCGCCGAAGGCTCCGCCACCCGGCTCAAACTCGTGGTGAACAGCTGGGTCATTGCCGCCTCCAATGCCGCCGGTGAGGTGGTTGCCCTGGCGGAGGAGCTCGGCGTCGATCCGCAGCAGTTCCTCGACGTAATCGACGGCGGCGGACTGGACCTTCCCTACCTGCGGACCAAGATGGGGCTCATCCTGGAGGAGGGACTCGAGCCTGCGTCCTTCGCCGTGGACACGGCCCGCAAGGACGCCCACCTGATCGTGGATGCCGCTGCTGAACTGGGACTGAAGCTTGACGGGGCGGAAGCGTTCGCCGCCAGGCTGGACCGGGTGGCAGAACAGGGCCGCACCAAGCAGGACATGGCCGCGGCCTACTACGCGAGCCGGTAGCAGGCAGAAAAGTAGGTCGCACCTTGGGCGCGGCGGGATGTATGCATCCGTGCGGAACCATCCCGGAATAGTTTTGATGCAGAGAAGGCAGCCGCCGGAGGCTGTGCTTGTGGCTTCCGGCGGCTGCCTTCTGCACTGGCGCCTCAGGCCTTGGCGGTTACCACTACCGTTTCCTCAGCCCGGGCCGCAGGCGTGGCCGTCCCGACTGAGAAGCCAGCCGTTACGTCAAGGCCGAGCCGGCGGCGGTCACGCTGCTGGTTGACGAAGAGTAGTGCCAGAACACCGAAGGTCAGCATGAGGCCGCCGGCCAGGGCGAATGCCGCGCGGTAGCCATCTGCCGGGGTGGCTGCACCGCCAATAAGGAATCCTGATACGGCGGGGGCAAACACGCCGCCCGTGGTGAGGACGGCGTTGGCAATGGAGAGGTTGGCTCCGCGCTGGCCGATGGTGGTCAGTTCCGCGACCACAAGGTACGTGATGGCGAAGAGCGCCGGTGCGGTACCAAAGCCGAAGACCATCAGGGCTATTGACAGGGCCGGCGAGGTAGTCATAGTCGCTCCGAGTAGGCAGGCTCCGGCGAAGGCGCCAGCGCCGCCGAGGACCCAGCCACGGGCCTTCCTGGTCGGAACGCCCTTTAGGTGCAGGCGCTGAGTGAGGGCGCTGAGGCCCACGGTGGCAATGGTGCCCCACGCTGCGGGCAAGGCGATCATTGAACCGGATTGTTGCCCGCTGAAGCCGAGGACATTTTGGAAGTATGCGGGTCCCCAGGACATGGCCAAGGTGAAGGTCCAGTAGCCGAAGAAGGAGGCCAGGACCGCGAAGATCCAACTGGGGGAGAGGATGGTGCGCCAGTAGCGGATTTTGGTTTCGCTTACCACGGGTGTCTCTTCCGGTGCGATGCCGTCAAGATCCTGCTCCGCCTTCCTGCTGGTGTACGGGCCCTCTTTGCCCGCGATGGCCCAAAAGACGGACCACAGCAGTCCCACGATGGCCAGCACGGCAAAGGCGGTCTGCCAGCCGAATTGTCCAATGACCCAGGCCAGGACCGGTGCGAACGCCACGATGCCCAACGTCACGCCGGATGATGCCAGCGCCGCGGGTGTGGCTCCCTTCTTTTCGGGGAACCACTTGTAGATGCCATGCATCAGGACCGGTGCCAGCGGGCCCTCGCCGGCTCCGAGGAGCAGGCGGCTTGCCCAAAGCGCGGGTAGCGAGGCGAAGAGCAGGATGGGAACCTGCGCCACGGACCACAGCAGGCACAGGACTAGCAGGATCCACTTGCTGGATACCTTGTTGGCGATAGGGGCGGCAACGATCTGGGCCACACCAAAGGTCAGGAACATGGCGCTTCCCACCAACCCGAACTGCTCGGGCGTGATGCCCAGCTGCTTCATCAGGGGAACGGCCGCGATGCCCAGGACTGCCTTGTCAGCCCAGCTGAGCATCATCAGGAAAAGCAGGCCGAACGTCATGAACCAGCCGTAGCGGTTACGCTTGGCCCGGGACCAGGTGCGGGGATCGCGGGAGGCCGCGGAGCCCGGCGTCATAAGCGGAGTTTTAGACACGGTTTGCCCAATCGTTGAAGGGGAGTCTTTGCCGGTTTCACCGGCGTTTCCTTGACTGTAGGCTCGTGTGACCGGCCTTACATTTGGGTTTTCCGTTGGCCGGAAAGTCACTTTTTGCGGCTCGTCCCAGGAGCGCCAGCAGGCCCATCCCCAAGCAGCTCAAGGCACACGTCAGCCACCAGGTGGTGCCCCAGCCGCCGGTGGTGGTGGCGAGCAGGGCGAACAACATGGGCCCCGCAAAGTTTCCCACATTGAAGATCTGCTGCGTCAGCCCCAGCACGGCAGTGACGGAGCCATCTGCGGGCGCGATGCGCACGGAGTAGCTGGTCACCGCCGCCGGTATGAGGCCCCCGACGGCGGAAAACGCGGCGATCTGGACAACCTGGATAAAAATGCCGTTGCCGAAGCGGTCCCAGTTCACGGCGAACGTGGCTACGGAAGCGGCGGACATCGACAGGAAGGTCCAGAAAATGATGCTCCGCTCAGAAATTCCCCGCTGGATCAGCGGACCGGCACTGAGGGCACCGATGGCGTTGACGCCACCGACCAGGGCGCTGAGGAGACCGGGCCACGGGCCGTCGAGCCCCGCTGAGCGGTAGATCGAGGGCAGGAAGCCAAGCACCGCCATCCACTGCGCCGTGTAGCAGGCGAACACCACGCCGATGATCCAGGGCCTGCGGGTGGCAACGGTGCGCCCCACCCTGCGCAGAGCGGGCCGGAGTCCGGCCTCGGCTGGAGCCACGTCCTTCGGCACCCGGCGCAGCAGCAGCGGCACCGGGAGAAGCGTGAGAACCGCCATAATCAGCCACCATTCCCGCCAGCCAGCAGCCTGCAGGAACAGCGCACCCGCGGAAAGGCCGATCAGCGTAGCAGTTCCCTGGAACGTGGCCCAGCTTGCCAGCGCAATGTTCAGCCGCTGCGGCGGGGCCACTTTGCGGATGAGGGCGGGTGCCACCACCACGGCCAGCAGGAAGCCGACGCCCTCCAGGGTGCGTGTTGCCATCAGCCATTCGGTGCTGGGGGCGGCCGCACCCACGGCGGACGCGCCGCTCAGCAGGACAAGTCCGAGGATCAGGAGTCGGCGCAGGCCGGCCATCTCACCGCCCACGGCCGTGGCCAGGCCGCCAACCACGCTGGCCAGCTGGATGATGCCCAGCAGCAGCCCGGCTTGGATCAGCGAGGTGCCAAGATCCGTCTGGATGCCGGCCAGGGCGGCGGGAAGCTTCCAGATGTGCATGGCCGCTGCGATACCGGCCGCGAGGACCGCAAGCCACGCCCGGTCCGTCGTCGCGTCGGCGTCATCAACGGGTGTGGTGTGCGACGGCAGAGCCAAGAGTTGTCCTTGCTGAGTTTGTGGCAGGCGACCCGAGATCAGGTTCTCTGCTCAGGCGGAAGCCAGGACGGGGCTGCCGATGCGGAAACGCTGGCCGCTGACGGCGACGTCCACGGTGCCGGCAAAGGTTGAGGCAGCACGGCTGCGCCACCACTGCGGTTCCGCCCGCCCGGCCAGGTGGGAGAGCACAAGCCTGTCCACCCCCGCCGCGGAGGCTACCCGGCCGGCGGCCTCAGGCGGCGTGTGGGCGATCCGCTGGTGGTTCAGGAACTCCGGCGCGAACCCCTTGTCCGCATAGAAGTCCAGGTTGACCGCTTCATGCACCAGGACGTCCGCACCCTCGGCGAGCACAACCATGGCCTCGCATTCGGCGGTATCGCCGGAGAATACGACAGAACCGGCGTCGGTCTCGAAGCGGAACGCCACGGCGGGCCGCACTGGCGGGTGCTCCACCAGGATGCCGGTGACCTTGACCCTGTCATCCTCGTAGACGTCGAAGGGGCGGGCCGCGTCCTCGGAGCCGTGCGCGGGGGTGGCCAGGTCCACGGTGCGCACCAGTGACGCAAGGTCCGGGCGGGCCTCGTCATGGACCCGGATGTCAATGTCGTAGGAGAAGGCCTGCAGCGAGTGGGACACCAGTTCGGCGGTGCCGGACAGGCCACCGCCACCCGTCCGGGTGGCATCCTTGCCCGGGCCAACAACGGATACCGGCCGCGTGAAGCCCTCCACCGGATTCCCCCAGTTCCACAGCAGGAAGCCGGGAAGCTCCACCACATGGTCCGAATGCAGATGCGTGACGAAGCCGGCCACAAAATCCTTGCCCCGGAGCCCCGCCTCATGTGCCGCGCGGGAGCAGCCGAGGCCAAAGTCCACCATATAAAAGGCATCACCCACCACCAGTGCGCTGGAGATGCCGTTTTCAGGTCCGCGGATGGCCGGGCCGGCGGCGGTGCCAAGCGTGATCAGTTCGACGCTCACAGGGAAGTCCTTCTGCAGGGTGTGCGGGGGTCAGGCGTGCGGGCGGGCATTGATGACACGGGTTTCCAGGTATTCCTCCAGGCCCCAGCGGCCGCGCTCGCGGCCGACGCCGGAGGCCTTCCAGCCGCCGAACGGGGCGTCCGGTTCCACCAGGGTGTGCTGGTTGACCCAGACCGTTCCTGCATCAATGCGGGAGGCAGTGGCGTAGGCCCGCTCCTGGTCCGGGCTCCACACCGATGCGCCGAGGCCGAATTCGCCGGCGTTCAGTCCCGCGATGGTGTCGTCGAGGCTGTCGTAGGCCACGATGGGCAGCGCCGCCCCGAACTGTTCCTGCTCCACCAGGTCCATGCCGGGTTCGGCGTCGATCACTACGGTGGGGGAGAGGAAGTAGCCCGGCAGGTCGCAGCCGGCGGTGCCCCCGGAGAGGATGCGGGCACCGGCGCCCACGGCGGAATCCACCAGGCCGTGGACCAGCTTGAGCTGGGACTCGTTGTGCATCGGGCCCATGGTGGTGCCATCAGCAATGCCGTGGCCCAGCACATGGCGGGCCGCCTCGGCGGCAATGGCCTCAGCAAGTTCCGCACTGCGGCTGCGCGGGACATAAACGCGCTTGACCGCCATGCAGACTTGGCCGGCGTTGCGGAAGGCGCTGCCCACAATGCCGCGGGCGGTGACGGCGATGTCCGCATCGTCCAGCACGATGGCAGGATCATTCCCGCCCAGTTCCATGGTGACGCGCTTGACCGTTGAGGCGGCCTGCTGCGCGATGGAGATGCCCACCTCCGTGGAACCGGTGAAGGAGATCTTGCGGATGCCCGGCGAGGTGCTCAAAGCAACGTTCACAGTCCGCCGCGAACTGGTCCGGACCTGCAGCACACCGGCGGGGAGGGCCTCGTTGAGCAGGTTCACCAGGGCAATCGTGGACAGGGGAGTGGATGGTGAGGGCTTGGCGACCACGGTGCAGCCGGCCACCAAGGCCGGGGCAAGTTTCACGCAGAGCAGGGAGATGGGGAAGTTCCAGGGCGTGATGGTGCCAACGATGCCCACGGGCCGGTACTGGACCTCCAGGCTGCGGTCCGCGCGCGGACTCAGCTGCTGTTCCGAATCCCATTCCAGGTCGGCGTAGTACTCGAACAGCCCTGCGGCCACGGAGAATTCGCCGGCGGCCTCGGCCTTCGGTTTGCCCTGTTCCCGGGAGAGCAGGGTGGCCAGCGCGTCCAGGTCGCGGCGGATCAGGGCCGCGCCTGTCCGCAGGGAATTGCGGCGGGCCTCCCGGTCAGCGGCCCAGTCGGCCGACGCTGCACGGGCGGCTGCCACCGAGGCCTCGACGTCCTGCGCGGTGTTTTCCGGAGCATGTCCAACGAGTTCAAGGGTGGCCGGGTCGTGGACCTCATACTGGGCTGCCGTCATGGTTTGTCCTTTCGGCCGGGAGGGAATTCTTATCCCAGTGTCATGGCACCCGTCACATCCTTGGGTAACCTTTCCGTCCAACGGAAAGTGTCCCGCAACCGCCCGGTCCCGCTTGCCACTATGGAGTGAAGCACGTCACGCACTAACGAGGAGTCTGCATGTCCCACGAGCAACTGCCCATCGTACTCACCGGGGTCTCCTCCGGAATCGGGGCACGTACCGCCCGTATCCTCGCCGCCCGCGGCATCCCGCTGATCGGCATCGACCGCAACCCACCCACTGAGTTCAGCGGCACATTTGTCCAAGCGGACCTCTCGAGCCAGGCCGGCATCGACGCCGCAGCGGCAGCAGTCACCGCCGCAGCGCCGCACGGCATCGCGGGCCTGGCGAACATCGCCGGCGTTCCTGGGACGGCCCCGTGGCGGACCGTGCTGGCGGTGAACGTATTCGGCGTCCGCGGGCTGGTCCGGGCGCTTGCGCCCTTGCTCGGCGAGGGCGGCGGCGTGGTGAACCTGGCCTCCAATGTTGCCGTGAACTGGCGGGAGGTCAAGGCAAAGTGCTCCGCTTTCGCGCTCGCCGAAGACCAAGCTGCCGCGTTGGAGTCCATTGCCGGCGACGACGGGGTAACGGGTGAGTCTTACCTTTTCTCCAAACAGTGCGTCCGGGTCCTCACCGAGCACCTGGCCGCCGAACTTCTGCCGCAGCGGATCCGGGTCAACAGCGTCAGCCCGGGACCCGTGGCCACTCCCATCCTCGAGGACTTCAAGAAAGACCACGGCCGCGACAAGGTGGAGGGCGCCGGTGCACTGCTGGGCCGCTTCGGCGACCCGGACGACATTGCCCCCGTCATCGACTTCCTACTCCGCCCCGAATCGGGCTGGGTGAACGGCTCGGACATCCGCGTGGACGGCGGCCTGGGCGCCTACCGCGGCTCCGGCCTCGCCGCAGTACCCAACTGAACCTTCTCCTCCCATGGAGGATGCGCCCACAGTACGACGCCGGCGCCTCGCCTTGCGTCCTGGGAGGCGCCGGCGTCGGGCGTTAAAATGGCAGGATGCAGCACCGCGCCACGGACGGCGCCGTGTCCTCCAGCGCAGAAGGGTGACCCATGGCTAACGCTGCCCCGGCAGGCCGGACCACCCGGCGCGCGGGTCCGACGGCCGCGCCAAAGCGTCCAGCCGGCGACGACGGTGCCGCCGCACACCAGGCGGCCAGCGTCACGTCGCGCGCCCTGGCGCTGTTGGGCACTTTCGATACCGAGCATTCCGTTCAAAGCCTCAGTTCCATGGCCCGGAGGGCAGGGCTCCCGGTGGCCACCGCACACCGCCTGGCTGGTGATTTGGTGGCGTGGGGCGGCCTCGAGAAAGCGAACGGCGAATACCGTGTAGGCCAGCGGATCTGGCGGCTGGGCCTGCTGGCCCCGGCGCAGCAGAACATCGCCGAAGTGGCTGCACCCTTTATGCAGGACGTCCTTTTTGTCACCCATAACGTGGTAAATCTGTTCATCCTGGACGGCGAAGAGGTCCTGTTGGTGGAGCGGATGTCCGGGACCGGTGCAGGCCAGCCGTTCCGGCGCGTCGGGGCCCGCCTGCCGCTGCACGCCAGCGCCGCGGGCAAGGTCATGCTTGCCTACGGCGCCAAGGACCTGTTTTCGTCCGCTGTCCAACGGCTGGAACCGCATGCGCCCCGGACCATCACGCAGCCGGGGCTACTGGCCGCCGAGATCGAACGGGTCCGCACCAACGGCTATGCCACCACCGAGGAGGAGGCGGGACCTGACAACTACGGCCTGGCGGTGCCGGTCTTCCTGCCCAACAAGCAGGTGGTGGCCGCGCTGGGGATCGTCACACGCGGCCGCCCTGCGCCGGTGGGTACCGTGGTTCCCGTACTCAACATCGCCGCCCGGGGAATCGCCCGGCGGCTGGGCGTGGAGCATCTGCCGCAGTAAGCCAGGTCTTTGCAGTTGCCCGGGCGCGAATCTTTCCGTTGGGTGGAAAGCCTTCCCCTGCCTGTGGTGTGGAACACCTAACCTCAACTTAGACCAATGAGGCCGGGCTACCGGCCATAGCCTGCCCGGCAGGCGAGCCATTCCACAGGAAGTGAACCCCATGAGTGCATCTGCAGGAGCCACTATCGACGCCGTGGTGGATCAGGTGGACGTTGTGGCGGACCAGGTCGTTTCCCTGGTCCTGCGACGGGCCGATGGCCAGCCGTTCCAGCCCTGGCAGCCCGGCGCTCACATCGATGTCCACGTGGGCGATGGCCTTATTCGCCAGTACTCCCTGTGTTCCTCGCCTGACGAGCTGGACCACCTGCGCATCGGTGTGCTGCACGTGCCGGATTCCCGTGGCGGATCAAAAGCAGTGCACGCCCTGTTGGCGGGCACGCCCCTGACCATTTCCGAACCCCGCAACAACTTTCCGCTGCGCGAGTCGCGGCGCTACCTCTTTATCGCCGGCGGCATTGGCATCACCCCGCTCATTCCCATGCTGGAAGCGGCCCAGGCTGCAGGCAAGGAATGGACCCTGATCTACGGCGGCCGGAGCCGGAACACCATGGCCTTCGCGCAGCAGCTGGAGGACCTGTACGGGACTGACCGGATCAGGATCATCGCCGAGGACGAAGCCGGCCGGCTCGACCTGGACCAGATTCTTGGCATGCCGCGGGCGCACATGCTGGTGTACGCGTGCGGACCCGGCGGCCTGCTCGGCGCGGTGGAGGAACGCTGCATGGGCTGGCCGCCGGGCGCCCTGCATACGGAGCGTTTCGTCGCCTCCACACTGGGTGCCGCCGCCGCCAACGCCCCGTTCGAGGTGGAGCTGGCCCGGACCGGGACCACCGTCACCGTGCCGAATGACAAGACCATCCTCGAAGCGGTGGAGGAAGTGGGCGTGCGCGTCCTGTCCTCCTGCCGCGGCGGCCTGTGCGGCAC
Source organism: Pseudarthrobacter sp. 05T312 (assembly GCF_056396685.1). Taxonomy (NCBI): domain Bacteria; kingdom Bacillati; phylum Actinomycetota; class Actinomycetes; order Micrococcales; family Micrococcaceae; genus Pseudarthrobacter; species Pseudarthrobacter sp. 05T312. Next base: position 47,211 of record NZ_JBFTLY010000017.1, read on the forward strand.
TTGCGAAACCCAGATCATTGCGGGTGAGCCGGAACACCGTGACGCAGTGCTCACCCAGGAGGACCGGGATGCGGGCGAAATCATGCTGGTCTGCGTCTCGCGGGCGGCCGCGGGATGTCCGCGGCTCGTCCTGGACCTCTAGCCACAACCTCTTCCCTGCCAAGTTCCGTCCCCAGGAGTGTTTCCCATGACCGTTACCACCCACGACGCCAATGTGTTGGACGAGGATCCGTTCGACACCGCAAACCTCCTGGACCCCTATCCGTTCCTGAGCCGGCTCCGCGTCGCCGGAGCCGTGTCCTACCTGGAGAGTACGGGCAGCTACGCCGTGGCCGGGTACCAGGAGGTCTACGAGGTCCTGACCGACTTCGAAACCTATATCTCCTCCGGCGGCCTGGGCCCGCGGGACATCCGCAAGGACTCGGGCTGGCGTCCGCCGAGCATCCTGGAATCGGACCCGCCCATTCACACCGTCATGCGCCGCGCCCTGACCGGCGTCATCAACCCCGGCACGGTGCGTGCCCTCCGCGAGCCGTTCACGCCGCCTGCCGTGGAGCTGACGGAGCAGCTTGCCCGCCGCAACCGGTTCGACGCCATTACGGACCTCGCCGAAAAGTACCCCCTCCGTGTCTTCCCCGACGCGGTTGGGATTCCCGACGTCGGACGTGAACACCTGCTGCCGTACGGCAACATGGTGTTCAACGCGTTCGGTCCGGAGAACTACATCTTCAAGCAGGCCTTCGCACAGGGCGACGAGCACGCCGCCGCGGTGATGCGGAACTGCCAGCGCGAAAACCTGGACGACACCGGGTTCGGTGCCCAGATCTGGAAGCGCGTGGAGGACGGGCTGATCACCGAGCAGCAAGCCACGCTCCTGGTCCGCGCCCTGCTGTCCGCCGGCGTGGACACCACCATCTTCGGCATCGGCAACACGCTCTCCGTGCTGGCGCGCTACCCGGAAGCCTGGGCCCAGCTGCGGGAAAACCCGAAGATGGCGAAGTTTGCCGTGGATGAGGCGCTGCGCCTGGAATCGCCGTTCCAAAAGTTCCACCGGACCGTCGCGGTGGACACCGTCCTGGGCGGAGTACATATCCCTGCCGGGGCCAAGGTCCTGGTTTTCCTCGGCGCCGCGAACCGTGACCCGCGCAAGTGGGGTGAGAACGCTGATGACTTCGATCTCAACCGCAATGCATCGGGCCACGTCGCGTTCGGGATGGGCCTGCACCAGTGTGTGGGGCAGCCGATCGCCCGGCTCGAAATGGAAATTGTGCTGCAGCAGCTGCTGGAGCGGGTGGCCACCATCGAACCTGACGGCGCCCCGGTGCCCATCCTGCACAACGTGCTCCGCGGGTTCGAGTCCCTCCCGGTGCGGGTCACGGCCGCATAGGCAGGACCTTCCGGGAGGCCGGGTGCCTCCCGGGGGTGTCTCCTTCCCCGGATAGCGCTTGCCCGTTGACGTAACGCACGTCACCTTCTATATTGGATGAATCGATTCAAGAGCTGTCGCCCGATCCCCTCTCCGGGGGTTGCGGCGCGGACACCGCCAAAGCCTCAGCTGCCACCAGCGGTCCGGTTCCTTGCCAATGAAGACGAAGGACATAAGCACCATGAGCACCACCCCAACCCGCGTCGTACAGGCTGGCCAGGAAGGCGGAACCGGTCCCCGGGATCCGCGGAAAGCGGCGATGAGCGGCTGGATTGGAAGTGCCCTTGAGTACTACGATTTCGCGCTGTATTCGCTGGCCGCCACGCTCATCTTTCCCACCATCTTCTTCCCCGCAGAGAACCCGACCGTTGGGATCATTGCTTCCCTTGCTACCTACGCGGTGGGTTACGTCTCCCGCCCGGTGGGCGCCGTCGTCCTGGGGGCCTACGGGGACCGGCACGGTCGCAAGAAAGTGCTCGTCTTCGCCATGCTGCTCATGGGCTTCGCGACTTTCGCCGTCGGGCTCCTGCCAACGTACGGGCAGGTGGGGCTTCTCGCCCCCGCCCTGCTGGTGATCCTCCGCCTGATCCAGGGCTTCGCGGTGGCCGGCGAACTGGGGGGTGCCAGCGCGATGATCGTCGAACACTCGCCGGATGCCCGGCGCGGATTCTTCGCCAGCTTCAGCCTCCAGGGCACGCAGGTGGGGTCAATCCTGGCCACCGCCGTCCTGCTGCCGCTCGCCGCCCTCCTCCCGGCTGACCAGTTCGGTGCCTGGGGCTGGCGCATCCCGTTCCTGCTCAGCGCCGTCGTCATCTTTGCCGGGTACCTCATCCGCCGCCGGGTGACCGAACCTCCTGCGTACGCCGCGCAGTCCGGAGCGGCCCAGGTCCAGCAGCGCTTCCCGCTCGTTGAACTTCTTCGCACCCGCCCCGGCGTCCTGGTCCGCTGCATCCTCATGACGTTTACCAATGTCATCGGCATGGCCACGCTGATCTTCGGCGTCTCCTACGCCACGCAGAAGGGTTACGGCAACGGCTTCTCCAGCAGCGAATTCCTGTGGGTGACGCTGGTGGCCAATGTCGCGGCCGTGGTGACCATCCCGGTTTTCGGCGCTCTCTCGGACAGGATCGGCCGGCGCATGCTCATGGCGGCCGGCGGCGTCATCGGTGGCGTCCTGGTGACCGGATACCTCTGGGCAATCGAGCAGGGGAGCCTGCCGCTGGTCTTTGTCTGCGTGGTGATCGTGCAGGGCATCTTCTTCCAGATGTGGAACGCCACGTTCGCCACGTTCTTCCAGGAGCAGTTCCCCATGCGGATCCGGGTGACCGGCTTCGCGGTGTCGCAGAACATTGGACTCATGATCGCGTCGTTCTTCCCGAGCATTTTCACGGCGATCGCCCCTCCGGGCTCCGCGAACATCCCGCTGACCATCGGGCTGACTACGCTCGGCATCTGCCTGGTCTCGGCCGTGGCCACCCTGATGTCCTCCGACACCAGGGGTACGTCCCTGGCAGACCTGGAGGGACGGAAGGCCTGACTGTCCCCGTCCTGGCGTCACGCCGGGCAGGCTTTCAGGCAGCGCACGACGGCGGGTCCCCGGGTTTCCGGGGGCTTCCCCGCCCCAGGTGGGCCGAAAGCGTGCCGTGCGTGACGCCGTCGTCCGCCCACCACCCGGTTCCACTGGGCAGAAGCCGCCCGTTGCCCGTGGGCACGATGCCGGGCAGGCTGTAGGAATGACGAAGCTGCAGCCCGCCGCCAACCACTCAGGCCTCGACGCCGCCGCTGTTGCCTCCGGGATCGAGCCGAACCCGGCCGGGGTCATCGCGCTGGACCCGGTGCTGGCAGGGATCTGGGACCTCGCCGCACCGTACCTGCAGGTCCGGGACAACGACGCCCACACCCTCTACGCCTTCGGCCTGGCCCGCGCCCTGCTGGACGCCCACCCGGAGGCGGACGCCGCGGTGGTGCTTCCCGCCATCCTGTTGCACGACGTCGGCTGGTCACAGGTCCCGCCCGGCGATGTCCTGGCCGCCATTGCGCCGGGCGGCGGCAGGCCGGACCTGGTGCTGCTGCACGAAAAGGAGGGGGCGCGCCTGGCCGCGGACATCCTCGCCGAGTGCCGTTACGACCACACCAGGATCCCCGCCATCCTGGGCATCATCGACGGCCACGATTCCCGGCGGGAGGCCCTCTCCATCGAGGACGCCATCGTCAAGGACGCGGACAAGACCTGGCGCCTCAGCCCGCACGGCATCGACACCGTCATGGACTGGTTCGGACTGGACCGCGGGCAGGCCCTCCGGCTCTGTTCCCAGCGCGTGCACGGCCACCTGTTCACTGCCGAGGCGCAGGCCATGGCGCGGGCGCTGTCAGCCCTGGAATCGGTCACCCTCTGGCCGCAACGGCAACGCCTGCTTGGCTGACCTGGAAACCGGCGCGGCCCGGAGCCGTTCCCGCGCTTAGACTCAATCCGGACGCTGCCGGCACCGTGGGCCCAGCGCCAGGAGCGAGGAGGCCCCCATGGCCGGCGGCAGCCGCGACCCCGGACGCACCGTGACGTCCAAAGTACTGTCCATCCTGGAAGCCTTCGAGACCGCCCGCGGCGCCCTGAGCCTGACCGACATTGCAGACAAATCCGGGCTCCCGCTCAGCACCGCGCACCGCCTGGTGAATGAACTGACCGACTGGGGATTCCTCTCGCGCGAACCCAACGGCCGCTACCAGCTGGGCATCCGGCTGTGGGAGCTCGCGCAGAACACCGGCCGCCAGCTGCGCGATGCCGCCCACCCCTACATCCAGGACCTGTTCTCGCTGACCGGAGAGACGGCACACCTGGCCATCCGGGCCGGCAATGAGGTCCTCTACATCGACCGGGTCTACGGCTCCAAGCGCGTGCCCCGCGCCTCCCGGGTGGGCGGCCGCCTGCCCATGCACGCCACCGCCGTCGGGAAAGTCATCCTGGCGTTCGAAGACGACTGGGTGCGCGACGCCTACCTTCACCGGGACCTGGAACGCGCCACCGCCCACACCCACATCGACCCGCAAAGATTCACCGCCGAGCTGGTGGACATCCACGCGCAGGGCTACGCCACCACCCTCGAGGAAGTGCGGCTTGGCTCCTGTTCCATCGCGGTCCCGGTGTTCCATACCGGCCGGATCGGCGCCGCGATCGGCCTGGTGCTGCCCACCGCACAGGCATCCACGATGACCAGGTACCTCCCCGTCCTCAAGGGCATTTCAGCCCAAATCGAAAAGGCCACCGCGCGGATCCCCCTGGAGACATTGATCGGCGTCCACAAAGGTCCGCGCTTCTGACGTTCGATTCCGTCCAGTGGAAGCCGGCGCTGTCCCCGCCCGGTGATGTGGACCACACTGGTCACTAAGAAACCCCCGCCGCCCCGAGGCGCCGGGCGGAGCCAAGTCACCAGGAGTCAACATGTCATCGTCGACAGAAACGGCTGGCCGTTGTCCTTTCGGGTACGGCGCCGAAGCCCCCGCCGGGCACCACGGCTACGAACCCTTCCAGATGAAGGATCCCTTCACCGCCTACGCAGAGCTCCGGGCCGAGCAGCCCGTGATGTTCGATGAGCGCACCGGCCTGTACGTCGTCTCCCGGTACGACGACATCAAAGCCGTCTTCGAGGACTGGGAAACGTTCTCCAGCGAGAACGCCCAGGCCCCGGTCCGGGAACGCGGACCCGCCGCGAAAAAGATCATGGAAGAGGGCGGCTTCACCGCCTACTCCGGCCTGTCCGCGCGCCGTCCGCCGGAGCACACCCGCATCCGCGCCGTAGTGCAGAAAGCCTTCACGCCCCGCCGCTACAAGGCGCTGGAACCGTTCATCCGGCAGAACGTGGTGGACCTGCTCGAAAAGATGCTGTCCCGCGAAGAGCGCCGCGGGGACCTGGTCAAGGACCTGGCCTACGACGTTCCCACGATCACCATCCTCACCCTGATCGGGGCCGACGTTTCCCAGGTGGACACGTTCAAGCGCTGGTCGGACTCCCGCGCCGCCATGACCTGGGGCGACCTCAGCGACGAACAGCAGATCCCGCACGCCCACAACCTGGTGGAGTACTGGCAGGAATGCCTGCGACTGGTCCGGGCGGCCCACGAACAGGGCGGCGACAACCTCACCGCAGACCTGGTCAAGGCCCAGCAGGACGGCGCCGAAATCTCGGACCACGAGATCGCCTCGGTCCTCTACAGCCTGCTCTTCGCCGGGCACGAGACCACCACCACCCTCATCTCCAACGCCCTGCGCGAGCTCCTGGCCCGTCCGGAGCAGTGGGAGCAGCTGGTGGCGGATCCCAAGAAGATCCCCGCCGCCATCGACGAGGTCCTCCGCTACGCCGGCTCCATCGTCGGATGGCGGCGCAAAGCCCTCAAGGACACCGAGGTGGGCGGAGTACCCATCCAGGAGGGCTCGCAGCTGCTGCTCCTGATGGGCTCGGCCAACCGCGATGAAACCAAGTTCACCGACGGCGGGGACTTCGACATCACCCGGCCGAACGCCCGCGAGCACCTCTCCTTCGGGTTCGGCATCCACTACTGCCTGGGCAACATGCTCGCCAAGCTGCAGGCAAAAATCGCGCTCGAGGAAGTGGCCCGGCTCGCCCCCCGGCTGCAGCTCGACGCCCCCGGGGACATCGCCTTCCGCGAAAACCTCTCCTTCCGTGTTCCCGAGACCGTTCCTGTCACCTGGGAGGCCTAAACACCATGCAAAGCAACGATTATGTCCAGTTCTTCGACGGCGGCATCGAGCCGAAGCTTGAAAACCTCGGCGGCAAGGGAGCGTCCCTGGTTACCATGACCTCCGCCGGCATGCCCGTTCCGCCCGGCTTCGTCGTCACCACCGCCCAGTTCGATGCCTTCATGGACGAAGCCGGCATCACGGCGAAGATCCACGAACTGCTCGCCGGCCTGGACCCAAAGGACACCCGGCAGGTGGACCAGGTGTCCGCGGCCATCCGCGAGGACATCTGCTCCCGCCCCGTGCCCGAAGAACTGCGCAGCATGACCATCGCCGCCTACCAATCCCTGATGGGACGCTTCGACGCCCCTGTCCCCGTGGCAGTGCGCTCCAGCGCCACCGCCGAGGACCTTCCGGACGCGTCCTTCGCCGGGCAGCAGGACACCTACCTCTGGCTGGACGGGGTCAAGGCAGTCACCGACCACATCCGCCAGTGCTGGGCTTCGCTCTACACCTCCCGCGCCATCATCTACCGGCTCAAGAACAGCATCCCCAACGAAGGCCTCTCCATGGCCGTCGTGGTGCAGAAGATGGTCAACTCGAAGGTCTCCGGCGTGGCGATCACCATGGACCCCACCAACGGCGACCGGTCCAAGATCACCATCGATTCCTCCTACGGCGTGGGCGAGATGGTGGTCTCCGGCCAGGTCACCCCGGACAACATCGTGCTGGACAAGGTGACCCTCGCCGTCGTCACCGAACACCTGGGCGACAAGCACGCCGAACTGGTCCCGGACGCCGGCGCCAAGGGCCTGGTGGAACGCGAGGTCGACGACGAACGCCGGGGCCGCCGCAGCCTCACCGACGCCGAGCTCACCGCCGTCGCCCAGATGGCCAAGCGGGCCGAGAAGCACTACAAGTGCCCCCAGGACATTGAGTGGGCCCTCGACGCGGATCTCCCCGACGGCGAAAACCTGCTCCTCCTGCAGTCCCGGCCGGAGACGGTCCACTCCTCCAAGCCCGCACCGGTGACCGCACCCCAGCCCGTCGTCACCGGCGGCTACTTCTCCGGACTGAGCACCCCCGCGCTCAAACCGACTGCCTGACCCCCATCCGAGGCTTCACCCCCACCAAGGCTCACCGCCGAGCCCTCCTGAAAGGACCGCCATGTCCATGAAGTCGTTCCCCAAGCCCTCCGAACTGCCGGTTCCCGCCGGGGCCGAAGGCTGGGAAAAGATCTACCCCTACTACCTGGTGTTCCAGGACAAGCTCAAGGAGCGGGAGGACGCCAAGTTCTGGTTCTGCGACAGCCAGCACTGGCCCACCGTGTTCAAGCCCTTCGAGACCATCGGCGGCGAATTCGCGGTCAAGTGCCTGGGCCAGTACAACGCCCGGCACCTCATGATCCCCAACGCCAACGGCATCGAGTTCCGCATCCACCTGGGATACCTCTACATGTCCCCCATTCCCGTCCCGGAGGACCAGATCGCCGACCGCGTGCCGCTGTTCGAGCAGCGCGTCGGCCACTACTTCCAGAACTGGGAGCAGCTGCTCAAGGACTGGCACGTCAAGGTCAAGGGCACCATCGCCGAGATGGAAACCATCTCTTTCCCCAAGCTGCCGGACATGGTCCCGCTCGAGGACATCACCTCCGGCAAGGGCAAAGACGGCTCCGAGAAGCTTCTGGAAAGCTACGACCGGCTCATCCAGCTGGCCTACCAGAACTGGCAGTACCACTTCGAGTTCCTCAACCTGGGTTACATCGCCTACCTGGACTTCTTCAACTTCTGCAAGCAGGTCTTCCCCAACATCCCGGACCAGTCGATCGCCAGCATGGTTCAGGGCGTGGACATGGAACTGTTCCGCCCCGATGACGAGCTCAAGCAGCTCGCCAAGCTCGCCGTCGAGCTGGGCCTGCAGCCCCACTTTGGAAACACGGACGACGTCGAGGCTACTTTGGGTGCCATCGCCGCCGCCCCGGGCGGGGACCGCTGGCTGGCCCAGTACGAAGGTGCCAAGGACCCGTGGTTCAACTTCACCGTGGGCAACGGCTTCTACGGCCACGACAAGTACTGGAACGTGAACCAGGAAATCCCGCTGGGCTACATCGCCGACTACATCCGGCGCGTGGACGAAGGCCAGGAGATCATGCGTCCCGTCGAGGCCCTCATCGCCGAACGCGACCGCATCATCGAGGAATACCGGGACCTCCTCGAAGGCGACAACCAGGCAGTCTTCGACGCCAAGCGCGGCCTCGCCGCCACCGCCTACCCCTACGTGGAGAACCACAACTTCTACATCGAGCACTGGACCATGGGCGTCTTCTGGCGCAAGATCCGCGAACTCTCCCGCATGATGCATGCCGAGGGTTTCTGGACCCAGCCGGACGACCTGCTCTACCTGGGCCGCAATGAGGTCCGCGACGCCCTCTTCGACCTGGTCACCGGCTGGGGCGTGGGCGCCAAGCCCATAGGCCCCGACTACTGGCCCGAGGAGATCGAACGCCGCCGCGGCATCGTGGACGCCCTCAAGACCGCCCGCCCCGCGCCGGCCCTGAACACCCCGCCGGCCTCCATCACCGAACCCTTCACCAGGATGCTCTGGGGCATCACCACCGAGCAGGTCCAGCAGTGGCTGGGAGCGGGCGAAGAAGTGGAAGGCGGCGGACTCCGCGGCATGGCCGCCTCGCCCGGCGTGGTGGAAGGCCTGGCCCGTGTGGTCACTGACGCCGACCAGCTCTCCGAGGTTCAGCAGGGCGAGATCCTGGTGGCTACGGTGACGGCGCCCTCCTGGGGACCTATCTTCGGCAAGATCAGCGCAACCGTCACGGACATCGGCGGCATGATGAGCCACGCCGCGATCGTGTGCCGTGAATACGGACTGCCGGCCGTGACCGGAACGGGCTCCGGGTCAACCACCATCAAGACCGGCCAGCGGCTGCGGGTGGACGGCACCAAGGGCACGGTCCAGATCCTGGACGCCGAGGACGACCTTGTGGTTGCCGGCCCCGGCGCCCACAGCCACAGCCATGTCTGATCTGGACATGCCCTCAGGAGAATATTCCACTGAGGGCATGAATGAAAGAACGGTCCTCATCACGGGAGCCGCCGGCGGGCTGGGAAGGGCGTTTGCGCTCGGCTTCGCCGGCCGCGGCTACCGAGTGGCGGTGGCCGACATCAACCTCGAAGGTGCTGAGCAGACCGCCAAGCTGGTCCGGGAAGCCGGCGCCCGCGCCGCTGCCTTCGCCGCCGACGTGACCGACCTGGACTCCACGGAGCAGCTCGCCGCAAGCTGCGCGGAGTTCGGAAACGGGCGCATCGACGTCGTCCTCAACAACGCGGCGGTCTACGCGGGGGTGACCCGCAGCCGCTTCGAGGACATCGATCCGGCCGAGTGGGACCTGGTGATGAACGTCAACCTCAAGGGACCCTGGCTGGTGACCCGCGCCGCGAGCCCCTACCTGGCCGAAGGCGGCCGCGTCATCAACCTCTCCAGCGCCACGATCTTCAGCGGCTCCGAGCAATGGGCGCACTACGTCGCCTCCAAGGGCGGGGTGGTGGCACTCACCCGGGTCATGGCCAAGGAACTGGGCCGACGGGGGATCACGGTGAACGCCATCGCCCCGGGGTTCACGCTCACCGAAGCCAGCTACGGGCTCATGGAAAACGCCGAGAACTACGGCGTGGACCGCGGGGCCATCAAGCGCGCCAGCCAGCCCGAGGACATCGTGGGCGCCGCCCTGTTCCTCGCCGGGCCGGACAGCTCCTACTACACCGGCCAGACCATGGTGGTGGACGGCGGCCGGCAGTTCATCTGACCGGCCACCCCCGCCACCACCCAACCAACTTCAACCAAGGAGGACCACAATGCCAACGGTTCACTTCACCGACGCAGAAGGCACCGTCCGGGACGTCGAAGGCAATGCAGGCGATTCGGTCATGGAAACCGCGGTGCGCAACGGCGTCCCCGGCATCGTGGCCGAATGCGGCGGCTCGCTGTCCTGCGCCACCTGCCACGTCTTCGTCCGCGAGGACTGCGCTTCGCAACTTCCTCCCATGGAGGACATGGAGGACGAGATGCTCTACGGCACCGCCGTGGACCGTGAGGACAACTCCCGGCTGTCCTGCCAGCTCCGCCTGACCGAGGAGCTCGAACTGTTCGTCACCACCCCCGAAACCCAGGTGTAGCCATGGGAACGCAGGCAGTGGAGCAGGAAGCCGGAACGGCCACGGTCCCCACCAGGACCGGGCTCCTGATCATCGGCGCCAGCCAGTCCGGCGTGCAGCTGGCCGTATCGCTCCGGGCGCTCGGCTTCGACGAACACATCACCCTGCTGGGGGACGAGGACCACCGGCCCTACCAGCGGCCGGCGCTGTCCAAGGAGTTCCTGCAGGGCACCGTGGAAAGCGAATCCCTCATCTTCCGGTCCAACGACTACTGGGCCGAGCACAACGTGGACCTGGTCAAAGGCGAATACATCGTCCGGATCGACAAGGAAGCGGACGGCTCCGGAGTGGCACATGCGTCCTCGGGCCGGGAGTTTCCGTTCAAGCGGCTGGCCCTCACTGTAGGCGCCCGCGCCCGGAAACTGGAGATCGAGGGCAGCGGCCTGGACGGTGTGCTCTACCTCCGCAACGCCGACGACGCCCTGGCCCTGAAGGCAAGAGTGGGCGACGCCACGGATGTGGTGGTGATCGGCGGCGGGTTCATCGGCCTCGAGGCCGCGTCCAGCCTGCAGAAGATGGGGAAAAATGTCACCGTGCTCGAGTTCGGGCCGCGGCTGGTGGGCAGGGCCGTCGGGGAGGAAACCGCCGAATACTTCCTGCAGGCCCACCGCTCCCGCGGCCTCGACATCCGGCTCAACACCAGTGCGGCGCGCTTCACCGCTGACGACGGCGGCACCCGGGTTGCCGCCGTCGAGCTCCAGGACGGGACGGTACAGCCGGCACAGATCGTCCTGATCGGCATCGGTGTCATTCCCAACACCCAACTGGCGGAACAGCTGGGCCTGGCCGTGGACAACGGCGTGGTGGTGGACCGGTTCGCGCTGGCCTCCGACGGCACCACGGTGGCGGTGGGGGACGTCGCCAACATGCCCAACCCCGTTCCCGGCTCCGAGCCCGGGGAACGGATCCGGCTGGAAAGCGTCAACAACGCCATCGAGCACGCCAAGGTGGCCGCGTATTCCCTGACCGGACGGCGCGAGGAGTACGCCGGAATCCCGTGGTTCTGGTCCAACCAGGCGGACCTCAAGCTGCAGATCGCCGGCCTGTGCAACGGCTACGACCGGACGGTGGTCCGGAACGACCGGGAACGCGGAAAATTCAGCGTCCTCTACTACCGCCAGGGCCGCATCATCGCCGCGGACTGCGTCAACGCGCCGCTGGACTTCATGGCCGTCAAGAACGCGCTCGCCAAGGGCCTCAACATTCCGGCCGAGGCCGCCGCTGACCCCGGCACCCAACTCAAGACCATCACCACGGACAGCTAGCCGCCAGGCCAGCCAACCCGAAGGAGCATTATGAGCACCCCCAAGACGCCGTTTGCCCCGGCGGAGCCCGGCATTGCCGCCGGCAGCGCCCCCGGCACCGCACCGGACACGGGCGACGCCCTGGCCGATGCCTTCGCCGCCGAATACAGCGTCCGCCCCATCCCCGCCGCAGGACCCGTGGACACCACTCCCATTGCCGGCACCCCCGCGGCCCTGGACTCGCTCGACGCGCTCTGGAAGGCCGTGGTCCACGAGACCCGGACCCGCGGCAACGACATCCACCTGCCCATCTCCCTTGCCTTCGCCGAACGGCTGTGCCGCGCCTACCCGGAGGCGGATGCGGAACTGGTGCGGGTGGCCACGCTGCTGCATGACACCGGCTGGGCCCACGTGGATGAGTCCCGGATCCTCTCGGAAGGGTTCACGGGGGACTGGCGCAAGGCCACCATCCGCTATGAGCACGAAAAGCAGGGCTGCGACGTGGCCCGCCGGGTCCTTCCCGGCCTGGGCTATGCCCCCAGATTCGTGGAGCAGGTCTGCGCAATCATCGACGGCCACGACACCAGGCCCGTGGCCCGCTCCCTCGAGGACGCGCTGATGCGTGACGCCGACAGGCTATGGCGGTTCGACCACGCCGGCATCGCCCTGGCCTCTTCCTGGTTCGGCATGGATCCCGCCACTTACACGGACCGGCTGGCTGCCGAGATCATCCCCGAGCTCATCACCGGGGCCGCCCTCGAGATGGCCACCGCGGACCTAGCCAGGTCCAACGCCCTGCTGAAGACGGCGGTAATCCGATGACCTCCGCCACGCATGACGCACCGGCGGGCGCACCGGCCCTGGCCACGCGGTCCGGCCTGGCCCTGCCGCACACCCACGTGGACACCATCTACGTCGACGGCGCCTGGCAGCCCTCCCGGGGCACCGGCCGGAACCCGGTGACCGACCCCGCCACCGGCGAAGTCTGGGGCTCGGTCCCCGACGGCACGCCGGAGGACGTGGACGCTGCCGTCGGCTCCGCCCAACAGGCTTTCGACGGCGAATGGCCCCGGCTGGCGCCGTCCGAGCGGGCCGCCTACCTGCTCCGGATCGCCGATGAAGTGGTGAAGCGCGCCGACGAACTCTCCCTGACCAATTCCCGGGAGAACGGATCCCCGGTGGCCGAATCCTCAGGCGCCGCCGCCAACGCCGCCGGGATCCTGCGCTACTTCGCCACCCTGGCCGGATACCTGGAACAGGAGGACGTCCGTCCCTTCCCCCGCGGCGGCGGCGAATCCGTGGTGCGGCGCGATCCCCTGGGCGTCTGCGCCCTGATCGCCCCGTGGAACTTTCCCATCAACCTGGTGATGATCAAGCTGGCACCGGCGCTGCTGGCCGGCTGCACCGTGGTGATCAAACCGGCGTCGCCTACCCCGCTGTCCATCCGGGTCATTATCGATGCCATCGCCGCAGCAGGCGTCCCCGCCGGCGTCGTCAACCTGGTCACCGGCTCCGGCCGGCTGGGCGACGTCCTGGTCAAGCACCCCGGGGTGGCCAAGGTGGCATTCACCGGCTCCACGCCCGTGGGCCGGAAGATCGCCGCCGCCTGCGGTGAGCTGCTGCGCCCGGTCACGCTGGAGCTGGGCGGCAAGTCCAGCGCGATCGTGCTGCCGGACGCGGACCTGGACGCCATGTCCCGGGTGCTGGTCAAGTCCTCCATGCGCAACACCGGCCAGACCTGCTACATCTCCACCCGCATCCTGGCCCCGGCCAGCCGGTACGACGAGGTGGTGGACATGGTCACGGCCACCATCGCCGCCGGGAAGCAGGGCGACCCCCTGGATCCGGACACGGTGTTTGGCCCCTGCGCCACCGAAGCGCAGTACCGGACGGTCATGGAATACGTCGAGTCCGGGCTGGCTGAAGGTGCCCGGGCCACCACCGGAGGACGCGCTGCGTCGCTGGCCGGAGGGCTGGAGGACGGCTACTTCATTGAGCCCACGGTGTTCGCTGACGTCACCCCGGACATGCGGATAGCCCGGGAGGAGATCTTCGGGCCGGTGATCACCATCCTCAAATACAACGACGCCGGCGGCAGCGTCGAGGAGGCAGTGGCACTGGCGAACAACACCGAGTTCGGACTGGGCGGCCTGGTGTTTGGCCGGGACGAGGACGCCGCGCTCGCCGTGGCGGACCGGATGGACACGGGATCGGTGGGACTGAACTTCTTCGCCTCCAACCACTCCGCCCCGTTCGGCGGCCGGCACGACTCCGGGCTGGGCACCGAGTACGGGATCGAGGGCCTCAACGCCTACCTGAGCTACAAGTCCATCCACCGGAAACGGTAGGGGCCCGTCCGGCCGGGCGCCTGCTACGGCAGCCGCGAGGGCCGGAGGACGCTCGCCTCGCCTGCCTGAGCAGGGTCCAGCGGCACCGGGCTGACCAGCACGGCAGGACCCCTATGCAGGAATCCGCTGGAGACGGCCCGGCAGCGGATACCCCCGCGGCCGCGCATGGCCGGATGGGCGCCGGGGGCGAGCATTTCGTTCATCCACGCGCAGGGCTGGGCGTGCCGGCCGCCGTGCAGGGTCACCGAGGAGCCGCCGGATTCCAGCACGAAGTCATGCCCCAGCAGCGGCGCCAGCTGGGCTCCGCGCAGCACCACGTTCCGGCGGGTCAGCAGCGGATCGAACGGCGCCGCGCCCAACTCTGCGGCGATGGCTTCAAGGGATTCGACGGCGAACAGGGTCACCGCAGCATCCATGTGCGCGGCGTTGCCGAAGAACCGGTCGCCCGCGATGCCCTTGCCGGCCACCACTTCAGCCTGCGGAGCATCAGTGGTGGGAACGTTGGCGGCGCCGTCACGGGCTCGGCCAAAGTAAGCATGCGCGGGGGATACCAGCAGGTGCAGGATCTCGACGTCGTACCGGAACTTTTCGGGCATACGGCCAGCGTAGGCCAGCCCGGCATTGAAATCCTGCCGCCGGATGGAAGGATCAGGAACCATGAAGACCTCACCGGCCGGCCAAGCCAGTGCGCCGCCCAGGAAACGGACGGCCCTGTTCTGGGCATCAGTGGCTTGCGCTACCGCCCTGATGGGGGTTGCGCTGTGGATGCTGGCAGGCAACCCCGCCGTTCTGGGCGGCCACCCGCTGCTGCCGGGCATCCTGCTGGCCGCTGCCGCCACTGGTGTTGGCTGGGCAGTCCTGCTCTGGCGCCGCCGCGATGTCCCCCGGCCCCGCGCGCGGGTGCGCGCCATCGGCGCGTGGGCCGGCAGGCTGGCCGTCCTGGCGGTTGCCGCCGGGCTCGCCTGGCTCAACCCCTTCGCCTACCAGCCGGGGCCGACGGCGGAGGCCGGACCGGCGTCGGACCTCACCGTCAGCGAAACCAGCACCGCCATCACCATGTCGCCCGAGGGGGCCAGGACCACCAGGGGGCTGGTCTTCTACCCGGGCGCGCGCGTGGATGCCCGGGCCTACCAGGACGTCCTGGGCCCCGTGGTGGGCGCCGGGTACCGGGTGGTTATCCTGAAGGAGCCGCTCGGGCTCAGCCTGCTGGACGGCAACCAGGCCCGCAGTGCCATCCAGGACAACCCGGACATCACCAGCTGGGCGGTGGGCGGCCACTCCCTGGGTGGGGTGGCGGCCTCATCATTCGCCCTCCACAACACGGACATTTCCGGGCTGGTCCTGTATGCCTCCTACCCGGTGGAATCGCTGCGGGGACGGGCTGGCCTGGCAGTGCTGTCCGTCTCCGGGACCAAGGATGGCCTCAGCACGCCGGAGAAGATCCAGGCCTCCAGGGACCTCCTGCCGGCGGACACCGAGTTCATCGCCGTGCAGGGCGGAGTGCACGCTTTCTTCGGTGACTACGGCGCACAACCGGGCGACGGCGACCCCGGCATCAGCCGCGGCGGCGCCCAGCAGCAGATTGGCACCGCCACCGTCAGCTTCCTGGGTCAGCTGCCGGGCAGCCGCTGACGCAGCGTCCCAAGCAGGGGCCAGCCGTCCGCTTTATGCCCCGACGTAGGCCGCCAGATGCTGGCCGGTGAGCGTGGCCCGGCCGGCCACCAGGTCAGCCGGGGTGCCCTCGAAGACAATCCTGCCGCCGTCGTGCCCTGCCCCCGGTCCGATGTCGATGATCCAGTCGCCGTGCGCCATCACCGCCTGGTGGTGCTCGATGACGATGACGGACTTCCCGGAGTCGACCAGCCGGTCCAGGAGCCCCAGCAGCTGTTCCACGTCCGCCAGGTGCAAACCCACCGTGGGCTCATCAAGGATGTAGACATCCCCGGACTCAGCCATCTGGGTGGCCAGCTTCAGCCGCTGGCGCTCGCCGCCGGACAGGGTGGTCAGCGGCTGGCCCAGTGAAATGTAGCCCAGGCCCACATCCGCCAGGCGTTCCAGGACCTTGTGCGCGGCGGGCGTTTTGGCGTCACCCTCGGCAAAGTAGGCCAATGCCGCGTCCACGGACATGTCCAGGACGTCCGCAATGTTCTGGCCGCCCAGGGTGTATTCGAGGACGGCGGGCTGGAAGCGGCGGCCCTCGCAGTCTTCGCAGGTGGACTCCACGGTGGCCATGACGCCCAGTTCGGTGAAGATCACCCCGGCGCCGTTGCAGGTGGGGCAGGCGCCCTCGGAATTCGAGCTGAACAGTGCCGGCTTCACGCCGTTGGCCTTGGCGAACGCCTTCCGGATGGGCTCCAGCAGCCCCGTGTAGGTGGCCGGATTGCTCCGCCGTGAGCCCTTAATAGCCCCCTGGTCGATGACGACCACGCCTTCGCGCTTTGCCAGCGAGCCGTGGATGAGGGAGCTCTTGCCGGACCCGGCCACGCCCGTCACTACGCAGAGCACGCCCAGCGGCACATCAACGTCGACGTCCTGCAGGTTGTTGGTCGACGCGCCACGGACCTCCAGGGCGCCCGTGGCGTTCCGGAAGGAATCCTTCAGGCGGGCGCGGTCGTCCAGGTGCCGGCCGGTGATGGTGCCGCTGGAACGCAGCCCGTCCACATCGCCCTCGTACACGATCTCGCCGCCGGCGGTGCCGGCCTTGGGACCGAGGTCGACGACGTGGTCGGCGATGGCGATCATCTCCGGTTTGTGCTCCACCACCAGGACGGTGTTGCCTTTGTCCCGCAGCTGCAGCAGGAGCGTGTTCATCCGTTCGATGTCGTGCGGGTGCAGGCCGATGCTCGGCTCATCGAAAACGTAAGTGACATCGGTCAGGGAGGAGCCCAGGTGCCGGATCATCTTGGTCCGCTGCGCCTCGCCCCCGGAGAGGGTACCCGCCGGCCGGTCCAGCGACAGGTAGCCCAGGCCGATCTCGGCGAACGAATCCAGCAGGTCCCGCAGCCCGGCGAGCAGCGGCCGGACTGATGGTTCGTCCAGGCCGCGGACCCACTGCGCCAGGTCGCTGATCTGCATGGTGCACAGGTCCGCGATGTTCTTGCCGTTGATCCGCGAGTTGAGCACCTCCGGCGTGAGCCGCGTTCCGCCGCAGTCCGGGCAGGTGGCGAACGTGACGGCACGCTCCACGAACCGCTTCACATGCGGCTGCATGGCCTCCACGTCCTTGGAGAGCATGGACTTCTGGATCTTGGGGATTACGCCCTCGAACGTGAGGTTGACGCCTTCCACCTTGATCTTGGTGGGCTCGGCGTACAGCATCGTGTCCAGCTGCTTGGCCGTGAATTTGGCGATGGGCTTGTCCATGGGCAGGCCCATGCCCTCGAAGAGGCGGCCGTACCAGCCATCCATGGAGTAGCCGGGAACGGTGAGCGCGCCTTCGGAAAGGGACTTCGAGTCGTCGTACAGGGCGGTCCGGTCGATGTCGCTGATGTTCCCCATGCCCTCGCAGCGCGGGCACATGCCGCCCAGGTAGGTCACCTGGCGGACCACGTTCTTTTCCACCCGGCCGCCCTTCTCGGTGCTCATGATGCCGCTGGCCTTGCGGGTGGGCACGTTGAAGGAGAATGCGGTGGGCGGCCCGACATACGGCTTCCCCAGCCGGCTGAAGAGGATACGGAGCATGGCGTTGGCGTCGGTGGCTGTGCCCACGGTGGAGCGCGGGTTGGCCCCCATACGCTCCTGGTCCACGATGATGGCCGTGGTCAGGCCTTCCAGCCGGTCCACGTCAGGCCTGGCCAGGCTGGGCATGAACCCCTGGACGAAGGCGCTGTAGGTTTCGTTGATCATCCGCTGTGATTCGGCGGCGATGGTGGCGAACACCAGGGAACTCTTCCCTGAGCCGGAGACGCCCGTGAACGCGGTCAGGCGGCGTTTGGGCAGCTCCAGGCTCACGTCCTTCAGGTTGTTTTCCCGTGCGCCCTGCACCCGGATCAGGTCGTGGCTGTCGGCAACGTGCGCCGCCTGGGTGGTTTCCGTATCTGCTTCCGTGCTCAAGGTGTCCCCCTTCTTCCTGGAGCGGCGCCGAAGCGGAGCTGCGCTGGCAGCCCCGTTCCGGCGTCGTCCGTTATATACGTGCTTGTTTATATGCCTAAGGCTGCTGGTTAATCCGGACCGTGTTGCCGGCGGGGTCGCGGAAGGCGCAGTCCCGGATGCCGTAAGGCTGGTCGATGGGTTCCTGGACGACGTCCGCGCCGGTTGCCTCCACCTTGGCGAACGCAGCGTCCACGTTGGGGGAAGACAGGACGATGGTGGCGTAGGTGCCCTTGGCCATCATCTCGGTGATGGTGCGGCGCTCGTCCTCGGTGATGCCCGGGTCCACTGCCGGCGGGTGCAGGACGATGGAGACGTCCTTCTGACCGGCGGGGCCCACGGTGATCCAACGCATGGTGCCTCGGCCCACGTCGTTGCGGATTTCGAAGCCGAGCGCGTCCCGGTAAAAGGCGAGGGACGCGTCCGGATCGGTGGCGGGAAGGAAGGTGGAAGAAATGTTGATGTCCATGTCAGTCATGCTAGTGACGGCTCACGGGCCGGCGCTTCTCGATTCCTGACCGGTCTGGTGACCTGTTTCGCCACGCAGGCCGGGATCCCCGCCGTCGACTCCGCTGCCTCCTGCTTGTAGACGCTCGGCGCCATGCCCACCAGTTCGCTGAAGCGGGTGCTGAAGGTGCCCAGCGAGGAACAGCCGACGGCGAAGCACACCTCGGTGACGCTGAGGTCGCCTTTGCGGAGCAGCGTCATGGCCCGCTCGATCCTGCGGGTCATGAGGTAGCTGTAGGGGGATTCGCCGTAGGCCAGCTTGAAGCGGCGGCTGAAATGGCCGGCCGACATATGGACATCCCTGGCAAGGGATTCGACGTCCAGCGGCTGGGAATATTCGCGGTCCATCCGGTCTTTGACGCGCCTCAGCTGGGTGAGTTCACGGAGGTAGGGATCGGGTGCGGGACTGCTGGTCACAGCTTCGATCGTGCTACGCTGAGCGGGCCTTGTCCAGACGTGGGGAGTATCACGTTTCGGCGGTAAAAGCCGTGTCCCGGCGCAGGATATGATTATGCCGCCGGCCAGCGTAAGAGGTCCTCGCCCGAAAGGGCTCGAGTCAACGCAGAGCTGGATGATGCAGGTTCCCACGGAACGGCATCCGGCGAAACCCAACCTTGAACCACCTCTTCAGCCCTGCCCGGATACTGCGCAGGCATCACCTTGGAAGGACGCCATGGAACTGCTGTGGGAAATTGCCGGCTGGGCAGGCGCTGTTGCGATTCTCAGTGCATATCTGGCCGTGTCCATGGGGTGGCTGAAGGCCGGGAAGGGCTTCCAGACGGCCAACCTGTTCGGCTCGGTTGCCTTCATCATCAACGGGACACTCCACGGCGCCTGGCCCTCAGTGGTCACCAATATCGCCTGGTTCCTGATCTCTGCGGTGGCACTGGTCCGCATGCGGTCGGAGGAAGCTGCCGCCGAGCCGGCTGAGGTTGCGCATGTCCAGTACCCCGGCGTCCCGGACTCCACTGGCCAGCTGGCCGTCGTCGAGGCATTCACCGATGCCCTGCCCGTGGTCGGTTCCGCGCCCGTCCTGGCGGATGGTCCGCGGCTGGCCCTCTAGGCGGACAGCGGCGGTCCCAGCCCGGCGCTCCAAAGCTCGCGGCGCGTGATGACTACCTGGCGTTGTTCGAGGGGACAGGCGTTTCCATTGCCGGCCTGAACTGCAACGGCAACCCCCTGCACCCGAACCCGGAGATCGGGGAAAAGCACGCCGAGGACATCCGCCGCGCCATCAGGCTGGCCCACCGGCTGGGCCAGGACCGGGTGGTCACCATGTCCGGCCTGCCCGGCGGCGAGCCCGGGGCAACCGTTTTCAACTGGATCGTCAATGCCTGGAACTCGGCCGCACTGGACGTCCTGGACTACCAGTGGGAGATCGCGGCCACGTTCTGGAAGGAGATCGACCAGCTGGCGCGCGAACTCGACGTCAAGGTGGCCCTGGAACTGCACCCGCAGAACCTGGTGTTCAACACCGCCGACGTCCGGAAGCTGATTGGGCTCACGGGCGCCACGCACGTGGGTGTGGAACTGGACGCCAGCCACCTCTTCTGGCAGCAGATGGACCCGGTGGCCGTGGTCCGGGAACTCGGTCCCCTGGTGTTCCAGGCTGCCGCCAAGGACGTGCGCATCAACAAGGAAAATGCCGCGCTGTACGGGGTGCTGGACAACAGCTTCCGCCGGTTGTCACCGGACGAGGACCGCACCAACCTGGGCGGGGACGAATGGGCCAACGAATGGCCGCGGAACTCTGCCTGGGACTTTGTGGCCCTGGGCCGCGGCCACGACACCGCCTACTGGACCGAGTTCCTGCGGGCCCTGCACGAAGTGGACCCGGAGATGCTGGTCAACATCGAGCACGAGGATGTCTCGCTCGGCCGGATCGAAGGCCTTCAGGTCGCCGCCAAGGTCCTGCGTGACGCGGACGCGGCACTGCGGGAGTCGCTGGCCTCCACTTCGGCGTAGGAGGCCTGTTCTTCCCTGCGGTTACAGCAGGGGGTGGCTTTGGGCGTCCGGATCCCCGGCGCGGACGGTGGCACGGTCCACGATGTCCTGGGCAACAGAGTAGACCTTGCGGTTTGTGTCCTGGCTCAGCTGGCTGATGAGCCTGTAGGCCTGGTCGGCGGTGACACCGGTGCGGCCCATGAGGATGCCCTTGGCCTGTTCGATGACCGCCCGGTTGAGGGCAGAGGCAGCCACCGCCTCGGTGGCGAGCTGGTGCCGGTCCGTATGGATTGAGGTGGTGAGGTCCACCACCACGCCCCAGACGCCGATCGGGGTGTCTCCGTCCATGATGTAGTCGGCGGAGTAGAGCAGCTTGTGCTGGTGGTCCTTGCGGTCCCGGATGGACAGGTAGATCGATGACGGTCCGCCCTGGGTGGACACATGGTCCCAGTAGGCCTGCACCCTTGGCCGGTCTTCGGGCTCGACGTGGGGAAGAACCATCTCCATGGTCGGGACCACCTCGCCCCGTTCGTACCCGTAGATGCGGTACAGCCCGTCCGACCAGCGGAAGACTCCGTCCGCGAAGTAGTACTCAACGAATCCGGTGGGGCAGTTGAGGAAATCAGTGTGCTGGACGTTACCCTGCGCGGAGTCTGGGTTCCTGCTGCTTGGTTTCAATAAAGGGCCGTTCGACGTGCTGTAGCCCGGCTCCCCTGCGCCCAAGCCTGAAAACACCAGAATATAGCAGAGGTCCCGCGGTTTGGACCGCAGCCTGGGCGGGTTGGAAAGCGCCGGTTCAACGGGGCCAGGCGAACAGTGGACTCAGTGCGGAGACTCCCCCGGGGAGGCGGTGCCCAGGTTGGCGATCGCCTGCCGCACCACGGCCAGGTCCTGGTCGCCCAGGCCCTGCGCCACCAGTTCCGCGTACAGGTCGACGCCGGCGGAGGCCATCGGTGCGGCGGTGTGGGCAGTCGCGGCGCTTTCCAGTACGAAGGACAGGTCCTTGTGCATGAACTTCGCCGGCCCTGTCGGCGTGTAATCCTTTGCCGCAAGCCGGGGGCCCACCAGCTCCAGCACCCTGCTGGCGGCGAGGCCGCCGGCCAGGATTTCGAAGAGGGCTCTGACGTCCAGGCCCGAGCGTTCCGCAAGCTCGGCAGCCTCGGCGAGTGCCGCCGTCGTGGTTCCCACGATCAGCTGGTTGCACGCCTTGGCCAGCGAGCCGGCACCCAGGCCACCCAGCCGGCGGACGGATGTCCCCATTGCCTCCAAGGCCGAGAGGGCGCGGACGAAGTCTTCCGGGGACCCGCCGGCCATGATGGCCAGGGTTCCCCGTTGCGCTCCGTCCGTTCCGCCGCTGACCGGGGCGTCCAGCACCGAGGCGTTCCCGCCGCTGGCCTCTGCAACAGCGAGCCCGAAGGCCTGCACCGCAACGGGCGACACGCTGCTCATCACTACAACGAGTGTTCCCGGTGCGGGCGGTGCCGCCCGCCACGCCTCAAGGAGGCCCGCCGCAGCGTCCTCGATGACAGGGAGATCGGGGAGCATGAAGATGATGACGGGTTCATCGCGGAGGTCCGCAACGTGGCTGGCACCCGCCCCGCCCAGCGCCTCCAGGCGTATGACGGCCGCGGGGGAGCGGTTCCAGCCCGTGACCTGCCACCCTGCCGTGAGCAGGTTGGCGGCCATCGGCGCCCCCATCAGCCCCAGCCCGACGAACCCCGCGCGTTTGGGCGCAGGGTCCGCCGGCGCGGCTTTGCCGATGGTCACTTGGCGTCCTCCACGAGCACCAGGTCGCGGCCGTTGGTTTCCGGAGTGAAGAACGTGGTGGCGAACGAGATTCCCGCCAGGACCAGTGAGTACAGGGCGGGCACCAGCCAGGAGTGATTCGTGGCCGCCAGCAGCGCAACGCCGATCATCGGGGCGAAGCCGCCGGCCAGTACGGCGGAAAGTTCACGGCTCAGGGCAACGCCGGTGAAGCGGTGCTGCGAGCCGAAGAGCTCCGGGAGCAGGGCGCACTGCGGGCCAAGCATGGACTGCACGCCCAGGGCGATGCCCACCACCATGACCACCCAGACCAGGGCCACATTGCCGAGCGTTACCAGGTAGAAGGCCGGCAGGGCGATGACGGCCTGGAAGAGGGCGCCGTAGCGGTACACGGGGACCCGGCCAAAGCGGTCGGAGAGGGCGCCGAAGGCAACAACCAGGACCGCTGCGAAGCCCGCGGCAATCAGCAGGCCGGTGGGGCCGATGAACTTGTCGCCAGGAAAGACGCCGGCCGGCATGCTGATGAAGGACACCAGCAGCGCGGAGTAGATGGACGAGTTGCCGTTTTCGCCCATGCGGAGGCCAATGCCTACCAGCACGTTCTTCTTGGAGTGCTTCCAGATCTGGCCCACCGGGTTCTTGACCACGGCCTTGTGCTTCTCCAGTTCCTGGAAGACCGGGGTCTCCTTGAGGCGGAGGCGGATGAAGACGGCAATCGCGATCAGGATGATGCTGGCCAGGAACGGAACGCGCCACAGCCAGCCCTGCAGGACCTGCTTGTCCGCCAGGGCCATCAGGGCAAAGGTGCCGGCGCCCAGGAGGGTGCCCAGCTGGATGCCCACGAAGGGCAGCGAAGCGAAGAAACCACGACGGCGGCGCGGGGCCACCTCGGAGATCAGGGTGGTGGCGCCTGCCTGCTCGGCGCCGGCGCCCAGGCCCTGAAGGATGCGCAGCGTCACCAAGAGCACCGCCCCCAGCATTCCCGCCTGGTCGAAGGTGGGCAGGAGGCCAATGGCGCAGCTGGAGAGGCCCATCAGGCCGATGGTCAGGATCAGCACCATCTTGCGGCCGAAGCGGTCCCCGATGTGGCCGAAGACCACGCCGCCGAAGGGCCGTGCCGCGAATCCGACGCCGTACGTGGCGAAGGAGGCGATAACGGCTCCGCTCTCGCCGAGCGGCGCGAAGAACAGCGGGCCGAAGATCAGGGCCGAGGCCAGGCCGTAGATGTAGAAGTCGTAGTACTCCAGGGCGGACCCTACGGAGCTGGCAAGAGTTGCCCTTCGCAGCTGGTCCGGATCGACGGTGGCGCCGTCCGTGGTGGCCTGCGGTGAGTTAGTACGAGTTGTCACGAAAACTCCCTCTAATGCACTCCAGGCCCCCGTTGGCCTGGTGGGATAGCGGCAACACCTGTTGTGTCGATCACTATGCTGAACACAATACAGCAAGCTGAACAACTGGCAACAGTTTTCGTTTTTGTTTTTACGGACTGCACCCGGGCTGGCGCGCCTAGCCCATCGGATTGCCCAGGGAGTGGGCCAGTTCCTGCAGTTCCTTGACCATTTGCGAGCCCTGCTCCGGCGTGTAGGTGGCCTTGAGGGCTGTCACGGACAGGCCGAGGCTGGGGCCGTGGGCGCCGCGGGTGGGGACGGAGACGGCGAGGCACACCACGCCGGTGGTGGATTCCTCATCCTCAAAGGCAAACCCCTGCGCGCGGATCTCCTTCAGCTGCGCCTTCAGTTCCGCGCCGGTGCGCAGGGATTTGGGCGTGAGGACCGGCAGTTCGGCGTCGTCCGGGAACATTTCCTCCAGGTCATGGTCACGCAGCCGAGCGATCAGGGCCTTGCCTACGGCGCAGAGGGACACCGGCATCTTGTCGCCGATATTGGAGGTGAGCCGCACCGCGGGGTGGCCCTCATAGCGGGCCAGGTAAATGACATTGGTGCCATCCAGCATGGCGATCCGCACCGTTTCGCGGGACAGGACGGAGGCCTGCTCGCAGTAGCGGTAGAACTCCTGTACCTCGTCCATCCTGCCCAGATACGCGGCGCCCAGTTCCACCAGCTTGCGGCCCAGGGTGAACTCCGAGCCCTGCCGGCTGATCAGCCGGGCCTCCTCCAGCGCCAGCAGGAGGTTGGAGGTGGAGGACTTGGGTATTCCCACCTCGCGCGAGAGGTCGCTCAGGGTGAGGCGGCCGGTAGCCGAGGCGGCGAGGGCATCCAGGACGGCTGCTGCCCGCGTAACGGCCGGCGCCGGCGAGGTGGCTCCCGGCTTGTCGGATGACGCGGGGATATGGGAATCGGCCATGATTCTCCTTAGGTCGCCAAGGCGGAGTGCGGTTGCGTTCAGTCAACTGAACGCAATCCATCATAAGTGCCGCGTTGGCACACTCCTCCCGTCAGGCCACGAGGCTGCTCAGGGTGCCGATGCCCTCCACGACGATGTCCACCCTGTCCCCGGGCTCGACGGGCACCACTGTGGCGGGTGCACCGGTCATCACCACATCCCCTGGTTCCAGGGTGAGCCAGGAAGTGACGTACACAAGGCAGTCCACCACTGTGGAGGGGAGGTTGAAGGTCCCGGAGGTGGCCTTCGCTGCTCCGTTAACGTAAACGTCGATGGCCACCTTTTCGGGATCCGGGAGTTGGGTTTCTATCCACGGGCCCAGGGGCGTGTAGTTGACGCCTGACTTGCCTTGGAAATTCCGCTCGTCCACCGCGTTCTGGTCCACATTGGTGACGTCGTTGACGCACGTGTAGCCGAGGACGTGCTCCAGGGCGTTGTCCACGGTCAGGTTGGCGGCTGTCCTGCCGATCACGACGGCGAGTTCACCCTCGGCGTTGACCGTGCCCTGGCCGCGCACCGCGGTGATGGCGTCGCCGGGTCCGGCGACGGTGTGGACGGACTTGTGCCACGCCTGGATGGGCAGGGGGTGGTCATTCAAGGTGTGGTTGTGGCCAATGCCCAGGACGACGGCGGGCCTCACCGGCGCGAGGAATGTTGCCTCGCTGTGGGTGGTGGTGCCGCCGGTGTAACGGAGGCTTCCCTCAAACGGGTCGATGATGTGGTGCCAGGTGCCGTCGCCTTCAACGGCGTGCTGCGGGCCTGATGCTGTTTGGATTCTGGCGATGCGCACTTCTCCACCCGTCCTAGTAGAAGTGGACCGTGTCCACGAGGTGGGGGAGGTCCCCGCCGTCGAGGAACGTCCGGAGGTTGCTGCAGAACCTCTCCGTGATGAGCCGGTTCTCAGCGGCGCTGAGGGCCGAGGTGTGGGGCGAGACCATGACTTTGGGGTGGTTCCACAGGGGGCTGTCCTGCGGCAGCGGCTCCACGGCGAAGACGTCAAGGCAGGCGTAGCCCACCTGGCCGTTGTCCAGTGCCTCCAGCAGCGCGTCCTCGTCCACCACGGTTCCGCGGCCCACGTTGACGAAGATGGTCCCGGGCTTCATGGCGGCGAACAGGTCCCGGTTGAACAGCTTTTCCGTGTAGGCGGTGCCGGGGAGGGTGTTGACGACGGCGTCTGCCGTGGCCAGGAGGGTAGGGAGGCCGGCGTTGTCCACTACCTGGTCGATCCCGTCGATGGGTTCCACGTTTCGTTTGCTGCCGCTGACGTTCATGCCCAGCGCCCGGGCGATCCGGGCGGTTTCCAGTCCGATTTCGCCGAGGCCGCTGACGACCAGGTTTGATCCGTTGACCAGCCGGGTGGGGACCCGGAGGCTGGGCCAGGCCTTTGCAGCCTGGTCCTGGGCAAGTTCGGCGCTGCGTTTGAAGCCGTTGAGGATTCCCATCGCTGCGAACTCTGCGAGGGGCAGGGCGTGGACCCCGGCGGAGGTGGTGATCTTGAACTTCTGCAGGAGATCCTGGCTCAGTCCGGATGCCTTGACGGCTCCGCCTGCCCCGGCCGCCATCGCGTGGACCCACTGCAATCGCGGGTTTTCCCGGGCGATGCGCGCCAGGCCATCAGGGCTCTCGTTGGGGAAGCCGTACAGCACCTCGGCGCTGTTGAGCATTGCCCAGTAGCGCTCTTCCTGTTCGTCCGTGCGTTTGAAGGCCGGATCCCCTGAGTGGTCGGCGGGGAAGCGTTCCGGCGGCAGGAGGCCGGGCTCGTAGAGGACGGTGACGGAGGGGTCAACGGCACGGATCTGGTCCACAAGCTTTGCTTCGAGCGGGACGGCAATGGCCACGGTCTTGGTGGAAGTCATGCGTCCAGCATACTGGGCGGTGTCCTAAATAGTGAACATAGATTTCACTCTGGATGCTTTGTCCGGGATCTGAGGCCAGCGAACGCAACGCTTTCGCACTGCCGCATTGGACTCCGACCCTGCATGCGCCCATGGCCTAAATCACTTTCGCCCTTGAAAATGTCGAATCTAGAATCTACACTCTAGGGAAGGGCCCGATGCGGCCGACGTCACTGAGAGGGAAAGCAATGTCGCTTGCGTTAGCCGCGTTGTCACACGCGCCGTCATTTGGAAACGTCGATCCGGGCGGGAACATCTTCGCGGAAATCAATGGAGCCCTGGGCGAGGTCCGCTCATTCGTTGAAGACTTCGCGCCAGACGTCACCGTCATTTTCGGCCCGGACCACTTCAACGGCGTCCTGTACTCGATGATGCCGCCGTTTGCCATTGGTGCCCAGGCTGTGGGCGTCGGTGACTACGGCACCGGGGAGGGGCCGCTTCCCGTCGATTCCGATACAGCACGGCAGCTGCACGCACTGACCATCGCCCAGGGGATCGACATCTCCCGCTCCGAGCGACTGGAGGTTGACCACGGCGTCATGCAGCCCTTGGAATTCCTCTTCGGCGCCGGCTTCACCCGTCCGTTCGTTCCCGTCTTCGTGAACGCGATCGGTAAGCCCCTGACCCCCATGGCGCGCATCCGTTTGATGGGGGAGGCCTTGGGCCGTGCTGCCCAGCAGTTGGATAAGCGAGTCCTTTTGGTGGCATCCGGCGGACTTTCACACAACCCGCCGATTCCCGAGTACGACGGTTCGCCGGAGCCGGTCCAGCAGCGGCTGGTGTCCTACTCGCCGTCGAAGGAGGACCGGGCGGCCAGGGAAGGGAAGATCATCCAGGGCATCCAGGCAATTGCCGAAGGACGCGCATCCAGCGCTCCCCTTAATGAGGAATGGGACCAGAAACTGCTCAAGGTGTTCCGTTCGGGCTCCCTGAGTGACGTAGACAGCTGGGACAACGACGAATTCATCGCCGAGGGCGGAAGCGCCGCCCACGAGATGCGTTCGTGGATCGCAGCGTTCAGCGCATTGTCGACGGCGGGCGATTACGACATGGTGGTTGACCGCTACTGGCCCGTCAAGACCTGGGGTGCCGGCTTTGGGATCACCGCTGCCATTCCCCAAGACTCATGACCCGGAAAACAATGTGGGGGGAGATTGCCGATCTTCCCCACACCCTCGAGTATGTTCAGGCAGGTCCGTGGCGGACCCGGGTCCTCACCGTTGGCGACGGTGAGCAAACCGTGGTCCTGCTCAACGGCACCAGCGGGCACATCGAAGCGTGGACGCACAACATCCGTGCACTGGCGCAGAAGTACAAGGTCATCGGCTACGACTACCCCGGGCATGGCTATACGACGTTGGCTGAGGCCGACCTGGAGATCCCTGACTACGAGGCGCACCTGCTGGAACTCCTGGACGTGCTCGGCTTGGACAAGGTGCACCTCCTGGGGGAGTCCCTGGGCGGCTGGATCGCCATCAAGTTCGCCGCGCACCACCCCGAACGACTGCACACCATCATCCTGAGCGCCCCTGGGGGCCGGATGGTGGGACCAATGTCCATGGACCGGGTCAGCCCGATCAGCCGCAGGGCAGTGGAAGACCCCAGCTACGAGAACGTCAAGGCGCGGCTCCAAGTGGTCATCCATGATCCAGGGCAGATTACGGACGAGTTGGTGGAAGTTCGCCGCGCCATCTACGGGCGGCCCGGCTTCATCACATCCATGGAGCACATCATGGCGCTCCAGGTTCCGGATATCCGGGCCCGGAACCAGGTGACCAAGGAAGACTATGCAGCCATTCCCGTGCCGGCGCTGCTCGTGTGGACGGACCACGAGCCAACTGGAGGCGTCGGCACGGGAGAGACCCTGGCAGCAGCCATTCCCGACGGCGAATTGGCACTGATCCGCAACGCGGCCCACTGGCCACAGTGGGAGGACCCCGCCAGTTTCAACGAAAAAGCACTCGATTTCCTCAGCAGAAAGGCCTGATACCGGTGCCGGACATCATTACGGAGATCGCTGAAGATCTCTACAACGCGCGGACCACGCGCACCCCCATCGAGTTTGTGCGCCACCGGCTCCCGGACAAGGACAAGGATGCTGCCTACCGCATCTCCGAACTCGTCACCCAGCAGCGCGAAGCCGCGGAAGGCCGCCGTCGGGTAGGCCGGAAAGTGGGCCTGACCAACCCCGTCGTTCAGGAGCGCGCCGGAGTGGACGAACCGGATTACGGGATCATCCTCGACAACATGGTTTTCGAGTCGCCCGTTGAGCGGCCGTCGTCAGCGTACTTCCACCCCAAGATCGAGGCCGAGCTTGCCTTCGTCCTCAAGTCCGACA
Organism: Pseudarthrobacter sp. 05T312; assembly: GCF_056396685.1. Classification (NCBI taxonomy): domain Bacteria; kingdom Bacillati; phylum Actinomycetota; class Actinomycetes; order Micrococcales; family Micrococcaceae; genus Pseudarthrobacter; species Pseudarthrobacter sp. 05T312. The sequence continues at coordinate 76,028 of NZ_JBFTLY010000017.1, forward strand.
TCCTGGATTCGGATTTGGCATCTGTGGAAGCCGCTATCGATTACGTCACCCCGGCCATGGAACTGGTGGATAACCGCTACCACAGCTACAAAATGGGCATCGTGGATACGATCGCCGACAACGCCGCCTGCGAAGGTATCGTCACGGGTCCGGTCCGCATCCCTTACGGTGAAATCGACCTCAAACAGGTGGAGATGGTCCTCTACCGCGGCGACGAAGAATTGACGCGCGGCGTCGGCGGCAACGTCATGGGTGATCCCATAAATGCAATCCAGTGGTTGGCAGAGACCTCCCTGAGGATCGGCAAGCCCCTCCGCGCCGGAGAAATCCTGCTCTCCGGATCCATCGGGCTGATTGTGGACTGGGATCCCAACGTTACGTACACCGCGAAGTACTCGCACGGGTTCGGAGACGTCACCGCGCACCTGGTGGAGGCTGTTGATGCGTAAGATAACCGTTGAAACCCGGGTGGCCATCGAGGCGCTCGTCGCGGAACTTCTGTGGCGACTCGACCACGGCAAGGCTGACACGACGTGGGAGCTCTACACCGAAGACGCAGTTTCCACCGGCCCCCTCGGAGACATGGATGGCCGGGACGCCATCAAGGCCTGGGGCGAACGACGTGCCAAGGTCACGGGAGTGGTGGGCCGCCACCTCATCGGCGGCATCCGTTTGGAATGGGTCGGCGAGGAACTCCACGGCTGGACGCAGTACCTGACGTTCCGGGACTCCTCGGAGAACCCGCTCATGCCTGCCAGCGTAGGTGAATTCCGGGAGGTCTACCGCGACGTGGATGGCGAGTGGAAGATCGCGCGCCGCGAGATCAACCCCATCTTCGGCGGCATGAACGCTGCCGCGCACGCCAAGCGCCTGACCGAAAGTGCCGCGAAATGAAGTGGGATAGCCGCGGCGGACGGCCACCGGCACTCTTGCACCAGGCCATTCCATCCCTGTCCGTGACGGAGTGGGCGCTGGCTGCCGGTTACGACGGCGTGGTGGTCGACCTGCAGCACGGCGAAGTGGGACTCGAAGCGGCCTGCACCATGCTGCGGGCCGCACCCCGGGGCTCCGCCTATACCTATGCGCGGGTGGGAAGCCTTGATCCGGCTCCGATCCTTCGCCTCCTCGACAGCGGCGCACGCGGAATCATCGCTCCCACCATCGAGTCGGGCGAGCAAGCGCGAATGCTGGTGGAGGCCACCAAGTACCCCGGCGTGGGCAACCGTAGCCTCGGTCCGAGCAGGCCTGCCCTTTATAAGGGAGAGTCCTACACCGAAGCGGGCAACCTTGCAGTGTCTGCCATCGCCCAGATTGAAACAGTGGCGGGCCTGAAGAACGCGGAAGAGATTGTCACGACTCCCGGCCTGGACTCCATCTACATCGGACCGGCGGACCTGGCCGTATCCTTCGGTCTTCCCGGCAGGGGAGACTGGGAAGACGGACCTGTCCGGGAAGCCATCGTCGACTTGGCAGCTTTGACGAGGGAACACGGTGTGACCCTGGGCATCTATTCGGGCTCCGGTACCTACGCCGCCCACCTTCTTGACCGGGACCTCGTCGACTATGTGGGCCTCGGCATTGACCTTGTATTCCTTAGCCGTGCGGCCCAAGAATCCATCAAGACCCTGAGGGGCACAAAATGAGCGACCGCAGGGACGTCATTATCATCGGAGCCGGTCCGGTCGGATTGACCTTGGCCAACCTCCTTGGCCAGTTTGGCGTGAGCACGGTGGTCTTCGAAGGCCGCGACGAGCTCATCGACTACCCCCGCGCCGTGGGCATCGACGACGAAGCTCTCCGGACGATGCAGACCATTGGACTGGTGGACAAGGTGCTTCCGCACACGGTCCCCGACCAGAAGATCCGCATCATCAACGGCGACCGCAAGATCCTCGCAGAGATCAACCCCACAACCCGTGAGTTCGGTTGGCCCCGACGTAACGGCTTTATCCAGCCCCTGGTTGATAAGGCTCTACTCGAGGGCCTGGCGCGGTACCCCCATGTGGAGGTGCGCTTCGGTTGCCGGGTGGAGGCTTTCGCATCGGATTCCGACGGCGTCATCGCCACGGTCAGCACGCCCACTGGTGAGGAGCGGATTACAGGCAGCTACGTCGTGGGTTGCGACGGCGGGCGCTCGCTGACCCGTCAGCACCTGGGGCTCAAGTTCGAAGGCGAGACCCGATCGACGCGCGGACTCGTGATCGACGTCGCGAACGATCCCATCGGCACACCGCACGCGGTATTCGGTGGAGACCCAAGCCGCGGCTACGCAACCCTTAGCCTGCCCCACGGCATTCGGCGCTGGGAGTTCACGCTGTTTGAAGGGGAATCGGAAGAGTTGGCCGAGGATGATGAGTTCGTCTTCGCCCTGCTTGCCCCCCACGTGCCCGATCCCGCGGGCCTGGATATCATCCGCCGTCGGGTCTATGCCCATCATGCCCGGGTCGCAGAGAAGTTCCGCGTAGGTCGCTTCCTTCTGGCCGGCGACGCTGCCCACGTAATGCCTGTGGTGGCTGGTCAAGGGTGGAACTCCGGAATCCGGGATGCCTTGAACCTGGGCTGGAAACTCGCGGCCGTCGTCCAAGGAAAAGCAAGTGACCGGTTGCTTGATTCCTACGAAGACGAGCGCCGGGAGCACGTGAAAGCCATGGTGGCGTTGTCGCTGAACATGGCGAACCTGGTCACAGACCACAACAGGCTCCGCACGGCTGTCCGCGATATGGCTGCCGCCGTGGTGGACCGGCTCCCCAGGGCCCGCGCACGCCTGAACAGCCAGGGCTATAAGCCGATGCCGAAGTACGATCACGGCGTTGTGGTTCCGTCGAAGCTCCCGACGTGGAAGTCCTTGCCGGACCGGGAAGACGCTCCGCGGACGGTGGGAACACTTTTCCCTCAGCCCACGGTCCGCAGCGAGGACGGTAAGTCGGTCCTGCTGGACGATGCCACCGGTCAAGGCTGGCGTGTGGTGGTCTGGAACAACGATCCCATGGCGTTTGTGAGTGAGGTCGCGGCAGAGAAGCTCGGACGGCTTGGCGGCGTTCTGGTCCATGCAGTGCCGGCCACGCAGTTGCCGTGGGCCAAAGCTGCTGCTGCACCCGGCGTTCGCGTTGTTGGTGACGAAAGCGGCGTCCTGAAGTCCTGGTTCGACGAGAGGCCCTTCTCGGCGATCGTTGTGCGTCCGGACCACGTGGTGGCTGCGGAGTGTCTCGCGCAGGAGCTCAGCGGTGTTCTGGACAAGGTCTTCAGCGTGGCTGACGTCACATTTGCACCTCAGAACGCATAATATAATTCAGAATGCATAATCCGTTGACAAAGGCTTAATTAGCAAAATACTGTTGCTGCAACTCGTCGCTGAAGACGGCAGGCAAAGGCCCGCGCAGCAATCACTCAAGGGAGAGCGAATCCATGAATATCAACAAAACCCGCGCAGCGGCCGTCGGCGCCGTAGCCTTGGCGCTGGCGCTCAGTGGCTGCGCATCCGGATCTGTCGACGGCAGCGCCCCCGCTGCTGCGGACAGCAGCTCCGGAGCGCTCACCAAGGTCACCTACGGGATCTTCCCGTCCAACACCGTGGCAGCCTTCCAGGTTGCCAAGGATAAAGGCTTCTTCGAAAAGCATGGAATCGATTTGCAGCTGGTAGTGGGCGCAGGAAGCAGTGCGGCACAGCTGCCGGCGCTGGCAACCGGTGACCTGGACTTCATGCTGGCAAGCCCCGTGACGGCGTTGACGGCCACCACCCAGGGGCTCGATGTCCGCATCGTTGAAGGTGTCACCCAGAATGACCCCAAAATCGTTGAAGACTCCACCGCCGTGGTAGTGGGTGCCTCATCCACCATCAAATCTGCCCGGGACCTTGAAGGTAAAAAGGTTTCCGTCAACGCACTGGGCGGCATCGGCGAGATCGGCATCCGTGAAGCAATTGCCAAGGACGGCGGCGACCCGAAGAAGGTGACCTTCGTCCAGTTGTCCTTCCCGGAAGTTGCAGCCCAGATCGAAGCCGGCCAGATCGACGCCGGTATGGCAGGCTCTCCCTTCATCCAGCAGGTAGTGTCCAAAGGTGGCCGTGTCGTCAGCGACTTCATCCACGACACCGGCCTTGGCGCCAACGAACTGGTCTCCATCTCCAGCGGCAAACTGGTGCAAAGCGATCCGGACAAGGTCAAGCGGTTCACGGAAGCCATGAAGGAAGCGCTGCCTTTCCTGACCCAAAACAATGATCTGATCCGCGACGCCATGCCGGCGGCCCTGGGCACCGATCCCGCGGCTGCGAAGAAGGCCCAACTCTCGCTCTACAACCCGGATGTCTCACAGGAGACAATCCAGTTGTTTGCGGATCTGCTCGTCAAGTACGGCATCGTCAACACCACGCCCGATGTGGCCAAGGTGATCTGGAAACCATAAAGCCGCTGGCGGGGGCCGCTCCCCCCTGCGGCCCCCGCCAGCCACTGATCGCACAAATGAGAGCAGAACAAAACCGTGGAAACGCAAAGTCCAACGCTGAGGAGCGTGGCTGTGAGTGCCCCGCCTGCGCGGGAACACAGAGTGCGTCGTGCTGACCGGTGGATTGCTGTGGGACCCTACGTCCTGGGCGTCGCCGGCATCCTGGCGGCACTCATCGCCTGGGAACTCTTCTCCGCCTTTGGCCCAGTCAGCCAGCACCACCTGCCACCACCATCGGTGGTCATTCCTACCCTCCTTAAAAACTTCACCTTCACCCAGTTCTGGCTCACCGTGGGCCAGACGATGTGGGCCTGGTTCCTTGGGCTGACCATCGCCACGCTGGGCGGCCTCGCAGTGGGCTTGCTCATCGGTTCGAGCCGCTTCCTGCGCGCTGCAACGCACACCACGGTCGAGTTCCTGCGTCCCATTCCTGCTGTAGGCCTGATTCCCTTGGCCGCACTGTTCTTTGGACCGCGGATCGGCGCCGAACTCCTGATTGTGGTTTACGGCTGTTTTTGGATTGTCCTGATCCAGGCCATGTACGGCATCACGGACATTGACAAGGTGGCCGACGACACCGTTCGCACGCTGCGGATGACGTGGCTTCAGCGGGTTCGGCACCTGGTATTGCCCACGCTCCTGCCGTACCTGATGACCGGCATCCGCCTTGCTGCCACGGTTGCCCTGATCCTTGCGATCAGTTCCGAACTCATCGTCGGTACGCCCGGAATAGGCCGGGCAGTGGCACAGGCCCAGTTGAACGACAACCCGGCGGCGATGATCGCACTGATCCTGACATCCGGGCTCCTGGGCATCCTGGTGAACCTTATTTTCCGCTTCATCGAGCGCAAGGTGCTTTTCTGGCACAGCTCGGTCCGTTCGGAGGTGGCGGCATGATCGTCCTCAAACGCCTCGGCATGTGGTTCGGCCTGCCGGCAATCCTCATTGCCATCTGGTGGGCGTTCACAGCCCAGGGAGCCAACTTCTTCGTTCCCAAGCCGGACAAACTGGCCACGACGTTCATCAACGTGTGGTTCAGCGAGAAGTTCTTCACCGACGTCGTGCCCAGCATGGGTCGGCTGCTCATCAGCCTTGCCGTCTCCCTGATACTCGGGGTGGCGCTGGGGATCGCCATCGGTCTCTCGCGCAACCTCCGCTGGTTCCTGGAACCCCTGCTGGAATTCATCCGGGCAGTGCCTTCAACCATCCTCATCCCGGTGCTGCTCCTGCTCATCGGCATCAATGACACGATGAAGATCACTGTGATAGTACTGGGCTGCCTCTGGCCTGTCCTGCTCAATACGATCGAAGGCGTGCGGTCCCTCGACGAAGTGCTGAAGAACACGGCACTCGTCTACCGGCTCCGCGGCTTCGACCGCATACGCTACCTGGTGCTTCCCGGCGCTTCGCCGCTCATCATGGCCGGCATCCGGCATAGCCTTGCGGTGGGGCTTATCCTCTTGGTCGTCTCGGAAATGTTCGCGTCGATCGACGGTATTGGCTACTCCATTATTAACTTCCAGAACCGCATCGCGATCCCCGAAATGTGGAGCGGAATATTTCTCCTGGGGATCATAGGGGTGCTGCTTTCGGTGGTATTCCAGGCAATCCAGAAGCGGGTTCTGGGATGGTACTACGGTCTGAAGGAGGCCTCCAATGACGGCTAGCAAGTCGGATATCCGGCTCAGTGTCCAGCAGGTGCGCAAGGTATATAGCGCAGGCACACGGAACGAGGTGGAGGCCGTACGGTCCCTGACCTTCGATCTCCACGCCGGCGAGTTCGCCTGCCTGGTAGGGCCCTCCGGTTCCGGAAAGACGACGCTGCTCAAATGCATTGCCGGGCTCCTGGATCCAACATCCGGTGAAGTGGTCCTGGACGGCAAGCGCGTCTCCGGGCCCGCCGAGGGCATGGCCGTGGTCTTCCAGGAATACAGCCGCAGCCTCTTCCCTTGGTTGAGTGTCGAGGACAACGTCGAGCTGCCGCTCAAGACCTCCGGCGTGCCCAAGGATGAGCGTAAGGCCCGGGTCAAGGATGCGCTTGAGGCCGTCACCCTGTCCCACGCTGCCAAGAGCTACCCGTGGCAGCTCTCCGGCGGCATGCAGCAGCGCGTGGCGATCGCCCGTGCCGTAGCCTCCAACCCCAGCGTCCTGCTCATGGACGAGCCCTTCGCGGCCGTCGACGCGCAAACCCGTGGAGAGCTGGAGGACCTGGTCCGTGAAGTCTGGAAGCGGTTGGACATGACCATCCTCTTCGTGACCCACGACATTGACGAATCCGTCTACCTGGCTGAACGCGTCCTGGTGTTGTCCAGCTCGCCCACTATTGTCCAGGCTGACATCCACATCGACCTTCCCGATGCCCGCAGCCAGGCCGACACGCGGTCCCTGCACCGCTTCGGGGAACTTCGCCACCAGGTGTACGAGGAGGTTCAGTTCGCCAAGACCAATCCCGGCGGCGAACGGATGACCGCGCACGACGGGTTGTACGCATGAGCCCCCGGGCAGGCGCGGATGTCAGCAGCAACGGCAAGACCGAGAGCGGCAAGCGTCGCCGGGTCCACCAGTCCACGCCGGAAAATGAACGCGCAATCCTTGAGGCGGTGCTCCAGCTTGCCGTGAAAGTGGGCTATGAAGGCACCACCATGGCCGAGGTGGCACGGGTTGCCGGCCTGCCAATCGGTTCGGTCTACTGGCACTTCGAAAACAAAGAGGGCCTCTTTGCCGCACTGATCGATTACTGCTTCGAAAACTGGCAGACACGCCACCGTGGGCCGGAGAACAGGGTGATCCTCCGTACGAGTATCGCCGGGTCCGCCGCAAATTCAACTGATCCTGAGCACGCACAGGAAGCGTTCTGGATCATCGGGTTGCTGTTTGCCCTGGAGAAGCGGCTGGCGGGCAACGCAGCCCGCCAGAAGTACTTGGAAGTGCGCGAGCAGATGTATGAACTCATGGTTGAGGCTGTCACTCCGGGCCTCCCGGAGGCGGCCTTGCGCGTCAAGCCGGACCTCGCCCGGAAAGTCGTCATGCTGGGCCGCGCCTTGACGGACGGCTTCTACATCTCGGCCTCCGCAGGAGATGAGATCGACTTTGCTGAGGCGGCCGAGCTGTCTGCGCTCGCCATGGACAAGCTCGTCCAGCACTACGCCGAGCTCGGGGCGGCGGAGGACAAGGGGTGAAGTCATCAGGCAAAGTTGCGCTGGTGGTCGGCGGCGGTCGCGGGATCGCCGGCGCGGCTGCCAGGGCGTTGGCTGATGACGGGTACAAGATTGCAGCCCTTTCGCCCTCCGGGAGTGCCCTGGAGTTGGCGCGCTGCCTCGGCGGCGTGGGCGCGGTCGGTTCGAACCGTTCCGTTGGGGATCTGCAGTCAATTACCGACTTGGCGCTGGAGACTTACGGGCGGATCGACGTCGTAATCAACAGTGCCGGCCACGCGGCCAGGAAGCCGGTGCTTGAGATCAGCGACGACGAATGGCTCGAGGGCTACGAGATGTACCTCATGAACGTCATCCGCATGGCTCGAATCGTCACCCCCCACCTGCTGGCCGGGGGCGGGGGATCGATCGTGAACGTTTCCACCAGCTCCCCTTTTGAACCCAATCCGAACTACCCAGTATCCGGCACATTCCGCGCCGCCTTGGGGTCTTTTACCAAGCTGTATTCCGACGAGTACGGGCCGTCCGGAATCCGAATGAACAATGTCCTCCCTGGATTCACGAAGGAGGACCCCGGTACCGTGCCGGCTGAATGGACCACCCGGATACCGCTGCGCAGGGCTGCCAGCTCCAGTGAAGTGGCCCGCGTCATCCGGTTCCTCGCAAGCGAGGAATCAAGCTACATCACAGGCCAGAACATCCGCGTGGATGGTGGCGCGTCGCGCTCCGTTTAGGAGCCGGCACCTGAAAGAAAGGCATTTTTAGCTATGTCACTTGGTGTGATCACCGAAATGGGCTATCTCGCTATGAGAACCCGGGACTACGACGAGTCCCTTGAACTGGCCACCGACGTCCTCGGCCTGCGTATGACGCTGAACGATGATAAGCGTGCCTACCTGTCCGCTGCGGACCGTCACCACGAGCTGGTCTACGTGAAGGGCGAGGAGGACGGAATCGACCACGTCGGCCTTGTGGCAGACAGCCCGGAGGGGCTCGAAATCATTCGCAAGCGGCTGGAAACGGCAGGGTTCCCGATCCTTACGCGCAGCCCTTTGGAGCGGGAGATCGGTGAGGGCTTCGCCGTCCTCGGCCCGGAAGGATACGTCTACCACGTCTATGTGGGCATGAAGGACCACCGGCACGGTCCGTCATCGTTTGGCCCGGACCGTTATGGCCACATCAACATCCATCCTCAGAATCCCACCGCCATGAAGGACTTCCTGGTCGAGTTTTTCCGGTTCAAGGTTTCCGATGTCATTGGCCAGGATTTCGCGTACTTCCTGCGCTGCAACCCGGACCACCACGGCATTGCCTTGATCAAAGGCCGCGGTTCCCTGCACCACCACGCGTGGCAGACGCAGTCCATTGCCGACCTTGGCCGCCTCGGCGACCGGCTGTTCGCCAAGGGCCGTCGGTTGATCTGGGGCCCGGTCCGCCACGGCGCGGGCCACAACATCGCCGCCTATTATGTCGAACCCAATGGCACCGTGGTCGAACTGTACACCGATCTCGAGCAAATCCACGAACTGGAGCGTCCCCCCATCGAGTGGGACCAGGATGACCGGACCTGGTTCAACCGTTGGGGCGTCTACAACGGCGAGGATTTCCGGAAGCACGGAGCCTTCCCCATCGCATTGAACTAAGAACGGCCGGGTTGCCTTTACTCCTTGGGCAGCCCGGCGTCGGAGGCGGCATGAAACTCGGCTTCTTCGATCACGTCGATCGTGCGCATGTAGTGCTCCCGCAGAAGCTTGGTGGCCGTCGGAGCATCGCGGGCTATGGTCGCCTCGAGAATCGCGCGGTGCTCGGCCTCGATGTCCCGGGATTGAGCGCGTTTATCCGGCGCGGTCCAGAGGCGGTAAAGAGCGGTAGCCTCGCCCAGGGTGGCTGCGAAATCCTGAAGCAAGGGGACAGGACAGGCTTCCAGCAACTTTGCGTGGAACGCCTGGTGGGCCAGGAACCATTCCACCGAGATGTGGTTCGGGTCCTCGCTGGTGCGGCGCGGGGTCCGCTCCAGGCGGTGGTGGACGGCAAGAAGATCGGACTCCCAGGCAACGTCGCCCTGTTCAATGGCCAAGGTCAGCCCGTACTCCTCCACCCGGCAACGAAGTTCACCCAGACCGCGCAGTTCTTCCAAGGTGTATTCGGACACGAAGAAGCCTCTGTTGGGACGGAATTGCAGCAACTTTTCACCAGCCAAACGCACAAGTGCTTCACGGACGACCGTGGAACTGGCGCCGTACCGCTTGGTGAGCTCACCAACCTGGAGGTTGGTGCCCGGGGCCCACTGGCCAGCAAAGATGTCGGCCCGCAACTTGCCCCGCACTACTTCACTGATGGTTTCTGCATTCGCTTGTCGTGCCATGGGACAAGCGTACACTTACGCACTAACACACTAAAACTACATTATTGACTCAAGAATGCATTCTCCGTATAGTTCAAACACCGGCAAGCCGGAGGCAATGACGCCGGCCCTAGAAAGGATTCACATGCGCTACGCGAGTTACTTGAACCAGGAAGGCCAGCCCACGTGGGGACTGGAGACCAACGGAGAACTGCTGGACCTCGGTCCCAGCGGAGCCAAGCTCAGCTCTTCGCTGCAGTCGGCCATCGAGGAAGATCTGCTGTCAGCTGCCCTGAAATGGGACAAGGCGCCGGTTCAGCCCGTTGAAGGAACCTCCTTCCTTCCCGTTCTGTCCACCCCGGGCAAGGTCATCTGCATTGGTGTTAACTACCGCAGCCACCGTGAAGAAACCGGACGGGACGAGGTAGGCAAGCCCACCGTCTTCGCACGCTTCTCCGATACCCTGGCCGCCCACGGCGCGGACCTGCCGATTCCCGCCGAAAGCTCCATGTACGACTACGAAGGCGAAGTCGCGCTGGTGATCGGAGCCCACGCGGATCACGTCAAGCCTGAAGACGCCTGGAACTACATTGCCGGCTATGCCGCATTCAATGACTTCAGCGCCCGCGACTGGCAGCGCCACACGGGTCAGTGGACCCCGGGCAAGAATTTCCCGCTCAGCGGTGCCTTCGGCCCGTACTTCATGTCCGCCGAGGAAGTCGGTGACGTCACCGAGCTCGTGGTGGAAACCCGCGTCAACGGCGAGGTCCGGCAGCGCGCCGCCGTCGCAGACCTCATCTTCGACATCCCCGCCATCATCGAGTACGTCACCGCGTTCACTCCGCTGGCTCCGGGCGACGTCATTGTCACCGGTACGCCCGGTGGTGTGGGTCTCTTCATGGAGCCGCCCACATTCCTGGTCCCGGGTGACGTCGTCGAGGTTGAGGTCGGCAAACTGGGCACCCTTCGCAACGTCCTCGTTGCTTGAGGATGCGTGGAGGAAACACTATGGATGACTTCGATGTTGCGGTTGTGGGGGCCGGGCCCGTTGGGCTGACGGCGGCGCTGTTGCTGGCCGACGGCGGTGCGCACGTTGTGCTGCTGGAAACCGCCAAGGCGCCGATGGACCTGCCGCGGGCCATCAGCATCGCTGACGAGACCTTCCGGACGATGGACCGGCTGGGCCTCGCGGAAGCGTTGAAAGCGGAATCGCTGCTGGGAACCGGCAGCCGCTACTTCGGGCTGAATGACCGGCCACTTGCGTCGTCCACGCCTGTTCCCTCCCGCATCGGGCATCCTGCGAAGTCGCAGTTCGACCAGCCCGTGCTGGAAGAACTGCTGTGGAACAAGGCCTGCGAACACCAGAGTATTGAGTTTTTGGCCGGTGCCCAGGTAAATTCCATCAGCCAGAAAGCGGGCGGGGTAACAGTCGGATTTGATTCCGACGCGGGCGCGGGCACCGTGACAGCCTCGTGGCTGGTCGGGGCAGATGGCGGTCGCAGCTTTGTCCGCGAGAGCCTGGGCATCGACCTGGTGGGTTCCACCCAGCAGGAACGATGGATTGTTGTGGACTTGCTCAACGTCCCTGGAGCACGCGAACCCTTCGCCGAGTTCCATGGCAACGGGACACGTCCCTACGTCCTGGTTCCCGGAATCAAGGGCCGCCTGCGGCTCGAATTCATGCTTTTCGATCACGAAGATCCGGACGAGATGACGGCCCCGGACAAGATCCTGGAGTTGTCCCGGCCCTTCCACCCGGAGCTCCGCACCGAAGACGTCAGGCGCGCTGTGGTCTATGTAGCCCATCAACGGCTTGCCCGCACTTACCGTTCGGGCCGCGCCTTCCTGATTGGGGATGCGGCGCACCTGATGCCTCCCTTCTCCGGACAAGGACTGAACGCAGGCCTGCGGGATGCCCTGAACCTGAGCTGGAAGCTGCTGGAGGTGCTCCGCGGTGTGGGGACCGACCGCCTTCTGTCCACCTACGAGTCGGAACGCCGCACCCACGCGGCCAAGATGGTCAAGGTCTCGCGCCGGACGGGCGCTGTGGTGATGGCCGTAGGAGCCTTCAGGACCAATCTTCGGGATATTGCCTTCCGTGCGGTCAGCCTGATTCCCGCTGCGCATCGGTACCTGGGGTCGATGCGGTTCATCACCCCGCCGGACTACCGCAACGGTGTTGCCATCAAGGCCGATCGCGACGTTGATCGTCGACTCGCGGCCTGGGTGGGCCTTGCCCTAAGCCAACCGACCCTGACTGACGAGTACGGTTCCGTGGCTCCCCTGGACTCCCACCTGGGGAGTGGATGGGCACTCATCACGCTTGGCGCAGGCAGCACCGGAACGACAGCGGGCAAGCAGTTCTGGTCCTTGCTGGGCGCTCGCCGGATCACGCTCAATGGGAATTCCGACGCCGCGCGCCGGAATGGTGACGAGCAGGTCCTAGTAGATGCGGCACGGGTTCTTGCGCGTCCCGGGCTGGCCACACCCCACACCGTGTTGGTGCGGCCGGACCGCTACGTCGCTGCCGTATTCACTGACCAAAGTGAGACGGCCGTGATCAACAAACTGCGTTCATACGTCGATCCGCTGTCGCGGTCCTGACGAATCAAGGAGGAAAAATGCCCAGCATGCAGGAAATAAGGTCTGAGACGATGCGGTTTGATGACCTTTACTGGGAAGCAAGCTCAGAGCCGATCGTCGAGGACGACGTCCAACTGGAAAAGATCGTCGCCCAGGCGGAACTTCCTGTCCTGCTCGCCGCCCTCGCGGCGGCGCTCGGAGACTCTTCTTTCCTTGAAAGCGACCTGGAGCCCCCCTTGACTCTGGTGGACACCCAGCCTCATCCGCACGGAGGCATGTCACCGGAGCAGCAGGAACGCGCCAAGGCACTTGCTTTGGACGGTTTGCGGCAGCTGCGGGACAAGGAGATCACCAGTGTTGATTTGCTGGAGAACGACGCCGTAACGGACCTCCTCGGGTATCTCACAGGTGGCCGCGAGAACTGGTTCGCGTCGCTGAAGCACGAACTCGACCTCGCTCCGGACAAGGGCGGAGCTCCGCAGTGGACTTTCGATGAGGTAGCTGACGGACGCGACTTCCCCGTGTTGATCATCGGTGCCGGAATCGCCGGAATCGCTGCCGCCTTCCGCTATTCGCAGGCAGGTGTGCCGTTCACCGTGGTGGAAGACGCGCCCACCCTGGGCGGGACCTGGGCCAAGAACACCTACCCCGGTGTCCGCCTCGATACCCCCACGTTCGGCTATTCGTATTCCTTCGCCCAGCGTGGTGACTGGCCACACCAGTTCGCCGAAGGCGGAGACGTCCTGGACTACGTCCGGGACGTGGCTGAGCGCGCAGGGCTGGTGGAGTCCATCGAGTTCTCCACCCGGCTTGTCCGCCTGTCGTGGGACGAGGAATCCCGCACCTGGCAGGCGACCACCCGCCACGGCGGCGGGCAGGAGCGGTTCCGCACCTTTGCCGCCGTCGTAAGTGCCCTGGGCCAACTGGACCGGCCCAACATCCCGGACTTCCCCGGCGCTGAGCTCTACCGCGGGGTGACCATGCACTCCCAGGAGTGGTCGCACGATGTAGATTACCGCGGCAAGCGTGTGGCGGTCATCGGCACGGGTGCCAGCGCCTACCAGATTGTGCCGGCGCTGGCTGACGAGGTGGCCGGGCTGGTGCTCTTCCAGCGCAGCGCGCCGTGGATGCTGCCGGCTCCCAGTTATCACGACGGCGTCAGTGGCACCTTTGACTGGTTGCGGCGCAAGGTGCCGCACTACGCGCAGTGGTACCGGCTGTGGGTGACGCTTCAAGGTATTCCGGGCCGCCTGCACACCGTCACGGCGGAGGACGGCTGGCAGGGCGCTCCCTTGAGTGTCTCGGCCAAGAACCAGGAAGTGCGGGAGATGCTGGTCGAGCGCATGAAGGAGCAGTTCGCGGACCGTCCTGAATTGCTCCAGAACGCCATTCCCAACTACCCGCCCGGTGCAAAGAGAATGCTGCGTGACAACGGGGTGTGGGCCGCAGCCCTCAAGTCCGAGGGCACCACCGTGGTCACCTCCAGGATCGAAAGGTTCTCGGAAAACGGGATCATCGACAACGATGGCGTTGAACACGAGGTGGACATCGTCGTCTTCGCCACCGGATTCAAACCCTCGGACTACCTGGATGAAGTGGAGGTCGTCGGCCGTGATGGTGTGGAGATCCACGATTTCTGGAAGGGCGATGCCCGGGCCTACAACGGCGTCACTGTCCCTGGATTCCCCAACTTCTTCCTGATCTATGGACCCAACGTTGGTGGTGTAGTGGCCGGAAGCCTGCACTTCATGATTGAGCGCGCCGTCGAATTTTCCCTCAAGGCCGTCCACGAGGTCCTGCGGCGCGGTGCCTCCGCGATCGACGTCAAACCGGCGGCGCTGGGCCGCTTTGTGGAATGGGTCGACGCCGGAAATCGCCGGATGGCGTGGGGGCAGCCCTACGTACGCAGCTGGTACCAGAACTCGCACGGCCGTGTTTCGCAGGTGTGGCCTTACACCAACGTCGAGTACTGGGAGGCAACCGAGACAGTCAAGGCTGACGATCACGAGTTCCTTGCGTGACGCTTCTGCTGATTGACACCCCCGCCGGGAAGGTCCGGGCAAGTCTCTGTGGAGGAGTAATGGACGCGCCCGGACTTCGCTACGGCACGGCTCCTGCGGATTCGCGAAGCGGTGAGGTTGCCGGTGGGGTTGCCGGCGAAGCACAAACCGGCCCAGCCGCCTTTCCGCAGCGGCCGGGCATGCTGGACGGCTTGCTTGGTACTGCGCTGAGCGAACTTGAACAGCGGGAAGACGCTTTTACCCTGCGGGTCCAGGCGCCTGCCGGTGCCCACGGATTGCCTGTGCTGTTCTTCATTCCGGGTGGCGGTTTCACCACAGGTTCCGGGGAGAGCCGCTGGTACGACTCCCCGGACCTGATACGGACCGGCGGCTTTGTTCTGGTCACCGTGAACTACCGGCTGGGGGTGGCCGGGCACTTCAGTCCGTCCGGAGACCCCACGGAATCCACCAAACCGTTGCGTGATCTTAAAGCCGCACTGGCTTGGGTGCGGGAGAACATCAGCCCTTTCGGGGGAGACCCGGCCAAGGTTACCCTGGCCGGGGATTCCGCCGGGGCCTGGTACGCCTACGCGCTGAGCACGGACCCGTCTGTTCGCGGTATGGCGGCGCAAACCCTGTTGCTCAGCATGCCCCGCTTGGCGCCCCTGCCCGTGGACGTCTGGCTGAACCATCGCGGAGCTGTTCTTGAGGCATTGGGCTCGGACCTGTCCGCTGCTCCTACTCCGGCCCTTCTGGATGCCCAGGAGGCTGCGAGGACAGGTCTTCGGCCGTTCCCGTACATGCCCGCCGAGTCAGCGGAGGCTCCGGCCGACTTGGTCAGGTATGCCGATTCGGTGCAGAGAATCCACACCGGGGCCCTGCTGATGATCACCACTGCTGAAGAGTCCGCGGCGTTCCTGCGCAACCAGCCGAGGGAACGGTTCTCAGATGCGGGCGTGAACGAGTTCCTTGAACGAACCTTCAAAGACCCGGCCCTGGCGGCGGAACTGCTGGACGCCAAGGGTGACGAGCCTGATGCTTACCTGAGGATGGTCCGAGCCGCCACGTTGGCCCAGTTCCGCCTCCCCGCCCTGGAGATCGCCGCACACTCACCCGTACCTGCGCAGGTGGTCCGGTTCGATCACCAAAGCAAGCTTGATGGTGCTTACTCAGCCCATTGCTTCCCGCTCGCATTCATCTTCGACGGAACAGACCGCTGGAGTGATTCCCCAATGATGATCAACGCCACGGAGGCGGAAACTTCCCGGGTGACTGCCTCGATGCGGGAACTGATTTGCCGGTTCCTGTACTGCGGAGTGGCCGAAAGCAGCCGCTATGACGTCGCGGCCCCGCGCTCGCTGGTCATTGATGCTGACGGGGTCCGGTGGGCGCCAGCCAGCGAGGCGGAAGTACGGGTGTTGGGCTAGGAGACTGCTGAACTAATCGGCGGATGTGGGGCGCGTCGACTGGACTGGTGGGTCTGGTGGTTAAGACTTGTCATATGCAGGGACGCGAGGACGCGCAACGMGGGTATTTGGATGTGGAGGCAYTGGCCGGGGAGTTGTTGGCTCCGGGCAGTGTTTTCGCTTTTCTGGCCAAACATCGGGGGCGGTTGTTTCCGGATTCGATGATGGAGGATTTGTTTCCGTCGCGGCGGGGCAGGCCGTCGGTTCCGGCGCCGGTCATCGGGTCGGTGCTG
>NZ_JBFTLY010000018.1:0-91230 GCF_056396685.1 Pseudarthrobacter sp. 05T312
CCACAGGGGCGGCACGATTCGGCACAATCAACCAATTACATACATAATCGGTATCAACAAACTTGGCACACTATTGAGTTCTCAAACAACAGACACACCCGGCACCACCCAAACCAACGTTCAGGATCGCTCCGGAGCAACTTTTCAAAGTTACCCGCTGACGTTCCGCGTGTCAAACCGGCGTCCGCGACCATCCAAAGCGAATGCTTGGGGGATCGGTTTTCCGTCTGACTCCGTGGAGCAGCGCGGAAATAAACTGTACCACCACTCTTCCCGCTTCGCCAGTCGGCCCCATTTGGGGTCGCCACAGGCAGCCGAAAGGCCCGGAATCACGCGGATTTCGGGCCTTTCGTAGTTCACCGGCCGGACGGATCAGCCAGCCGTTGATGTTCCCGGCTTGAAGTACGCCGCACCCAGCGGGGGAAGCGTAACGGTCAGGGTGACCGGCTGGCCATCCTGTCCGTCGTCTGTTGCCTTGAGCTCCCCCTCGTTCAGCACGCCGGATCCGCCGTAGGTGCTGTGGTCCGTGTTGAGCACCTCTGTCCAGGCCCCGGCCGTCGGAACCCCAAGCGTGTAGCCGACATGCGGTGCGCCGGAGAAGTTGATCGCACAAACCAGCGGGTTACCGTCGGCGTCCCACCTGATGAAGGACAGGACGTTGCGGTCCGAGTCTCCCCCGTTGATCCACTGGAAGCCGGCCGGAACGTTGTCTTGGGTGTACAGGGCGGGGGTGGATGCGTAGAGCTCGTTGAGGTCCTTGGTCAGCAGCTGCAGACCCCGGTGGGCCGGGATGTCTGCAAGCCACCAGTCAAGGCCGTGCTGCTCGGACCACTCCGCTTCCTGGCCGAACTCGGTGCCCATGAAGATGAGCTGCTTACCCGGATGCGCCCACTGGTAAGCAAAGAAGGCGCGGAGGTTCGCCAGCTGTTGCCAGCGGTCACCGGGCATCTTGCGGAGCATGGAGCCCTTGCCGTGGACAACCTCGTCATGGCTGATGGGCAGCAGGAAGTTCTCCGTGAACGCGTACACCAGGGAGAACGTCACCGTCCCGTGGTGCCACCTGCGGTTGTAGGGGTCCTCGGAGATGTACTTGAGTGAATCGTGCATCCAGCCCATATTCCACTTCAGGCCGAAGCCCAGGCCGCCGTGGCTGGTGGGGGCGGTGACCCCGGGGAAGGCCGTGGATTCCTCGGCGATCATGACGGCGCCCGGGTGGGTCTTGTAGACCGTGGCGTTGACTTCCTGCAGGAAGGAGATGGCCTCAAGGTTCTCCCTGCCGCCGAAGCGGTTGGGCCGCCACTGGCCCTCCTGGCGTGAGTAGTCGAGGTAGAGCATGGAAGCTACCGCGTCCACGCGCAGGCCGTCGATGTGGAACTCCTCCAGCCAGTAGAGCGCGTTGGCCACCAGGAAGTTGCGGACCTCGGTGCGGCCGAAGTCGAAGATCAAGGTGCCCCAGTCCGGGTGTTCGCCAAGCGCCGGGTCGGAGTGCTCGTAGAGGGCCTCGCCGTCGAACTTTGCCAGCGCCCAGGCGTCCTTCGGGAAGTGCGCGGGAACCCAGTCCAGCAGGACGCCGATCCCGGCCTGGTGGAGGGCGTCCACCAGGTAGCGGAACTCATCGGGGTGTCCGAACCGGGAGGTGGGCGCGAAGTAGGACGTGACCTGGTAACCCCAGGAACCGCCGAACGGGTGCTCTGCGACCGGCATGAACTCCACATGCGTGAAACCGAGCCACTTGACGTACTCCACCAGGTCCTGGGCGAGTTCGCGGTAGCCAAGGCCCAGGCGCCAGGACCCGAGGTGGACCTCGTAGACGCTCATGGCGGAGTTGTGGGGGTCACGCTTGGCCCGTGCCTCCATCCATTCGTCGTCCTTGAAGGCGTAGGACGGTTCCACCACCCTGGAGGCGGTCAGGGGCGGGACCTCGGTGCCGAAGGCGAGCGGATCGGCCTTTTCAACCCAGTAGCCGCCCCGCGTCAGGATTTCGTACTTGTAGCAGGCCCCCGCCGCGACGCCGGGGATGAACACTTCCCAGACGCCGGAGGAACCCAGGGAGCGCATCGAGTGCTCGCGTCCGTCCCAGGCGTTGAAGTCGCCCTTGACGCGGACGGCCTGCGCGTTGGGGGCCCATACGGCGAAGGAGACACCGTTGACATCCCCCAGCCCGGACTTGTAGTGCCGGACATGGGCGCCAAGCACCTGCCACAGTTTTTCGTGCCGGCCTTCGCCGATGAGGTGCAGGTCCACTTCGCCCACCGTGGGCAGGTAGCGGTAGGACTCATCGACGGTCACGGGGTCCTTGCCCGGGTAGGTGACCGAGAGCCGGTAGTCGGGAACATGCCCCTGTTCCAGTGGTTCCAGGAGCGCAACCCATACACCGTGGGCCTCGTGTTCCATGGGAATTTCGCCGGCCTGCGTGACCACGGTGACTGCCTCGGCCAGGTGCTTCACGGTCCGGATGGTGACATGCCCAAAGTCGTCCAGGTGCGCGCCCAGGACGGAGTGGGGGGCGTGGTGTTCGCCGTTCGCGATCCTGCCCAGGGTGCCTTCATCCACGGGCAGGGGCACCCCCGGGCGGTCAGTTCGTGCTGAGCCTGTCATTTCGTTACCTTCCGATGCTGCGCCGGCGGAGTCGCCGGCACCGTTACTGCCCAGGATCCGCCTGGAGGCGTTTACTGGAATCGCCACCCAGTCGGGCCTGTTACGCATTTCATAAACAACTTCGTACAGTGCCTTGTCCAGCCACAATGCCACAAACAGCGGTGAGGTCCGGTCCACCGTTCCGGGAATGACGGCGGCGTACCCGGCGAGGAAGGCGTCGGCGCAGTCGTCAACCCAGCTGTCCGGCACCTGTGCACCTTCCTGCTCGCGTTGGGCTGCCCCCGCGGCGTAGTCGAACGACCGCAGCATCCCTACGACGTCGCGCAGCGGCACATCCGGAACGTTGCGCTCGGCGATGGGCCGGAGGGGTTCGCCTTCGAAGTCAAGGATTGCCCAGCGGGACCCGTCCCCCGACTGGCCGGTGACCTGCAGGATCTGGCCCAGGTGGAGGTCGCCGTGGATGCGCTGCAGTGGCCCGGTGGGGGTCTTGTCCAGGTTCGCCAGCAGGGCGTCCAGGGCATCGTCGTAAGGTCCGACGGCGGCACGCGCTTCGGCCCAGGCGGTCCGGACACGCTGTGCAACAGCCGGTCCTGCCCCCTTTCCGGCCCCCGGCCCGGTTGACTGCCCCAGGGCCTCTGCCAGGCGCTTGTGCACGGTGGCCGTTGCCGCGCCAAGGGCCTTGGCCTCCGCGGTGAAATCAGTGCCGGAGCGGGCAGCGTCGACGGCCAGCCGCCAGGCATCGCGGCCCCCGGCGAGGAATTCGTGGGCCACCGCGAGCTCGCCCTGGACGTACCGGGTTCCCTGGCCGGTGCCGCTGGAGGCGTGGTTGCCGTTCGCCAGCCACTCCCCCCTGACCCAGCCGAGGGTGGCAGGGACTTCGGAGGTCCCGGCCTTGGTCAGGGCGGCGCCCACTTCGATTTCCGGGTTGGTTCCATCCGAAAGGACCCGGAAGAATTTCACCATCGCCGCCGACTCGCCGTCGTCCACGATGACGGAACTGTTGGACTGCTCGCCGGAGAGAACCTTCACGACGCCCTTCGCCGTGGGCAGGCGGTAGGAACCTTGCACGCGGAAACCGGTCGCGGTGCCGCTGTCCGCTTTCCCTTCCTGCCGGATGAGCTCCAGCCAGGCCCCCACGAAGTCGGGGTCGTGGACGGCGTCGTAGACCCACGGGCGGGTGGGATCCATTCCGGCTGCTTCACCTACCAGTGCCCGCTCCATGCCCCCGGCCGGTGCCGGCCGGAAGCTCAAGGGAACCTGCACCACGGAGGTGCGCTGGCCGCCGTCGGGCGCCTGGGTGGTGACGTTGAGGAGGAACACGGCCAGGGCCGCGTGCCCGCTGGCGTCCGCCAGGCCCAGGCTGCCCGCTTGGGAGATGGCGAAATCGGGGGTTTTGACGGGGAACCAACGCTGCTGCGGCAGCCATTCCTTGAGCAGCGCGGTGAGGGCGGGAGTGAGGATTGGCTGGTTCATCTCAGTTCTCTATCGACAGGATGGGCATGGCCTGGGTGTAGGGCGACGAGGGACTTGACCCCGCCGACCGCATCCGGAGCCAGAAGAAATCGTGGCTTCCGATGGTCAGGGTGAGGGTGCCGTCGTCGCCGATACCGGGAAAGACCTGGCCGCCAAACACATCGCGGAGGCCCCTGCCGGCGTACTCGGGAATCCGCAGCGTGGCAGCGACCGGGTGCTGGGACAGGTTGAAGGCGCACAGGATGGTCTCGGCGTCGGCCCCTGCGGGGTTGTTGTCCGGGAGCTCGCGCAGGTAGGCCAGGACGGCGTCGTGGTCTGCTTCCACGTGCTTGAAGCCGCCCAGCCCGAACGCCGGGTGGTTCTTGCGGACGCTCAGGATCTGCCGGGTCCAGCGCAGCAGGGAGCCGGAGTGCGCCGCCTCAGCCTCCACGTTGGCCATGGCGTAGTTGTACACCAGGGACTGGATGGGCGGGAGGTACAGCTTGCCGGGGTCCGCATGGGAGAAGCCTGCGTTCCGGTCGGGGTTCCACTGCATGGGCGTACGGACTGCGTCGCGGTCCTCGAGCCAGATGTTGTCCCCCATGCCGATCTCGTCGCCGTAGTAGAGGAAAGGGCTGCCCGGCAGCGAGAGCAGGAGCGCGTTGATCAGCTCGATCTCGGCCCGGGAGTTGTCGAGCAGGGGCGCCAGCCGGCGGCGGATGCCGATGTTGGCCCGCATGCGCGGGTCCGGCGCGTACCAGCCCAGCATGGCGGCGCGCTCGTCGGCGGTGACCATCTCCAGGGTCAGTTCATCGTGGTTGCGGAGGAAGGTGCCCCACTGTGCGCCCTCGGGAATGTCCGGGGTGTCGCGCATGGTCTCGATGATGGGTGCGGCCTTTTGGTCGCGCAGCGCGTAGTAGAGGCGGGGCATGATGGGAAAGTGGAACGCCATGTGGCATTCGGGTTCCTCAACGGTGCCGAAGTACTCCACCACTTCAGTGGGCGGCTGGTTCGCTTCGGCGATGATCACACGCCCGGGGTAGCTTTCATCCACCATTTCCCGGAGGCGGCGGAGGAACTCGTGGGTGGCCGGCAGGTTTTCGCAGTTGGTCCCCTCCTCCTCGAAAAGGTACGGGATGGCATCCGCCCGGAAACCGTCGATTCCCTGGTCCAGCCAGAACCGGACCACATCGAAGACGGCGTCGATCACCTTGGGGTTTTCGAAGTTCAGGTCCGGCTGGTGGCTGAAGAACCGGTGCCAGAAGAACTGGCGGCGGATGGGATCGAACGTCCAGTTCGATTCCTCCGTGTCGACGAAGATGATGCGGGCATCCTGGTATTTTTCGTCGGTGTCGCTCCAGACGTAGAAGTCCCCGAACGGTCCATCCGGGTCCTTCCGGGACTCCTGGAACCAGGGGTGCTGGTCGGAGGTGTGGTTCAGTGGAAGGTCGATGATCACCCGGACGCCGCGGGCATGTGCTTCCGCCACCAGCCTTTTGAAGTCGCTGATGGTGCCGAACTCGTCCAGGACCGAGTTGTAGTCGGAGATGTCATAACCGCCGTCACGCAGCGGAGACTGGAAAAACGGGGGCAGCCAGAGGCAGTCAACGCCGAGCCACTGCAGGTAGTCCAGCCGGTCGATGAGTCCGGAGAAATCCCCGGACCCATCGCCGTTGGCATCCGAAAAGGCCCTGACAAGCACTTCATAGAACACTGCCTTGCGGTACCACAGAGGGTCATGCTGGAGGCCAGGCGCATTTAGCTCGAAGGTGCTCTTAGGGGTGAAGTGGCCGGAACCTTGCGGATTGAAGGTCACTGATGCGTTCTCCTCACGCTCAGGATGTGGGCGGGCTCCACGTGCGGATCAAGCCGCACGTAGTTGAACTCGCCCCACTCCCAGCTTTGGCCGGAGAGGAGGTCGTCCACGTAGAAGCCGCCGCCGGGCGTGATGTCCTGCGGGTCCAGTTCCAAGGCTGCCAGGTCCAGGGCCACGCTGCATTCCTTGGTCACGTGCGGGTCCACGTTGACCACCACGATGATGGTGTCCTTGGATCCGTCGGGAAGGGTCTTGTGCTTGGAGTAGACCACGGTTGAGTCGTCGGTGCTGTTGTGGACCGTCAGGTTCTGCAGGTCCAGCAGCGCGGGGTGGTCCCGCCGGATGTGGTTCAGCCGCGTGATGTACGGCGCCAGCGAGCGTCCGGACTCTGCGGCCGCGTCCCAGTCGCGTGCCTTGTACTCGAACTTCTCGTTGTCGATATATTCCTCGGCACCGGGGCGGGCCACGTGCTCGTACAGTTCGTAGCCGGCGTACACACCCCAGAGCGGGCTGCCCGTGGAGGCCAACACCGCCCTGATGCGGAACGCGGCCGGGCCGCCGTACTGCAGGTATTCCGTGAGGATGTCCGGGGTGTTGACAAAGAAATTCGGGCGGAAGAACGCCGGGGACTCGTGGCTTACTTCCTCGAAGTAGGTCTCGATTTCCTTCTTGGTGTTCCGCCACGTGAAGTAGGTGTACGACTGCTGGAAGCCTGCCCTGCCCAGCGCGTGCATCATCGCGGGGCGGGTAAAGGCCTCGGCAAGGAACACGACGCCTGGCACCGCTTTGTCCACTTCAGCAATGAGCCATTCCCAGAACCACACGGGCTTGGTGTGCGGGTTGTCGACCCGGAATATCTTGACGCCGTGGCTGACCCACAGCAGCACAATCCGCAGGATTTCGCGGGAAAGGCCTTCGGGATCGTTATCGAAATTGAGCGGGTAAATGTCCTGGTACTTCTTGGGCGGGTTTTCCGCGTAGGCAATGCTGCCGTCGACCCTGGTGGTGAACCATTCCGGATGGGACTGCACCCAGGGGTGGTCCGGGGCAGCCTGGAGCGCCAGGTCCAGTGCTACTTCCAGTCCCAGCTCGTTGGCACGTGCCACGAAGGCATCGAAGTCCTCGAAGGATCCGAGGTCGGGGTGGATGGCGTCGTGGCCGCCTTCCTTGGCTCCGATGGCCCACGGTGAACCGGGATCGTGGGGGCCGGCAACAAGCGTGTTGTTGGGCCCCTTCCGGAACTGCACGCCGATGGGGTGGATCGGCGGCATGTAGAGGACGTCGAACCCCATGGCGGCGACGGCGTCCAGCCGCTGGGCCGCGGTCCGGAAGTTGCCTGAGGTCCAGGCGCCGGTGTTGTGGTCCTTGACGGCGCCTTCGGACCGGGGGAAGAACTCGTACCAGGCGCCCCGCCCGGCCCGGTCCCGCTCCACCAGCAGGGGGTACTTCTCGGAGACGGTGACGAGTTCCCGGATGGGCTGGCGGGCAACGATGTCAGCGATTTCCTGGCTGAACCCGGCACCAAGCCGTTCCTCCGTGCTGCGGGACTGGTCACCCAGGGCCTCCGAGGCGTGCCGCAGGGCAGCCCGGTCCACGTCGTCCCGGAAGTCCTCCGCGGACGCTTCGCCCAGCAGTTTGGCACCTTCGGCGAGCATGAGGTCGACGTCGATCCCGGCGCCGATCTTCACCTCGGCGTTATGGTGCCAGGTGCCGTAGCGGTCGTGCCAGGCTTCGATGGCAAAGGACCAGTTCCCCGCTTCCGACGGCGTGAGCACGCCTTCCCAGCGGTCAGTACCCATGCCCCGTTCCCCGCGGGGCGGGGCAAGGCGCACGCGCTGGCGCTCGGCACCGGAAGGGTCAAGGAGCACGGCACTGACGCCGAGCTGGTCATGCCCTTCGCGGAAGCAGGTGGCGCCCACCACGATGGCTTCGCCGGGCAGGGCCTTGGCCGGGAATTTGCCGCCCTCGACGACGGGTTGTACTGCGGTAATCGGAAAACGCCCGAACCGCAGGTCCTCGGTGATACTGCGCTGGGGCATTTTGGTGGATGCTGCACTGGTTCCTGAGTTAGTCGTCACAGGCTCGACGTTAGCGAGAAATGCCCGGGATTGCTAAGCCTGCTCACTAAAAACGGTGTGCCGCGGCCGAATTTCTTCATGCCCCTGTCATTTACCCAAAAGAAACCCAAAGCTGGTTCCAGCCGCGCATGTTGTCGGTTAGTGTGACGCAGGTGAAGGCAATCCGCAGGTTTACGGTCCGTACAGTCCTCCCCGAACCCATTCGGCCCCTGGCCAGGCTGGCCAGCAATTTGCGGTGGTCCTGGCACCGCCCCACCCGGGAACTTTTCGCAGGGCTGAACCCGCGCCTCTGGGAGGAGAGCGGGCAGGACCCCATCGGATTCCTGGGCATGGTCAGCCGCGAGGAATTCCAGCAGCTCGCCGCAAACCAGTCCGTGGTGGAGAGGGTTCGCGCCGCCGAGCAGGACCTTGACCGGTACCTCCAGGAACCGCGCTGGTACCAGGGCCTGGGCCCGGATGCACCCGCCTCCATCGCCTACTTCTCTCCCGAGTTCGGCATCACCGAGGTCCTCCCCCAATACTCGGGCGGCCTGGGTATCCTCGCCGGCGACCACCTGAAGGCAGCCTCGGACCTCGGCGTCCCCCTAATCGGGGTGGGCCTGCTGTACCAGGCGGGCTACTTCAAGCAGTCACTGTCCCGCGATGCATGGCAGCAGGAAACCTACCCTGTCCTGGATCCGGACGGCCTGCCGCTGACGCTGCTCCGGGAACCTTCTCCCGACGGCAACGGCAAGGCCCTGGAGGTGTCCCTGCCCCTTCCCAACGGGCGCCGGCTCCTGGCACATATCTGGCGGGCCGACGTCGGCCGTGTTCCCCTGCTCCTCCTGGACTCCAACGTTCCGGGCAATGACGACGCCGCCCGCAGCATCACCGACCGGTTGTACGGCGGCGGCGGCGACCACCGGCTGCAGCAGGAGCTCCTGCTGGGAATGGGCGGGGTCAAGGCCCTGCGCGCCTTCCAGAAGCTGACGGGCAGCGCCGCGCCGGAGGTGTTCCACACCAACGAAGGGCACGCGGGGTTCCTGGGGATCGAACGCATCCAGGAACTGATGTCCGGGGAAGAGGCCCTGACTTTCGACGAAGCCCTCGCCGCGGGCCGCGCCTCCACCGTGTTTACCACCCACACCCCGGTCCCGGCCGGCATCGACAGGTTCGAGATCAACCAGATCAGCCATTTCTTCCAGGCCGGACTGGCTCCGGACGTGCCCGTGGACCGCGTCCTGGAATTGGGACGGGAGAACTACGCGGACGGTAACCCTGCCGTCTTCAACATGGCGGTCATGGGCCTGCGCCTGGCCCAGCGCGCCAACGGCGTAGCCAAGCTCCACGGCGAGGTGTCCCGTGGCATGTTCTCCGCCCTCTGGCCGGGATTCGACCACTCCGAGGTGCCCATCACCTCGGTCACCAACGGCGTGCACGTGCCCACCTGGGTGGACAGCCGCATCTCCAAGCTCGCCCGCGACCAGTTTGGCAGCGAGGCCGAAGCGCTGGGCAAGTGGGACCTGGCCTACAACGTCAGCGATGCCGACGTCTGGGCGCTGCGACGCGAGATGCGCGCTGCCCTGGTGGAGGACGTCCGCCGCAGGCTGCGGGCGGCCTGGAAGAAGCGCGGCGCGGCCGACGCAGAGCTGGGCTGGACGGACAACGTCCTGGACCCGGACATCCTCACCATCGGCTTCGCCCGCCGCGTGCCCACCTACAAGCGGCTGACCCTGATGCTGCGCGAACCGGCGCGGTTGAAGGCGCTGCTCCTGCACAAGGACCACCCGATCCAGCTGGTGATCGCCGGCAAGTCGCATCCTGCCGATGACGCCGGGAAGAAAATGATCCAGGACCTGGTGCGGTTCACGGATGACCCCGAGGTACGGCACCGCATCGCGTTTCTGCCCAACTACGACATCGCCATGGCCAGGACCCTATTTCCGGGCTGCGACGTCTGGCTGAACAACCCGCTGCGTCCGCTGGAGGCCTGCGGCACGTCGGGCATGAAGGCGGCCCTGAACGGCTCGCTGAACCTTTCCGTCCTGGACGGCTGGTGGGATGAGATGTACGACGGCGAGAACGGCTGGGCGATTCCCACGGCCAACAACGACGCTTCCCCCGAGGAGCGGGACGACATCGAAGCGGCGGCGCTGTATGAGCTGCTGGAAACACAGGTGGCACCACGCTTCTACGGCAGCACGGTGTCCGAGGCTGCAGGCGCTGCCGGCCCCTCGACGACACCGAGGGAGAAGGTGCCAACCCACTGGGTGTCCATGATCAAGCACACCCTCTCGCACCTGGGTCCGGCGGTCTCCGCTGAGCGCATGCTCCGCGACTACGTGAACATCCTCTACCGCCCGGCAGCGGAAGCGGGCCGCAGCGCCACCGCCAACTCGTACGCCCAGGCCCGCGCGTTGGCTTCATGGTCGGCCAAGGTGCGCGGCGCCTGGCCGCAGGTCCATGTTGAGCACGTGGATTCGGTGGGCGTGTCCGAGGACCCGCAGATCGGCGACACGCTCCAGGTCAACGCCTACGTGGCCCTGAACGCCCTCACCCCGGAGGACGTCTGCGTCGAGGTGGCCTATGGCCGGGCTGAGGAGAACGACACCCTGGCCGACATCACCATGATGGAGCTCCAGGTGAAGGAGGACCTGGGCAACGGGCGCCACCTGTTCAGCAGCTCCCTGGTGATCGACCGCTCCGGGCCGTTCGGTTACACGGTCCGCGTCCTGCCCCGGCATGACGCTCTGGCCTCGAAGGCCGAACTCGGGCTGATCGTGAACGCTTAGCCCATTGCGGACAAGGACCGGCAGGCCTGCTTCCTGGCAGGCCTGCCGGTCCGTTTAAGGAAGCACCGCGGTCACTTAAAGAAGCACCGCGGTGACGGCCAGGTCCTTGCCCGCGTAACGTTCTGCGTCCTGCAGGATCTCGCAGATGATCCCGAAAGACCGGTCAGCGCGGAACGGCGCCGCCACCTGCCACAGCAGCGTGACGGGAGGGTTGCCGTTCCCGCTGATGCTGTCCGCGAAGTCATGGAGCGAGTCGTTCAGCGCGTCGAGGTTCACGCCGTAATGCTCGGGAAAGTCCAGCACCTCGCCAAAAGTCTCCAGGACGGTGCGTTTACTGTCCGCCGGAGGGACCACCACGCTGCGGCGCCCGGCGTCGGCGACCTGTTCCTGCAGCTCTTCGAGGGTCCAGGTGTCGCCGGAGAAGATTCTCATGGTTGTGCTAGCTGCCTTCCGCTATGTACTTGAACGTTGCGTAGTGGTCCCCGGTGTAATACTTCTCGCCGTCGTTGCCGGCCACGATGCGCCGGGCACCCCGGTCCGGTTCACCGGGCGTGGGAACGGTGTACTCGCGGTAATACCCGCGGTCCCGGGTGGGGAGGACCCGTTCGAAGTTGCCGAACACCTGGTCATCCTGGCCGTACTGGAACGGGCCGCCCGCCCGGATCAGCGCCAGCACCCGGCGGCCCTCCACGGGCAGCGCGGATTCCCGGATCTCCGGCAGGCTCGATGGGTTGGCTCCGCGGTGGGGCCCCGGCTGCTTCGCCGCCGGGGATGTGGCCGTCCCGCGCTGGGTGCCCGCAGCGCTGGAGGCGGCTCCCGGCGTCGTGCCGTCCGTCTGTTGGCCCAGCAGCCCGGCGCCGCCGAACGCCACCACGGCCAGCACCACCAGGGTGGTAAGGATCAGCGGGAGAATGGAGCGGTTGCGCATGCGGGTCTGCCTGACGGGTGGATGGAGAGTCTACGTGCGGTAGATGCTGATGGAGTTGGCCTCAGCAAGGTCGATCTCCCCCGCTGCCACCTGGATGCCCTGCCGCTCCTTGTGGCGGGGCGAGGTGGTGAGCCGCAGCTCGAACAGGCTCGGAGCCGGCTTCCCGGCATCCGGCAGGGTGACCTCGACGTCATGGGCACCCCCGTTGACCACCACCAGCCCGGCAAGGTCGCCGCCGTCGTCGCGGAGCAGGAGTTGCAGGACGCGGTGCTGCGGATCATTCCAGCGCTCGGCGGACATCGGGTGGCCGTGCTGGTCGAACCAGTAGAGGTAGGACTGTTCGTCGCGGATCGGGAAGTCGTGGGGCTGGGCGGCCAGGAACTCCTTGCGCAGCCGGATGTACCGTTTGGTGCTCCGCAGCATCTCGTGTGCCTCCGGCGTCAGCGTCCAGTCGAGCCAGGTAATGGCGTTGTCCTGGCAGTAGGCGTTGTTGTTGCCGTGCTGGGTCCGTGCCAGCTCGTCCCCGGCAGTGATCATCGGGACGCCGAGCGAGACCATCAGCGACACCATCAGGTTGCGCCGCGACTGGGCGCGCTGAGCCAGGATTGCGCTGTTCTCGGTGGGGCCCTCAACGCCGTGGTTGTAGCTGCGGTTGTCCCCGTGGCCGTCCCTGTTTTCTTCGCCGTTGGCCTCGTTGTGCTTCCGGTCGAAGGACACGAGGTCATTCATGGTGAAGCCGTCATGGGCGGTGACGAAGTTGACCGACGCCAGGCGCGAACGGCCCGAGGCCTGGAAAAGGCCCGCGGAACCGGACAGGGCATCGGCGAGCTTTGCCATCGTGCCGCCGTGCCCGCCGGAATCGATGGCTGCCCGGTCGGCCAGCCAGAACGTCCGGACGGCGTCGCGGAAGTGGTCGTTCCAGTCCACCCACCCGCGCGGGAACCGGCCGGTCTGCCAGCCGCCGTAGCCAATATCCCAGGGCTCGGCGATCAGCTTGACTTCGGCCAGGACGGGATCGGCGGCGACGGCCGTGAGGAAGGGGTGGTGGGGGTCGAATTCGTTGGCGGCGTTGCGGCAGAGCGTGACGGCGAGGTCGAACCGGAAGCCGTCGATGTGGAATTCGTCCACCCAGTAGCGGAGGGAGTCTGTCACCAGCTGGACCACGTGCTGGTCCCCGAAATTGAGCGTGTTGCCGCAGCCGGTGGTGTCGATGTACTTGCCGCTGCCGTCCACGCGGTAGTACGTGTCTTCACCGAGGCCGCGGAAGCTTAGGACAGGGCCGTCCGCCGTGCCTTCGGCCGTGTGGTTGTAAACGACATCGAGGATGACTTCCAGCCCGGCGGCGTGAAGTGCCTTCACCATGGCCTTGAACTCGTCCTGGACCGCCTGCGGGCCCGCTTCCTGGGCCGCGCGGGTGGCGTAGCCGGGGTGCGGGGCGAAGAAGGCGGCGGTGTTGTACCCCCAGTAGTTGCTGAGGCCCAGATCCTGCAGGTGTGGCTCATCGATGTGGAAGTGGACGGGCAGGAGCTGGACGGACGTAATGCCCAGGCCGGTGAGGTGCTCTATGACGGCGGGGTGGGCCAGGCCGGCATAGGTGCCCCTCAGAGCCTCGGGCACGTCGGGATGGAGCATGCTCTGGCCGCGGACATGCGCCTCATAGACGATGGTGTTGCGCCAGGGAAGGCGCAGCCGTTCGTCAGCTTCCCAGTCGAAGTCGGCGGCGGTGCGGACGCTGGTGAGGAAGCCGTCCCCCTGGTCCACTCCCCGGCCGTACGGGTCCAGCAGCAGGGGCTGGCGGGCGGAGCCATTGCTTGCCGGAAGCACCGGGGGCAGAGGCTGGCCGTCCGACGTCGGGCGGAAGCCGTAGCGCGATCCGTACGGCAGGTCTTCCACGATGCCGTGGTGGACTCCCTTGGTCACGTTGGGCAGGGTTTGGATGCGCCACCGGCCGCCGGGAGGGCAGTAGGCGATGTCCAGGCTGGCGACGCCGGGGGCGAAGCAGGCAACGTTGGCACGTCCGCCGGTGTGGTGGCGGGTACCGCCGGAGTCAGCGCGCGGGACGCTGACACCGAGGGGAACAGCCGAGGAGGCGTCCATGGTGGAAGCGGTGTCGAAAAGCGGCATGACCATCACCTAAATAATAGCGGCCAGCGGCACTTGACCTGCCCGTACGCCCCTGCGGCGCCGGGAATCCGCACGCAGGTTACGGGCGGCGAAGTTATCCTGCGGAGCGCTGGCGGGAGACCTCGTACAGCGAGATGCCCACGGCCATCGAGGCGTTCAGGGACTCCATGGCGGAATCGATGGGGATGGAGACGATCTGGTCGCAGTTTTCCCGGACGAGCCGGCTCAAGCCCTTCCCTTCGGAGCCCACCACGATGCACACCGGTTCGGTGGCCAGCGTGAGGTCAGGCAGCGAAACATCGCCGTCGCCGTCGAGCCCCAGGACATAGATGCCCATGTTCTTGAACTGCTTCAGTGCGTTGTTCAGGTTGGAGGCGCGGGCTACGGGCACACGGACGGCGGCACCGGCGCTGGTCTTCCATGCCGAGGCGGTCACGCCCACGGAACGGCGCTCGGGCACGATGACGCCGTGGCCGCTGAAGGCGGAGACGGAGCGGATGATTGCACCCAGGTTCCGGGGGTCGGTAATGCCGTCAAGGGCAACGAAGAGCGGCGCGTTGGAGATGTGCCCCTTCTTCCACTTGTCCACGGTTTCCTCGGCGAGCTCATAGGCGTCCAGGTACTCGTAGGGCGGGATCTGAAGGACCAGGCCCTGGTGGACGGCGTCGTCCGTCATCCGGTCAAGTTCAGGCTTGCCCGTTTCCAGCAGCGGGATGCCGCGTTCGGCGGCGAGCTTCAGGGATTCCTTGACCCGGTCGTCCATTTCGATGCGGATGGCAACGTGGAGGGCCTTCGCCGGGATGCCGGCGCGGAGCGCCTCGACCACGGAGTTGCGCCCGGTGACGACTTCCTCGGTGGCGCGACCCTTGGGGCCGGATTTGGCGGCACCGGCGCTGCGGGCACCGGTCCCCCGCTTGGCTGCGGAGCGTTCAGAGAGCTGCTTGGCCTTGTGCGCTTTGTGGTACACACGGTCCTCGGCCTTGGGCGTGGGTCCCTTGCCCTCGAGGGCCTTGCGGCCATGGCCACCGGTTCCGACGGTTGGGCCCTTCTTCGCTTTAACCGATCGGCGACCATTGTTGGCCATGTTGTTCCACCCTTGATTGTGCTGACTGAATCTGCATACCAGTCTACTGACCCGAAAAAAATCGGGGACAGCGGCCTGTTCAGTCCCGCTTGAGGCTCCAGGTGGCACCGTCCGGGCCGTCCTCCACCAGGACGCCTGCCTGGTTGAGGGTGTCCCGGATGGCGTCCGACTTCGCCCAGTCCTTGTCGGCGCGGGCAGCCGCCCGGGCCGAGAGCTGCGCCTCGACCAGGACGTCGAGCGCTTCGGCCTCACGCGTGCTGGCTTTTTCGGAGCCTGCGACGGCGTTGAGTCCCAGGACGCCGGTCATCAGGACCACGGCGTGCATGGCACTCCGGGCGCCGTCGTCGTCCCCGTCGGCGAGGGCCGTGTTGCCCGCCCGAACCGTCTCATGCAGTGCCGCCAGGGCGCGCGGGACGTTAAGGTCGTCGTCCATGGCCTCCTGGAATGCCTGGACATTTGCGGATGAGGAACCGTGGCTGCCGTCGATGGGGCCCGCGTCCCCGCCGAAGCGTGCCGCGGCCTTGGCCAGGAATCCGTCGATGCGTTCCACGGCCGCCGCTGCCTCCTGCAGGGACGTGGGACGGTAGTCAAGGATGGACCGGTAGTGCGCCTGGCCGAGGTAGTAGCGCACCACCCGCGGTGGGGCGAGTTCGAGCATTTCGGCCGGGCTGATGGTGTTGCCGATGGACTTGGACATCTTTTCGCCCTGGTACGTCACCATGCCGTTGTGCATCCAGAAGTTGGCGAAGGGATGTCCGGCTGC
Source organism: Pseudarthrobacter sp. 05T312 (assembly GCF_056396685.1). Lineage (NCBI taxonomy): Bacteria > Bacillati > Actinomycetota > Actinomycetes > Micrococcales > Micrococcaceae > Pseudarthrobacter > Pseudarthrobacter sp. 05T312. The sequence goes on from NZ_JBFTLY010000018.1 coordinate 15,615, forward strand.
CTGCGACTGGGCCATCTCGTTTTCGTGGTGCGGGAATCGGAGGTCCAGGCCCCCGCCGTGGATGTCGAATGCGGCACCGAGGTACTTGGTCACCATGGCGGAGCACTCGAGGTGCCAGCCCGGCCGCCCGGCACCCCAGGGCGAGGACCAGCTGGCGGTGGCCGGCTCCCCTTCCTTGGAACCCTTCCACAGCGCAAAGTCGCGGGGGTCCTTCTTGCCGCGGGGATCGGCGTCGGGCGCTGCCTGCATATCATCGATGTTCTGCCGGGTCAGGGCGCCGTAGTTGTCCCAGGAGCGGACGTCGAAGTACACGTCCCCTGAGTCGTCCAGCGCCGGGTAGGCGTGGCCGCGGTCGATGAGCTGCTGGATCAGGGCATGCATTTCGGGGATGTGTCCGGTGGCGCGGGGCTCGTACGTGGGGCGGGAGACGCCCAGGGCGTCATAGGCCTTCAGGAATTCCTGCTCGTAGCGGTAGGCCAGGGCCCACCATTCCTCGCGGGCAACCTCGCCCGGCTCGGGGCTGAAGTCCGGCGCAAAGGAGGCTTCGGACTTGGCGAGGATCTTGTCGTCGATGTCCGTCACGTTGCGGACAACCGTGACGCGCAGGCCCCGGTACTGCAGCCAGCGGGTGAGCTGGTCGAAAGCGATGGCGGAACGGATATGGCCTACGTGCGGCATCCCCTGGACGGTCGCACCGCAGTAGTAGAGGCTGACCTTGCCCTCGACGAGGGGGACGAAATTCCGGACGTCAGCGGAGGCGGTGTCATAGAAGCGCAGGGTCACCGCTCCAGACTAGCTGATGGGTGCAGGGGGCTGCGGGTACACCAAGGCGGTGGCCACGGCGGAGATTCCCTCGCCGCGCCCGGTGAATCCCAGGCCGTCACTGGTGGTTGCCGTGACGCCAATGTGTGCGCCTGCCGCCTCGCTCAGGACCCTTTGCGATTCTTCCCGACGCGGGCCGAATTTGGGCCGGTTGGCAACAAACTGCACGGCGACGTTGCCGATTTCGAATCCGGCGGCCCGGACGATCCGTGCGGCCTCGGCGAGGAGCGTGGCACCGGACGCACCGGCAAATTCCGGGCGGTCCGTCCCGAAGTGGGTGCCAAGGTCGCCGATGCCGGCAGCCGAAAACAGGGCGTCCGCTGCTGCGTGGGCCACAGCGTCGCCGTCCGAATGCCCGGCGAGGCCGCGTTCGCCTGGCCAGAGCAAACCACCGAGCCACAGCGGGCGCGGAGAATCCTCGGGGGCATAGGCGTGGACGTCGATACCCACGCCGGTGCGGGGCAGGACGGGGTCCGGGCTCATCCCTCCACCCACCGGGCACCGAGCGGACCCTCAAGGAGCCCTTCGGCGAAGATGAGGTCAAGGGGCGTGGTGATCTTTAGGGACTGCGTTGACCCGCGGACGGCGTGCACCGCGGTGCCCAGCATTTCCACGAGCATGGCGTCGTCAGTGACAGCCGCTGCCTGCTGCTGGTCCAGTTCCTGTGCTGCCTGGTGCGCCCGCAGCAGCGTGCCGAGGGTGAAGCCTTGCGGTGTCTGCACAGCCCGCAGTTCCTCGCGGCGGGCAGTCCCCGTGACAACTTCGGGGGCAACCGCAGCGTCACCGCCAGAGGTAGCCGCCACTGTCTTGACCGTGTCCACGACCGGGAGCACCGGAATAACCGCCGCGGCGCCGGCGACCAGGGAATCGCAGACCCGGTGGAAAACGGATTCGGGCGTCAGGGCACGGGCGGCGTCGTGGACGAGGACGGCCTCGATGCCTTCCATCAGCGCTGCGATTCCGGCGCGGACGGACTCGGCCCTGGTGGATCCGCCGTCAACGACAGTCAGGAGGGGTCCGCCGTCGGCAAGTTCCTCCCGGAAGTCATCGCACAGCCGGCGCAGGCCTTCGTCGCCGGGAGGCAAGGCCACGCATACCTGGCTGGCCACGCCGGAAGCAACAATGCCCCGCAGGGCATGCATCAGGATCGGCTCTCCGCCAAGCGGCACTGCTGCCTTGGGCATGCCGTAGCCAAGGCGTTGCCCGGAACCTGCGGCAACCACGATGACTGCTGTGACCGGGCGCATGGGTGATTCACTCATGCGGACTAGCCTACGACGCCGCACCATCGCTTGGGTGCCCGGGACACCACCGGGGGTGGGCCCAAAAAAAGCCCCGGCGGCACGTGCGTGCAGCCGGGGCTAAATTCTTAGGAAGCCAGGACCTCGTCGAGAACGCTTGCTGCCTTCTCCTCGTCGGTCTTTTCAGCCAGCGCCAATTCTGAAATCAGAATCTGGCGGGCCTTGGCCAGCATTCGCTTCTCGCCTGCGGAAAGGCCCCGGTCGTGATCCCGGCGCCACAGGTCGCGAACAACCTCTGCCACCTTGATGACGTCACCGGAAGCAAGCTTCTCCAGATTTGCCTTGTACCTGCGTGACCAGTTGGTGGGCTCCTCGGTGAACTCGGCACGAAGCACATCGAACACGTGCTCCAGGCCTTCCTTGCCCACTACGTCCCGGACCCCAACGAGGTCAACGTTCTCTGCTGGAACTTCAATGGTCAGATCACCCTGAGCCACCTTGAGCTTGAGATACATCTTCTCTTCGCCCTTGATGGTGCGCATCTTGATTTCTTCAATCTTCGCAGCACCGTGGTGAGGGTAAACTACTGTCTCGCCGACCTCAAATACCATGTGGACATTTCCCCTTTCCCGCAGACCAGTTTATCACGATTCAGGCATATGACCGGCCGGAGAAAGGGCTCCCAACCGCGAAAATACGCGGGAAAAGGGCCCAATCGACCCCCTCCACCCTCTTGACGGATGCGCGGATTAGTGCATGTGGTGAGCGCTCCCACGGGGGATGTGACACCGCCGAATCCTCGTTTGCCCCTCTTTGCGGATAGGCTATGGCTGAAAAAGACTTCAAATTTCTTGAGGAGTACGTGACGTGCGTTCCACTGCGATGAACCGGGCCCAGCGCGGCAAACTGGCACTGACGGCTGCTGCCCTTGGCGCCAGCCTGCTGACCGCAGGCTGCGGCTACATCACGCCCCAGCAGACCAGCCATCAGTACTCAGCCTCGGACGGCATCCGCGCTGACCTCGGTCCGCTGCAGCTTCGGAACATCCTTATCGTTTCCACCGGCGAAGACGAGCCCGGCCGCCTGATCGGTGCCGTTTACAACTCCTCCTCCAAGGATGTGAAGCTCACCGTCAACGGCGCAAAAGGCTCCCAGACCGAGATTCCGGTAAAGGCCAACTCCTCCACCATGCTGACCGACAAAACGGACGCGGCCATCCTGAGCACCACCGGCGGCAAGCCGGGCTCCCTGGTGGACGTCAAGATCAGCGAGAACGGTACCAACGTCACCAGCACGGTCAAGGTTCCCGTCCTGGACGCCACCCTGCAGGAGTACAAGGACTACGTCCCCACTCCCAGCCCTTCGGCGACGTCCACGCCGTCGTCCTCTTCGCCGGCCAGTGCGGGCGCAACCTCCTCCGCCTCCGCGACCTCCAGCGCCACGGCAACGGCGACTGCCACCAGCCGCTAAGGCGGACGCTGGAAGAAACAGACACAAAAAGGGAGGAGCCCGGGGCTCCTCCCTTTTTTGCGGTATTTTCCGGCCTACGGCTCGAACTTGTATCCGAGGCCGCGGACGGTCACCAGGTAGCGCGGTGCGGAAGGATCCGGTTCGATCTTTCCGCGGAGGCGCTTCACGTGGACGTCCAGGGTCTTGGTGTCGCCAACGTAGTCGGAGCCCCACACCCGGTCGATCAACTGGCCACGGGTGAGCACCCGGCCGGAGTTGCGGAGGAGCATCTCGAGCAGTTCGAACTCCTTCAAGGGAAGCAGGACCTGTTCGCCGTCCACGCTCACAACATGCCGTTCGATGTCCATCCGGACAGGCCCGGCCTGGACGGTGGCGGAAATCAGTTCCTCCGGCTCGCCCTGGCGGCGCAGGACGGCCCGGACACGGGCCACCAGCTCCCGGGAGGAGTAAGGCTTGGTGACGTAGTCGTCCGCGCCGAGCTCCAGGCCCACCACTTTGTCGATTTCCGAGTCCTTGGCGGTCAGCATGATCACGGGAACGGTGGAGCGCTGGCGGAGCTGGCGGCACACCTCCGTACCGGAAAGCCCGGGGAGCTGCAGGTCCAGCAGCACCAAGTCGGCGCCGTTGCGGTCGAATTCGGTGATGGCGTCCAGCCCGTTGTCCACCACCTCAACCTCGAATCCTTCTTTGCCCAGCAAATAGGACAAGGGATCGCTGAACGACTCCTCGTCCTCAACAATCAAAATCCTGCTCAAGCGCTAGCTCCTCGTTCTGTTGCGCCGGCGGCGCGTGGTACTTGGGTAAGAGTGGGCTGTTCCGGCGTCCCCTGGGCGGGCGGCAGAGCCGGCTCCACGGAACTGGACGGCCCGGCGTCGCCGTCCTGCCCTTCCATTTCGGGCAGCCGAAGGGTGAAAGTCGACCCCTGGCCTGGCTGTGACCACAGCGTCACTTCGCCGCCGTGGTTCGACGCCACGTGCTTGACGATGCTCAGGCCAAGGCCGGTGCCGCCCGTCTGGCGGGAACGGGCGGCGTCAACCCGGTAGAAGCGCTCGAAGACGCGCTCCTGGTCCTCCGGCGACAACCCGTCCCCCTGGTCTGTGACGGAAATCGATACCAGGCCGTCCCTGGAGCGGACACCGATGCCAACGCGGGTGTTGGGCGGGGAATAGCGGATGGCATTGTCGATGAGGTTCCGCAGCGCCGTGACCAGGAGGTCCTGGTCCCCGAACACCTTCCCCTCTGTCCGGCCGCCCACCACGATGCTGATGTTCTTGCTTTCGGCAGGAAGCTGCGACCGGTCCACGGCCTCTGCGATCACCGCGTTGATGTCAACGGGACCGCCCTGCTGCGTCACGCTGGCGCCCTGGAGCCGGGAAAGTTCAATGATGTCCTGGACCAGTGCGGCCAGGCGGGCGGACTCCTTATGCATGCGCTTGGCGAAGCGGCGCACCGCTTCCTCGTCATCGGCAGAGGATTCCAGCGCTTCCGCCAGCAGGGAGATGGCACCCACCGGGGTCTTCAGTTCGTGCGAGACGTTGGCCACGAAGTCGTTGCGGATCTCTTCGGTCCGCGTGATCTCGGTCCGGTCATCGGCAAGGAGCAGGATGTATTCCTCACCCAGCATGGCTGCCCGCACCTGGACGATGATGGTTCCCTGCCCCAGCGGCCCGCGCGGAAGCTCGAGCTGCTTTTCCAGGATGACGCCGTCCCGCCGGACCCCTGCGGTCATGTCCAGGAGTTCCTTGTGCACCACGGTGTGCCCGCGGACCAGGCCGTACGCGTAGGCCGCGGGGCTGGCGCGGACCACGCCGTCGAGGTCGTCCAGCACCACGAAGGCCCGTCCGACGACGGCGAGCACCTCCGCTGCTCCGGACGGCAGGGCAATCTCCCCGGCGTCGACGTCCAGCAGTTCGCGCTGCTTCTCGCTGACCCGGTAGGCAAGCACGCCGAACGTGCCAAGCGCCAGGCCGATAAGGCCGGCAACCAGGCCAATGAGCATAGGATCCACAGCTCCACTTTATGCTCATGGATGGCGCCTCCCACCGACTCCGGGCACTTAGGGGGAACGGTTCAACTAACGTTCATCTGTGTGGGCATAATCGTTTACCGGGCGATGACAAAGTTAGTGGTTAGAGCGCCCATTGGCGACACGATTCCTGCTGCCCTGGAACGGCCGGCGGGAGTTCCAAGGAAAGGACGCCCACGTGCGTAAGGTTTTTCAGGAAGAGCTCACCCAGGTTGGTGACCAGCTGGTGGAGATCTCCCGCCTGGTCAGCGAAGCGATGGACAAGGCCACTACCTCATTCCAGGTGGCGGACGTGGACCTCGCCCAGGACGTCATCGCTGCAGATGCACGCATTGACTTCCTGCAGAACAGCCTGGATGAGCGGGCCATCGACATCCTGGCGCTGCAGGGTCCTGTCGCCAGCGACCTGCGCATGATCGTAGGTTCCCTCCGGATGAGCGCATCCCTGGAGCGGATGGGTGACCTGGCCCGGCATATCGCACAGCTGGCCCGCCTCCGCTACCCCTCCACGGTGATTCCCGCGTCCATGACGGAGACCTTCAACCGGATGGCCGAACTGGACCAGGAGATCGCCGACAAGCTGACGGTCCTGCTGGAGAGCCGCGACCTCGAGGTGGCCAGGGACATCCTCAAGGCGAACACTGCCATTAACGACCTGCACCTGAGCGTCTTCAAGGCCATCGCTGCTCCCGAGTGGACCGAGTCCCCCGCCACCACGGTGGACGTTGCACTCGCCAGCCGCTACTTCGAACGCTTCGCGGACCACGGCGTCTCCGTAGCCCAGAAAGTCACCTACCTCGTGACCGGAGCGTGGCAGCCGAACGCCACCGAGCACAGCTAGACACTGCTGATAACGACGGCGGGCTGGTCACCTGAGGTGACCAGCCCGCCGTCGTCGTTTCACCTTTGACGCAGCGCGTTCTTCGGCCGGAGTGCGTCTAAGGGAGGAACGACCGAGCACCCGGCGAAGAACCGCGAAGTCTTACTTCTTGCCCTGGTTGGCTACTGCCAGGATGGCCTGCTCGGCCGCCTCGGGGTCGAGGTAGGTGCCGCCGGGCTTGACCGGCTGGAAATCCTCGTCAAGGTCGTACACCAGCGGGATGCCCGTGGGGATGTTCAGGCCGGCAATGGCTTCATCGCTGATGCCGTCCAGGTGCTTGACCAGCGCGCGGAGCGAGTTGCCGTGGGCGGTGACCAGGACGGTCTTGCCGGCCTTGAGGTCTTCCTTGATGTCCGATTCCCAGTAGGGCAGGAGCCGGACCAGGACGTCTTTCAGGCACTCGGTGCGCGGGAGGGCGTCGCCCAGGTCCGCATACCGGGGGTCGTGTGCTTGGCTGAATTCGCTGTCGTCATCCAGGGGCGGCGGCGGGGTGTCGTAGGAGCGGCGCCATTCCATGAACTGCGCTTCGCCGTATTCGGCCAGCGTCTGGGCCTTGTCCTTGCCCTGGAGCGCACCGTAGTGGCGTTCGTTCAGGCGCCAGTCGCGCTTGACCGGAATCCAGCCGCGGTCCGCCTTGTCCAGTGCAATGTTTGCGGTGTTGATGGCCCGCTTCAGCAGGGAGGTGTAGAGAACATCCGGAAGGATGTTGTTTTCCACCAGCAGTTCGCCGCCACGCGCTGCTTCCGCGCGGCCCTGGTCGTTCAGGTCAACGTCCACCCAGCCGGTGAACAGGTTCTTGGCGTTCCATTCGCTGTGGCCGTGGCGCAGCAGGATCAGCTTGTAAGTCATGATTTTCATCCTAGCCGAGCGGTGTTGCCGCCCGCCCAGCGTTACACGCAGCCCGCCGGCCCGGGGTGGGCGGGACACCGGCGCCGGGCGATAGGGTTGGGCGGTGGTTCAAAAGGCTGAGCGGGTGGACGCCCCCCAACTTTCCGGACGGACGTCCGCGGCCCGGAAGGGCCGCCCCGTGGGCAACGTGACCCGCGGCACCACCAACCCCAACCGGATGCGCCGGGTTGACCGGTGGCTGACGGGACCGCAGGCCTGGCGCCTCCGGTCCGCGGCGGACCCGCTGGTGGTCGACCTGGGGTACGGCGCAACGCCTGCCACCGCCGTCGAACTTTACGAACGGCTCGCTGTCATCCGGCCGGACGTGCGGGTCTGCGGGATCGAAATTGAGCCCGAGCGCGTCCGGGCGGCGCTTCCGCTGCAGCGTCCCGGCCTCACCTTCCAGGTGGGCGGCTTCGAACTGCCCGTCCCGGGGCGCCCCGTGCTGGTCCGCGCCTTCAATGTCCTGCGGCAGTACGAGGAGGCCGATGTACAGGGCATCTGGCGCCTGGTGCAGGACCGGTTGTCCCCCGGCGGCGTGTTCGTGGACGGCACGTGCGACGAGATCGGGCGGCGCGTCACGTGGGTGGCGCTGGACCGGGAGCGCCCCCTGTCCCTTAGCATCTCGGTCCGGTTCGGCAGGTTCGAACTGCCCTCAGAAGTGGCGGAGCGGCTGCCCAAGGCCCTGATCCACCGTAATGTCCCCGGTGAACGTGTTCATGCCTTTATGCAGGCCATGGACAAGGCATGGCTCGGAAGCGCGCCGCTTGCATCGTTTGGCAACAGGCAGCGCTGGGTGGGCATGTGCCGGAGTTTGCGCGACGCCGGGTGGCCGGTCCAGGACGGGCCCGGCAGATGGCGCCTGGGGGAACTAACGGTGGAATGGGATGCTGTGGCGCCTGGTCACCAGGGGCCGTAGGGGCCCATGTTGCGGCTGCCGCCGCGGCCGGCGTCCTTCACGGCAGGGCGGACATCCGCGAGGTAGACGGAGGCGGCGACCACCGCGGCCAGGCCGAACAGGCCCAGGGTGCTGAAGATGCCTCCGCCGGACCCGAACAACGAAATCACGCCGACCAGGGCCGAGCCGCCGGTCAAGGCCAGCCAAAAGGTCTTGGTCCGTTTGCCGGTGGCTTCGAAGGCGTTGGGCCGGTGCCGGGCACAGTCCACGAACGCCCACAGCTCAAGACCCAAAGCCACCAGACCAAGGATGAAGAACACTGCCTGCTCTACGTAACTGATGATTAGTCGACCGTCCACAGACCCAGCCTAGCCGCCCAGCGAGTCCAGCGCCTGCTCCAGGTCGGCCCAGAGGTCCTCGACGCCCTCCACCCCGACGCTCAGCCGTACCAGGTTCTCCGGGACGCTGGCGGGTTCGGCTGAGTGCCGGCGACGGCGTTCAATGAGGGACTCGACGCCGCCCAGGGACGTGGCGGGCAGCCAGAGGTTCAGGGCCCGCACCAGTTTGTCCGCGGCGTCGGCGCCGCTGAGGCCGGCTGCGGGGGCCACCTGGATGCAGATAATGGACCCAAACCCCTTCATTTGCGCCTTCGCGCGGACGTGCCCCGGGTCGGTTTCGAGCCCGGGGAACCGGATGGCCTCGACGGCAGGGTGCGCTGCGAGGCGGCCCGCGAGGACCATGGCTGATTCCTGCGAGCGCTCAACGCGCAGGGCGAGCGTCCGCAGGCCGCGGAGGGCGAGCCACGCCTCGAAGGGACCGGCGATGCCGCCGTGGATGATGCGGTGGTGCAGCAGTTCAGCGCGGAGGTCCGGGTTGGACGTGACCAGTGCGCCAAGGACGACGTCGGAATGCCCGGCGAGGTACTTGGTTACCGAGTGGAGGACGACGTCGGACCCGAGCAGCAGGGGCTGTTGCACCAGGGGCGTGGAGAAGGTGTTGTCGGTGACCACGATCGCCCCGGCGGCATGGGCGGCTTCAGCGACGGCGGCCATGTCCGCGATTCCCAGCATGGGGTTGGTGGGGCTCTCCAGCCACAGCATGGAGGCGGCCTTCGCAGCCGGACCCGTGGGCGCAAGGGCGTCCTTGACCGCGCCGGTATCGGCAATGTCCACGGTCCGGAGTTCGATGAAACCTTTTTGGGCGAGTTCGGAGGCCATCACCAGCGAGCCTGAGTAACTGTGGTTGGGCATGACCAGCACCCCGCCGGCCGGAATCAGGGACAGCGCAGAGCTGACCGCGGCCAGTCCGGATGCATAGAGAAGCCCGGGCAGCGCCGCTCCCTCAAGCTGGCTAAGTGCCTCCTCGAAGGGGTCCCAGGTGGGGTTGGAGTACCGGCCGTAGCCCCGGTCGCCATCACCGAGCGGGCCGGTCCCGAAGTAGGTGGAGGAGAGGGTAATAGGGGGATTGACCGGCTGGTCCCTTTCCCTGGGCGGGCGTCCGGCCGCCACCACCACGGTCTCGGGTGTAAGGGACGCGGCCTGGTGCTCGGAAAGACTCATGGTCAAAAGGGTACTGTTCCAGCCAATCGGGCCGGAAAGCGGTGTCGTTTTGTGGACGCCGGCCCGTCCACTGCTCCTGCACAGGCGGTATCCGGAAGCCGGGAATCCCGCCATGCCTCGGTAGGCTTGAGTAGTGAACAAACAGAGGGCCGGCGTATTCATCGCATTCGAAGGCGGCGATGGCGCCGGGAAGTCCACCCAGGCGGCCCGGCTGGCGGAGGCACTGGAATCCCGCGGCTACACCGTGCTCCGTACCCGCGAACCCGGGGGCACCCCCGTCGGCGAAAAGCTCCGCTCGCTGGTGCTTGACCACGGCAATGGCGAGATCGACGCCCATACAGAGGCCCTGATCTTTGCGGCTTCCCGTGCCGCCCACGCCACCCAGGTGATCCGCCCGGCCCTTGCCCGCGGCGGGATTGTGCTGACCGACCGCTACATCGACTCCTCCGTGGCTTACCAGGGGGCAGGCCGAAACCTGGGCCAGGACGCCGTGCGTACCCTCAACGAGTGGGCCACCTCGGGACTCCAGCCGGACCTGACTGTCCTGCTGGACGTCGACCCGGAACTGGGGCGCCACCGCCGGACTGCGGGCCAGGCAGCCGAGGACCGGCTGGAATCCGAAGCCGACGAGTTCCACACCCGCATCCGGGACGCGTTCCTCGACCTGGCAGCCGTCCGGCCCGCGTCCTACCTGATCCTCCCCGCCCAGCTCCCGGCTGACGAGTTGGCCGGGCGGATCCTCGCCCGGGTCGACACCCTGCTGGATGCAGCAGCGGGGCTGGCGGCGCAGGAGGAAGTACCGGTGCCTGCGCCGGGAGCAGCCTCCGACGGCGGTGGCTCATGACCGTTTGGGATGACCTCCAAGGCCAGCCCGCCGTCGTCGAACAACTGCGCCAGGCCGCGGGCGGCGAGGGCCTGACCCACGCCTGGCTGTTCACCGGGCCGCCGGGGTCCGGCCGTTCCAACGCCGCCAAGGCGTTCGCTGCCGCGTTGAACTGCGACCAGGAGGACGTGGGCCTTCGAGGATGCGGACAGTGCCAGGCGTGCCACACGATTCTGGGCGAAACCCATTCCGATGTGACCTTTGTGCGCACCGAAAAAGTCACCATCACCATTGACGAGGCCCGTGAGCTCGTGGCGACGGCGGGCAACCGGCCGTCGTCGGGCCGCTGGCGGATCATCGTGGTGGAGGATGCCGACCGCATGGCCGAACGGACCACCAACGTGCTGCTCAAGGCCATCGAAGAGCCGACGCCGCGCACCGTGTGGATGCTGTGCGCACCCTCGCCTGCCGACGTCCTGGTCACTATCCGCTCGCGTTGCCGCAGCGTGGCCCTCCGCTTGCCGCCGGCCTCGGACGTCGCAGCGCTGCTGGTCCGGCGCGACGGCGTAGACCCCGCCCTCGCGGAACAGGCAGCCCGTACGGCGCAAAGCCACGTGGGCATCGCCCGCCGGCTGGCCAGGGATCCGGCCGCAAGGGAACGCCGCCTGGAAACCGTCCGTTTCCCGCTGGGACTGCGCGGGGTAACGGCCGCCGTCATGATGGCGGACAAGCTGGTCAAGATTGCCACGGCAGAGGCGAACAGCTCCAATGAGGAGCGTGACGCCGCGGAGAAGGCCAGCCTGCTTGCTACGCTTGGAGCACCGGAGTCCGGCACCCTGCCGCCGGCAATGCGCAGCCAGGTGAAGCAACTCGAAGACGACCAGAAACGCCGCGCCAAGAGGTCCATCACCGACTCCCTGGACCGGACGCTTACCGATCTGCTGTCCTTCTACCGGGATGTGCTGGTCATCCAGCTGGGGAACGCCGTGGAACTGGTCAACGTTGAGCTGAGGGGTGAGCTGGAGGAGTTCGCAACCCACACCACCCCGGAAGCCACACTGGCCCGCATGGACGCCATCAACAAAGCCCGCGAACGCATCACCACCACCAATGTGGCCCCGCTGCTGACCATAGAGTCCATGGCGGCCAGCCTGATCCAGCCTTCCAAGGAGACCCGATGACTGCCCGCCCCCTGCCCGCACGCCACAGGTCCCTGGCGGTCGCCGTCCGCGCTGCGGGTGCCATGGCCCTGGCCATGGTCCTGGCCTCGTGCAGCCTCCTCAACGGCGGGGACAGGAACCCGCCGGAGGCGGCCACCGCCAAGGCTGATCCGTCCATCGTGGCGTCCGCGCCCGCCGGGCTCGAGAAGTTCTACTCGCAGGAAGTCGTTTGGCAGCCGTGCGAAGGTGAATTCCAGTGCGCCAAAGTGACCGTGCCCGTGGATTACGCCAATCCTGGCGGCGACACGATCCAGTTGGCCGCTTTGCGGGCGCCGAGCACGGGCAAGAAGACCGGCAGCCTGCTGGTCAACCCGGGCGGCCCTGGCGCGTCCGGCTACGACTTCGTCAAAGACGCCGCCGGAACCCACTTTTCGGCTGCAGTCCGCAACGCCTACGACCTCGTCGGTTTCGATCCGCGCGGCGTGAAGCGCTCCGCCCCGGTCACCTGCATGTCGGACGCCGAACGCGATGCCTCCCGGGCCAAGGTCTACGCCCTTGAGACCGATTCCGGACTCCAGGCGGCCCTGGCGGACAATAAGGCCATCGCCGCGCAGTGTGCCGCGCAGACGGGCCCGGTCATGGCCCATATCGACACCGTCAGCGCCGCCAAGGACATGGACGTCCTGCGGGCCATCGTGAACGACACCAAGCTGAACTACCTGGGATACTCCTACGGCACCTTCCTGGGATCCACCTACGCCTCACTGTTCCCGGACAACGTGGGCCGCATGGTCCTCGATGGAGCCCTTGACCCCTCCATCAGCAACGAAGACCTCACCAGCGGCCAGGCCAAGGCTTTCGAAAAGGCGCTCCACACCTACGTGGCGAGCTGCCAGAAGCAAGGGAAGTGCCCGCTCAGCGGCGACGCCGACTCCGGCGTGCAGCAGATCCGGGACCTGATCAACTCCATCCAGCAGACACCCCGCACAGCAAAGGACGGGCGGCTGGTCAATGCAACCACCTTTGTCAGCGGCCTGATCACCCCGCTGTACAACGACCAAAGCTGGCCCGCCCTCACCCAGGCCCTTGAGGCGGCCATGTCCGGCGATGTAAGCCTCATGCTCCGGCTTGCCGACCTCGGCGCCGACCGTGCCTCCGACGGTTCGTACACGTCCAATTCCACCTTCGCCTTCAACGCCATCAACTGCCTCGACTACCCCATGGTTTCGGATGCCGCGGGCATGCGCGCGGAAGAGAAGCGCCTCGAACAGGACTCCCCCACCCTGGGCTACTTCTTCGCCTACGGCGGGACCACCTGCGCGGACTGGCCCTACAAGAATGTCCGTACGCCTGCGCCGGTGGAATACAGCGGCGCCTCCCTCATCGTGGTCATCGGAACCACCGGCGATCCCGCCACCCCCGTTGACTGGGCCGCGTCATTGCGCAAGCAGTTGGGGAACGCCTCGCTGCTGACCTGGCGCGGTGAAGGCCACACCGCCTACGGCCGGGCCAACAGCTGCCTTGAGGACTCGGTGGACAACTACCTGGTGGGCGGCAAGCTGCCCGCCGACAACACCGTCTGCTGACTGCTCCCGCAGCTTCCGTCCGCCCCATTTTGACCGGGGCGCGGGGACTCTATTACAGTTGACTCTTGCATGAAGCGCCCGGTTCCGCCGGGGATTTTCATGCGGTGCTTCCTTAGCTCAGTCGGTAGAGCGTTTCACTCGTAATGAAAAGGTCATCAGTTCGATTCTGATAGGAAGCTCGGGATAAACCCCGGACAGCCCCTTGTTTTAGGGGTTTCCGGGGTTTTTCGCTGGTTAAGCGGCAATTCGGCCGGTCAGGTCTTTGGAATCCCGTTGAGTTGCGAGCGGATGAATGCCTGGTCCTCGCGGGACACGGCCGCTTCGCCGTGCGGCCCCGTGGGAAGGCTCTCGCCGCTTTGCTTGGCGATCACCGCGGTGATGGTCCGGGGAAGTATCTGGCACCCGGGGTTGTCGATGAGCCACTTCCGCGTGGCGTGGTCCAGGTGGCCCCAACGGTCTTTGAGGTTCATTGCTGACTGCTGCCTCCATGCTCGCACGACAAACTGCCTCTGCCGCGGGCGGTACGCCCACGCCAAACCTCCATTAGACGCCGGCCGTGATGGACGGGGCAGGGGCCAAAGTCCCCCTCCCCGGGCCCATTATGACGGCCGCCGCTCCGACGCCGGGCGGAGTTCAGGAAACGGCAAGCCAGGCAAGGTATCCTCCCGGTATGACCCCCCGCTTCCAGGCTGCTGTTGCGCGCGCCGCGGCCTTCGATGCTGCCATTTCCGCAGGGTGCAGCCAGCACGCACCTGCCACTTCCGCATGTCCAAGCCGGTGGGACCGGACGCGGCCCGCAGGACAGTTAGGGAACGGGAACTAGCAGTGGAGCCACATGTCCCGCGGCACCTCAGCCAGGACGGAAAGGGTCCCGGCCGCAGGGTCGTTTTGCTGGCCGCGGTGCTGACAATGTCCGCCGCGGTGCCTGACCTGCAGCCGAACCGGAAGCAGGATGCGACCACCTCTGACCAGCCCGCCGACGGCGGCCCCGGGGACGTCAACTCGACGGTCCTGCACTCCGGTCCGGACGGCGACGAACCCGCACCCACCCCGCCGGCCGCGCCCGTGCTGTCACGCGCCCAGGTTGTCGACACCTACGGAAAGCACCAGGCCCGGTACTGGGGCCTGGAGGCTCCCGGCGTCCTGACCCGGATGCCTCCAGGGCAAGGCATCGCACTGACCTTGGACTTTTGCGGCGGCCCCGGCGGCAGCGGCTGCGACCAGGCCCTTCTTGACACGCTGCGGCAGCGCCACATCCCGGCCACGCTCTTCCTGAACTCGCGGTGGATCGCAGCCAACCCCGCCACCACCCGGCAGCTGGCAGCAGACCCGCTCTTCGAGATCGCCAACCACGGAACGTCCCACAAGCCGCTGTCCACCACCGGCAACACGGCCTACGGCATTCCCGGTACCAGGAACGCGGGGGAAGTCTATGACGAGGTCATGCCGAACGACGAGGCCCTGGCAAACATCACCGGCAAGCGTCCCAAGTACTTCCGCCCCGGCACCGCCTACCTGGACGACGTCGCCACGGACATCCTGGGTGCGTTGGGGGTGAAGCCGGTGGGCTTCAGCATCAATGGCGACGGCGGCGCGACCTTTCCTGCCGCAGTCGTAGCCAAAGAGGTGGCAAGAGCGCGGGCGGGGGACGTAGTCATCTGCCACGGCAACCACCCCAATGGGGGTACAGCGGAAGGCGTCAGGCAGGCCTTGGACAAGCTGCTCTCGGCAGGGATGTCCTTCGCCCACCTGCCGTAGGCCGTCCGCCGCGGCGAAGCCGGGAGCAAGCCCCTCCGGCAGTGCTGGCAGCCCGCGTGCCGATCGGATACGTTGACAGGGAAGCCGTGCCCAGCCGCACCGGACGCTGCCACACCGGTGCTGAACGTTAGGAAGTCGCCATGCCGGAAGACCACGACCTGCCCGCCATCGGATGGGTTCCTGCGTGGGCGGACCTGCAGGAACGCAGTGCAGCCCCGGTTGAAGGAGGATTCGTCCTGGGGGCGGGCGCCGGGCAGGATCCGCAAGGCCAGGAGTATGTGGCCAGCTGGCCGGGACCCGGCGCCGGGGAGCTTGCAGGCAAGGCCGCTGCCGGGGACGGAGTGCGCCTCACGCTGCTTTCCGCCGACGCCGCTGCTGTAAAGGGCCAGGTTCCAGGGGGCCTTGCCCCTGTGGCCGAACGGGTACTGCTCATGGCGCCGACGGCCGAGTTGAACGGGACGGTGGAGCTGCCTGAGAACTCCCAGGTCGCTTTGGCACCCATGGATACCTTTGACGCCGTCGAAATAACCGTATTCGACCACCCCGTCGCCAAGGGACGCATACAAGTCCGGGACGATTTCGCGGCGGTGGCCGTCACCGAACTGCCGCAGGGGCCGGAGAAGGAGAACTTCGAACAGGGCCTGTTCGCCGCCATGGCGGAGGAGGCGTTCCTGCACGGCGCCGAGTACCTGCACATGGTGGTGGAGCCGGAGGCAGCCGCCCGTTACGAATCGGCCGGCTGGACCGCCGCGGGCCGGCTGGTCAGTTTCGAAAGGGACTGACGACGGCGACAGGCCCTAGTCCGGCCTGCCCACCACCACCTGGGAAGGGCTGTGGGTCACGTACCCGTTGGCCCAGGAAAACAGCGCCCTGACTTTCTGCTGGAAGCCGGGCAACAGGGCCAGGTGCACCGCCAACCACGACACGAAGGCCAGCGGCCCCTGCAACTGCAGCCGCTTGCGGCCCAGCTCGGCCACCGCCGCGCCGCGGCCAACCATGGCCATGTACCCCTTGTCCCAGTAGCGGAAAGGCTCGCGCACGCCGCCGGTAAGGTCCGCGTAGATATTGCGCGCAGCCCACTTGCCCGATTGCTGGGCCACCGACCCCAGCTGCGGCAGCTTGTTCCCGCCGGCGTCGGTGATGTTGGCGGAGTCACCCAGTACGTAAACGCCCTCGGCGCCCGGCGCGGTCAGATCGGGCCGGACGTCAACCCGGCCGCCCCTCCCCTGCTCCAGGCCGGACTCGGTAATGATTTTCCCGGCCTGCAGCCCACCGGCCCAGACCACGATCCGGGCAGGGATGACGGTCCCGCCCTTGAGGGTCACGCCGTCCGGCCGGACTTCGGCCACGGGCTGGCCCATATGCAGCTGCACGCCGAGCTCCGTCAGGCGGTCCCGCGCGTACGCCTGCGACTTCTCCGAAAACGCGGCGAGGACGTTTGGAACCATATCCACGAGGTGGACGTGGCACCGATCTGCCAGCTCCGGCGAGAAGTACTTTGGCACCAGGTACTTGACGTTTTCAGCGAGCGCGCCGGCCGTCTCGACGCCAGTGGGGCCGCCGCCCACCACGATGACGTCAGCACCTGCTCCCGGCTCACGGTCGGCCTGGTCCAGGACGGCGGTGATGGCCGCGCTGAGCCTGGTGGCATCCGCCACGGAGTACAGCGGATAGGCATGCTCATCCGCGCCGGGGGTGTTGAAGAAGTTCGGCACTGCCCCGGTGGCGATCACCAGGGCCTGGGCCCGGTATGTGGACCCGTCGGCCGTGGTAACGGTCCTGTTCGGCGCGTCGATGGCAGTGACCGTCGCCGTCAGGACCCGGACGCTGTTGATTCCGCGGAACTCGGCCCTCAGCGGCCGCGTCACCGTCGACACGCCGATCTGCGATGCAGCCACCTGGTAGAGGAGCGGCTGGAACTGTTGGTAGCTGTTGGCGTCAAGCAACAGCACACGGACACCTTTGCGGCCCAACTCCTCAGCCGCAGCCTTCCCGGCAAATCCGCCGCCCACCACGATGACCTGATATGAATCGTCCATTCGTGCAACTTACCCCTCCCGGCGGACGAGTAACAGGGTGCCTTCCCGCAACTGCCGTTGCGCCGCGCCATCCTGCGCCGGATCTGCCGCGGCATTCAGGAGACCTAAGATGGCGGCATGGAAGACGAAGCCCTGGCGGACATTGCCAACCGGCTGTACGCGGGACCGCTGGAGGACTTCGTTGCAGCCCGCGCCGCCGCGGCCAAGGAGGCTTCGGGCCTGGACAAGGGCCTGGCGGCAGCCGTCCGGGGCCTGCCGAAACCTTCCGTCGCTGCGTGGGCGCTCAATATGCTTGCCCGCCACCGGCCGGAGGTGCCTGCCCGGCTGGGCGAGCTGGGGGCGCGGATGCGGGCAGCCCAGGACTCGCTGGACGCCGCCGCCCTCCGCGAGCTGGGCCGTGAGCGGCGCACCCTGCTCGCCGACGCCGTCGAAACTGCGCGGTCAATTGCCCGGGGACAGGGCCGCTCCATCAGCGACGCCCTGGCATCGGACGTCGAGGAGACCCTCCGGGCGCTGACGGCCGACGCGGGGGCAGCCAACGCCGTGGCCAGCGGGCGCCTGCTCAAAGTCCTCTCCGCGGACGGCGTCAACGACGTGGACCTCGACGGCGCGGTGGCCCTCCCCGGCTTGCTCCCGGCCACGCCGCCTGCGCGGTCCACCGGGACTCCCCCGGCCGCACCGCGGACACCGGCACCAACGGCCCCGAAGGCCGCCGGGGCCAAGCCACCGGCTCCAAAGACCCGCACGACGGCGTCTGGCGGCTCCTCGCAAGCGCCCGGCAGGCCCCGGCTTGAGGCTGTCCGGCAGGCTCCCCGGCCGGCCTCGCCACCGGCGCTGGAACGGGCCAAGAGCGCCCTCGCGGAGGCGCGGGACGCTGAGCAGGCAGCTGCCCGGCTGGCCGGTGAGCTCCAGGAGCAGGAAGAAGCGGCCCGCGCGGAAATAGCGGACCTTCAGCAGGAAACGGCTGACCTCAGGCGCCGGCTCAAGGCTGCCGAGGAAAGCCTGGACCGCGCCCGTAAAAACCTTGCGGCCACCGCAGCGGAAGCGAAACAGGCCGCACGGGCCGCAGACAAGGCCAGCCGGACGTCCATGCTGGCGCAGGAACGGGTCCTCCGGCTGGGCGATCGCTGACTGCTTCACAGCCAGCCCTCGCTCCGTCGCCAAGTACTATTTCTGCATGGGGGCCAAACCCAAACGACCCGGGCTTCGGACCGCCGGGCGGCTGCCGGCGTCCCTGCGCCGAACATCACTTGTCTTCCAGCAACCCGTGGCCCTCGCACCGACTCTCCCGCCGGCGCCGCACCGACACCTACCGAGAAGAGCAGATCATCACTACCATCACCGTCCTCGTCGCCGGAGCCACCGGTGACCTCGGCCAACGCATCGTACGCGAACTCCTCCGCCGCAACACCGAGGTCCGGGTCCTGACACGCCCCGGGAGCGGAACGGCCCATGGCCTCTACGGCGGGGAGGATCGTGTGGAGATCCACGAGGCTGCCTACAGGGACCGGGCCGGTCTCGCCTCGGCATTGTCCGGCGTGGATACCGTCATTTCCGCCGTCAGCGGTGCGCGTCCGGTCATCGTCGACGCGCAGCGGGCGCTCCTCGCGGCCGCCGTCGACGCAGGTGTGGCACGGTTCATCCCGTCGGACTACTCCGCGGATTACCGCCGGGTCACCCCCGGCAGCAACCGCAACTTCGAGCTCCGCCGCGAGTTCGCCGCCGAACTCGACGCCGCACCCATACGCGTAACTTCAGTGCTGAACGGGGCCTTTGCCGACATGCTCACCGGGCAAGCGCCCATGATCCTCTTTAAGCGCCGCCGGGTCCTGTTCTGGTCCTCACCGGACCAGGTGCTCGACTTCACCACCAAGGACGACGTCGCACACGTCGTCGCACATGCCGCCCTGGATGAGGACGCGCCCCGCGTGGTCGAGATAGCCGGCGACCGCGTTACGGCGCGCAGCATAGCCCGGACAATGACCGAACTCACAGCGACGCCTTTCTCCCTGCAATGGGCCGGCACCACCGGTATGTTGGCTGCCATGAGCAGGATTGGGCGGCAACTGTCGAAGGACAATGACAAGGCCTTCCCCGCATGGCAGGGCATGCAGTACTTCGTCAGCATGTTCAGCGGCGAGGCGGAACTTCAGCATGTCAACAACGACCGCTATGGCCGGCACGGGTGGACCTCGGTCCGCGATGTCCTCGAAGCGCACCTGAAGGAGACAACCGGCGACGGGAGACAACGGGCGATCGCTCTTGCCGGGCACTGATGGCCGGCAGTTCCCGGTTCGTCCGCCTTGCGTCCTTATCAACACGCTGAGTCGGTTCCCTGGAATGTCAGACCCTGGTTGCAGACTGGATTTATGGAAAACCAAGCAGTGCAGGAATTTCACGTTACGTACTTCGACGCCGACTCCGGCCGGGCCCGTTCCGAGGTCTTTGACACCTTGGAAGACGCCGAACGCTTCGCCTGCCGGCACTGCCACGATGAGGACAGCTGGGCAGTGGTGGACGCCGTGGCCGTGGAACGCGTCCGGATCGCCGCCTGACCGGTCCGCGAATGGCTCCATCCGGGCATTGGCCGGGTTAACGGCGTCAGCCCGTGCGGCGCGGCGTTTGCCGGCAGCACGGGCTGACGCTGGGTTGGCGGACGGCCACCCGTACGTGGCGCCGGGAACCGCTGCCTTAGGGACTACGCGAAGTCGGAAACCGCCGGGTCGGCTCCGATGCGGCCTTCGCCGCCTGCGGTCCTGTCCAGGTTGTTGATGGCTTCAATGTCCTCGGCGTCCAGGGAGACCTCCAAAGCTGCGAAGTTCTCCTTGATGCGCGACTCGGTCACGGACTTGGGGATCACCACGTTGCCGATCGCGAGGTGCCAGGCGATGACCACCTGGGCCGGGGTTGCCTGGTGCTTGGCGGCGATGGACGCGATGGCCTGGTCCTTGAGCAACTCGCCGCCCTGCCCCAGGGGGGACCATGCCTGGGTCAGGATGCCCTTGGAAGCACCAAACTCACGCAGTTCGCGCTGGCTGAAGTAAGGGTGCAGCTCAACCTGGTGGATGGCCGGAACCACGCCGGTTTCGTCGATAATGCGCTGGAGGCCCTCGACCGTGAAGTTCGAGACGCCGATGGACTTGACCCGTCCGCGCTTCTGCAGCTCGATCAGGGCTTTCCAGGTGTCAACGTACTTGTCCTGCTTGGGCTGCATCCAGTGGATGAGGTAGAGATCCAGCGTTTCCAGGCCAAGCCGGTCCATGGATTCCTCGAAAGCAGCGAGCGTCGACTCGTAGCCCTGGTCGGCGTTCCACAGCTTGGTGGTGATGAAGATCTGTTCGGGTGAGAGTCCGGAGCTGGCGATGGCACGGCCCACGCCGGCCTCGTTTCCGTAGATCTTTGCGGTGTCAATGTGGCGGAAGCCGGCTTCGAACGCCTGGCGCACAACCTTTTCAGCCACGTCGTCCTCAACCTGCCACACACCGTAGCCGAGCTGGGGGATCGTGTTGCCGTCGTTGAAAGTCAAGGTAGGTGAAAGAGTCATGGTTTTATCCTGCCAAAACCCGGGAGCCCAACGCTGCGAAATCCGGCTCTGTCAGCCAGACGCTTAACTGGAAAGTAGGCTTCCAAATCGGGAATATTCCTGCGCAACCCCCGGCCTATTCCCCGTGAAGCTGCCTCTCGGCGTCGTCCACCTGCTGGAAGACGGCCTCGGCGCGGCGGTGGACGGACGCGGCGCCCACCGGCACCGGCCCCACGGCGAGCCGCAGCATTGCTGCCGCTTCCGCCGTGGTTGCCAGTGAATTTCCTGCCTTTGACAGGGACCTGTGGACATTGGACAGTGCGGCGGGAATGTCCAGGCCGTCGCTGGGAGCTCGCCGCTGCGCTTCCATGCAGACTGCCCGGACGCGCGGCAGCAGCGCAGCGAGCTGGTTGG
Source organism: Pseudarthrobacter sp. 05T312 (assembly GCF_056396685.1). NCBI lineage: Bacteria > Bacillati > Actinomycetota > Actinomycetes > Micrococcales > Micrococcaceae > Pseudarthrobacter > Pseudarthrobacter sp. 05T312. Next base: position 36,702 of record NZ_JBFTLY010000018.1, read on the forward strand.
CAATCTCCACCAGCTCGCCGTACAGCTGGTCGTCCTCCACGCCCTCGAGTACCTGGTGGAAGCGGTCCAGTCCCCGGTGGAAGCGGTCGTGCGCACGGCGCCACAGCCCCTTGCCCAGTTCCGAGTCATCCTTGCGCCCCTGCCTGGCGGCGCTGAAAAAGCCCAAGCGGAACCTACAGGTACTGGCCCGGGCCGTGGTCCGGGTCCTCGTGCTGGCCGGCCCGCGGCGTCTGTCCGGGCTGCCCCGGCCGGGCGCCGGCCGGGGCTCGCTGGGGCTCGCCGTTTTCCCCGATCACGACGCCGGGCGCAATCATGGTGCCCGGTGGCAGTTGGCGCAGCTGCAGCTGTGCGGCTGCGTGTTCCCGGGCCGCGTTCTGAGCGGCGATGGCTGTCTGGATCCCGTGGAACAGGCCCTCCAGCCAGCCCACCAGCTGGGCCTGGGCAATTCGGAGCTCTGCGTCGGATGGTGTGGCATCACCGGAGAACGGCAGGTTGATCCTGTCCAGTTCTGCCACCAGCTCGGGCGCGAGGCCGTCCTCCAACTCCTTGATGGAGCGGGCATGAATGGCAGCCAGCCTGCCGCGCGCGGCGTCGTCCAGCGGGGCAGACTTCACCTCTTCAAGCAGCTGACGGATCATGGTGCCGATCCGCATCACCTTGGCAGGCTCGTCCACCAGATCCTGCAAGCTGCTCCCCCTGGGCCTTCCGTCCGTACCGGAGGGAACCTGAACAGCGTCCTCGGTGTCGTCCACGGGAGTACCCTCTACCGGAAGGTCCTCAGCTGCCTGAGTGTCATTAGGATCGCTCATGGGTTCATACTCTCACGGCCCGTCCGCCCACGGTCCACCTGTGAAGGCCTGCGGCACGCTTGTCCGCTGCGGGCTCAATCAGCAGCACCGGCCCTGCGGGTTGCTGTCCTGGCGGTCGGTGCGGTCCCGCCAGAACTCGCGTTCGGTCAGGGGTGCTTCTGCGTGCCCGGCCGCCCGGTGGTGTTCGAGGTACTTGGCGTAGGCATCCGCGCCCATGACGCCGCCCAGGTAGCGGGCAAACCCGCGGAACCCGTTGGCGACCATGGCAATACCGGCGCTCATCAGTGACCGGTCCGTTCGAGCCGGGCCTCGGCGGGCACCTTCTCCCATTCGGCAGCCAGTTCACGTTCGGCAGTTGTTGGTACCAGCCCGGCCGGGGCGAAGACGCGCGACGGAACAGCCGGGTCCTCGTTGTCGGTGATGGCCGCTCCTGCCGACCGGTCCCGGAACGCCTTGGCGGTGGCGATCAGCGCCGTGGCGATCACGATGATGCTGAGCACCACGAAGATCACGGACAGCCAGCCCTGGATCATCGTGTTGCGGACCACCGCTTCCATGGCCGCCGTCGTCTTGGCGGTGCCGAAGGAGGTCTTGCCGTCGGCCAGCGCCTTGCTGAAGGCTGCGTTGTTGGCGAAGTAGCCCACGGCAGGGGTGGAGGAGAAGATCTTCTGGTAGCTCGCGGCGATGGTCACCACGGCGGCGAAGGCCAGCGGCAGGGCCACGATCCACAGGTACTTGAAAGTTCCGCGCTTGGCGACGATGGCCAGGACCACGGCCAGCGCGATGGCGGCGAGCAGCTGGTTGGCGATGCCGAACAGCGGGAACAGGGTGTTGATGCCGCCCAGCGGATCGGTGACGCCCATCAGCAGCACCGCGCCCCAGGCGGCCACCATGATGGCGGTGCAGAGCCAGGCACCGGGCCGCCAGGAGGCTTCCTTGAACTTGGGGACAAAGTTGCCGATGGAGTCCTGCAGCATGAAGCGGGCAACGCGGGTGCCGGCGTCGACGGCGGTGAGGATGAAGAGCGCCTCGAACATGATGGCGAAGTGGTACCAGAAGCCCATGAGGGCGGTGCCGCCGACGAACTGGTGCATGATGTGCGCCAGGCCCACGGCCAGCGTGGGGGCGCCGCCGGTCCGGGACACGATGCTTTGCTCGCCCACGTTCCGGGCCGTCTCGGACAGCAGGTCCGGGCTGATGTTCACGCCGGCCAGGCCCAGGCTGTTGACCCAGGTGGCTGCCGTTTCCACGGTTCCGCCGGTGAGGGCTGCGGGGGCGTTCATGGCGAAGTACAAGCCGCGGTCAATCGAGATGGCTGCCACCAGGGCCATGATGGCCACGAAGGATTCCATCAGCATGCCGCCGTAGCCGATGTAGCGGGTCTGCCGTTCCTTCTCCACCAGTTTGGGGGTGGTGCCGGACGAGATGAGGGCGTGGAAGCCGGACAGCGCGCCGCAGGCGATGGTGACGAACAGGAAAGGGAACAGGGCCCCGGAGAACACGGGCCCGTTTTCCCGGCTGGCGAATTCGCTGAACGCGGGAACGGTGACTTCGGGCCGGACCACGATGATGGCCAGCGCCAACATCACGATCACGCCGATCTTCATGAAGGTGGAGAGGTAGTCGCGCGGGGCGAGCAGCAGCCACACCGGCAGGATGGCGGCGATGAAGCCGTAGATGATCAGGCCCCAGGCGATGGTCACCTTGTCCAGGTGGAACACGGCTGCGCCCCATTCGGTCTGCGCCACCAGGCCGCCGCCGATGATGGCGGCCATCAGCAGGACGAAGCCGATGATGGAGACTTCCATGACCTTGCCGGGCCGCAGGTAGCGGAGGTAGACGCCCATGAAGAGCGCGATGGGGATGGTCATGCCCACGGAGAACACGCCCCACGGGCTTTCACCCAGGGCGTTGACGACGACGAGGGCCAGGATGGCCACGATGATCACCATGATGAGCAAGGTGGCAACGAGGGCTGCCGTGCCGCCGATGACGCCGAGTTCCTCGCGGGCCATCTGGCCCAGGGAGCGGCCGCCGCGGCGCATGGAGAAGAACATCACCAGGTAGTCCTGGACGGCGCCGGCGAGGACCACGCCGACGATGATCCAGATGGTGCCGGGAAGGTAGCCCATCTGGGCGGCGATGACCGGGCCCACCAGCGGGCCGGCCCCTGCGATGGCGGCGAAGTGGTGGCCGAAGAGCACGTTCCGGTCAGTGCGGACATAGTCCTTGCCGTCGGCCTTGTACTCGGCCGGGGTGGCGCGCCGGTCGTCAGGCTTGGTGATGTAGCGTTCGATTACCTTGGAGTAGAAGCGGTACCCGATCAGGTAGGTGCACACGGAGGCAAAGACGAACCAGATGGCGTTGACGGTCTCGCCGCGCACGATGGCCAGCATGAACCATGCAACGCCGCCCAGCAGGGCAATCGCCGCCCAGAGCGCGATCTTCGCCGGGGTCCATTTCCGGTCCTCGGCTTCGAGCCGTGCCTCGTCGACGGCGGGCGGAGGAAGATTTGGGTCTGTGGCCAGTCCGCCCTCCGCCTGGGATCCGCTGTTCCGTTGGTCAGGCACTCCGGCCATGTCTCCTCCTTGAGAGTTATCCCACTTTTCCTACTGGGCACCCTACCAACGCGGGTGGCCGCTTCAGCGGCCGACGGCGGTGCGGCGCCTGGCTGTGCGGTGAGCGGCGGCGCCGCGGCGACGAACGAGGCGCGAACGCCCCCGGTCAGGCCAGGCTGCGCCGGGACAAGGGCAGGCCGGAAGGGGTAAAGGTCCAGGCAAGCACCGCGCCCGTCACCGGTACCGCCATCACGAGGGCCAGCAAGTGCAGCCAGGGAACGTCCACTGCCGTCCGCATGTCCGTCGACAGGACAAGCAGGAGCGCGGGTACCACCCCTGCCAGCACTCCCAGCAGGGCGCCCACGCCACTGGTGAAAAGGGCCTGCGATCCTGCCAGGGCCTTACGCAGCCGCGGTGAGGCTCCCACCCCGGCAAGGGTGGCATGGTCCGTCCGGGCATCGGTCAGGGAGAGGCCGGTGGTGATGCCCGCTGCGCTGAACGTGATGAGGGCCGCCGCGGCCACAATGGACCATGTCATCCACTGGCTGCCCTGGGAAATGCCCGGCTCAGCCCGGAAGGCCATGCCGGGTTGCCGGTAGACGGCCGCGATGGCAGCGGAGGCTGCATCCGCCTCGGCCTCCGACGGATACTTCGCCAGCTGAATAAGCAGCCCGGCGGGTTCAGCGCGGAGCTCCAGGCGTGCTGCGGTTTCCGGCGAGACAACGCCGAAGTATGGGACCGGGACCACCGGCTCAAGCACCGCTGCGGCCAGGAAAGTACTCCTCACCGCTGAGGGCACCGTGCCCGGCCCTGACGGCGCCGGCCCTTGGGTCCGCACATCCTGCGCCTGCAGCAGGACAGATCCGTCACGGACGAAGACGGAGTTGGTCACCACCATCCCCCCGGCCTCCAGCACCGCCAGGGACTCCGCAGAGGGGTCGCGGCCCAACACTGCCCGGATGTCGTCCGCGCCGCCCACCAGGATGGCCCGGCCGGAGGGCTGTTCATTGACCATGGACCCGCGGCACCGCCAGTCCCCCGGGTCCACTACCCGTCCTACGGGTGTCGTCGGGCACGTATTGGCCTGCGGCCTGGCAAGCGAAAACAACAGGCAATTCGAGGTGTCCGTCAGCGCCGGCAGGCCAGGATCGGCGGGGCCCTCCGGGCAGTTCCGCAGGCTTGCGGGGGCGGTGATGACCCGGGTCGATTGAACCGTCCCCAGGGCACCATCCACCGCTGCGGAGAGCACGCCGGCGTCAACGTGCACGGGCGGCCGCATGCTGCCATCGGCGGCGAGTGGCTGGTCCACCGTGAGCGGCAGGTACGCCTGGTTTTCCAGGGCGCCCCAGTAATGCGAGTCCCGCAGCCCGGCCTGCTGGCTGGCTGACAGCACCAGGGCAGCGCTTGCCAGGGTGGCGGCGGCGAGTACGGCCGCCACGGCGGGGACGCTCCGGCCACGGTTCCTTGCCGAATCACGCGCCGCCATCCGGAGGGAGAGGGACAGCCAGCGCGTCCGGGACGTCAGCCGGACGATCAGCCATCCGGTCAGCATTACCAGGCCCGCAACTGCGGCCACCGCCCCGGCGATCAGCATGGTGGCCACCACGGGCAGTTGCTCCGCCCGCTGGTCGGGATCGTTCGTGGAATTGCTGAGTAGCCAGCCGCCCACCAGCAGCCCTGAGGCAAGTGCCAGCGCGACGACGCCGGCCACCGTGGCGCGGCGCCCCGTGGGCGCTGGCGCCCGCCCGGATTTGAGGGCACCCAGCACGGCCTGCCGTGACACCTGCCGCGCCGGGACCAATGCGGCCAGCAGGCAGGCGCCCAATCCCATGGCCATGGCCACGGCCGTCAGGAGGAGGTCCGGGTGCAGGCCGGCCAGCCGGGCGGAGCCGGTGGAACGGACCACGTGGACGACGACGGCAGCGGCCCCCAGCCCCACCGCAGCGCCGGCGGCCACGGCCAGGCTGCCAAGCCACAGTCCACCGGCAGTGACGACGGCTCCGACGGTGGCAGTGTCCGCTCCGGAGGAGGCCAGCAGTGCCAGCTCACGTACCTGGCGCTTGGCACCGACGGCGAAAGCGGCACCGGCCAGCAGGCCTACTTCGAGCAGTGCGAGCGCACCGACCAGGCCGAAAGTGGCATAGACGGTCACCAGCACAGGGGTGTTGTCGTGCAGCTGGGAGCCGGGAACCCTGCGCTGGCCGGCGGGCGGCGGGTCCAGCACCACACTGCGGGAGAGCACGCCCACGCCTTCGCTGTTGGCCTCCCTGATCTGTTGCCAGGTGACCGGCTCGGGACCCACCAGGTAATAGGACACGGACTGGCGGGTCGAAGGGCCCGGCGCCAGGTCCGCGGGCGCCTGGCCGGCCTTAAGGTACAGGATGCTGTTGCTGTCCGCGGCGGAAGCGTCACGGATGGTACCCACCGGGACAAAGGTTCCTGCCGACGTCGTAAATTCCTGGCCGAAGGCGAGGTGGAACCGCGTCGTCAGCCCGGGCGAGGCGAGCACCTCCGTCCCGCCGCGCGGTGCGCGGCCGGCCAGCAGGCTGTACTTGCCGTCAAAGGCCGGATTGAGCGCGTCAACCTCGCGGCCCGGCAAGGAAACCAGGGCCGCGCCCACGCCGGCGGTCAGCGTGAGTGTCCGCTGCGGAAGGACCTCGTAGCCCGCAGGGATGGCGTCGGCAGGGTTTGTCCGCTGGAAGTCCGGGTCGTAGCGGCCGGAGCTGGAAGCGACGACACCGTCATTGAGTGGGTCCTGCAGGGAGTCAGCGCTGGGAACCGGCAGGACGCTGAACCTCGCCTGGGTGTTGCCCAGTTCGTACCGGACAATCTCCCCGGGCGTGCGCTGGGAGCTCTGGTAGAGGGTGGCGGCGCCGGTCATGCCCGCCACCGGCAGCATGATCAGCAGGATGACCAGGAGCGAGCGCCCCTTATGGCGGACGATATCGCGGCGGGCCAGGCGCAAGGCAACCCGGCGGCCGCTCCGGCGGCCCTGCGGCGCGGGAGCGAGGTCAAGCGGCATCAGAGTCCGGCCTGCGTCAGGAGCATCGTGGGGTCGTGCATGGCTGCCGCCTGGTCAATGATGCGTCCATCCCGCAGGAAGACCACCCGGTCCGCCCAGGCGGCGTGCCTGGCCTCGTGGGTGACGAGCATGACCGCGGCTCCGGCGTCGGCCCTGGCGCGCAGCACCTCCATGACCCCCTGGCCCGTTGTCGAATCCAGCGCACCGGTAGGTTCGTCGGCGAGGATCAGCCGGCGCTGGCCCACGATGGCCCGGGCGATGGCGACCCGCTGCTGCTGGCCGCCGGACATCTGGTCCATGAACCGGTCCGCAAGCTCCGGGATGCCCACCTGCCGGAGCGCGTCGGCGGCCTGCCGGTGCGCCTTCCGGGCCGATGTTCCGTCCAGTTCCAGGGGCAGCGCCACGTTTTCGGCGGCCGTCAGCGTGGGGACCAGGTTGAAGTCCTGGAACACGTAGCCAACGGCCCGGCGGCGCAGCCGGGCCAGTTCGTTCAGGCCCAGGCCGGCCAGGGGCGTGGATTCAACAAAAACAGCGCCCGACGTCGGCCGGTCCAGTCCGCCGGCAACGGCGAGGAGGGAGGACTTTCCTGAGCCCGACGGACCCATCACTGCGACGAACTCCCCCGCGCAGATGGTGAGGTCAACGCCGCGGAGGGCTGCCACGGCCGTCGCGCCTTCCCCAAAGGTCCGGCCAACCTGGGCAAGTTCCAGGACCTGCTGCGGCCCCTGCACGCTCACCGGCGGCTGTCCGCGTTGAGCGGGGCGTCTTCCGTGACCCCGTTGGACGTTTTCCGGGCTGACCCCGCGGCTGCGGCCTGCGCCTGCTGGACCATCCTTGCCTCACAGAGGTCCAGCCAGCGGACTTCCGCTTCGGTCTGGAAGATCAGCGAGTCCAGGACCAGGAGCCAGGCGGTATCCGTGGCCCGCTGGTTCGCGGCCGTGTCACGCCGGGCTTTGGTGTAGTCCTGCAGTGCCCTGATGGACGCCACGCGCTGGGCCTGGATGATGGCCTGCACATCAACCCCGGGCAGGGTGACGGCGAGCGCCAGCTTGATGGCGAGCTCATTGCGGGGCGGATTGTTCCGTTCCACGGGGGCGGCGAACCAGCTCTGCACCTCCGCTTTGCCGGCGGCGGTGATGCTGTACACAACGTGGCCCTCGCCGTCGTCGCCCTCCTTGGCCACCAGGGCATCGCGTTCCAGCCGGTCCAGGGTGGTGTACACCTGCCCGATGTTCAGGGGCCACGTGGCTCCGGTGCGGTTCTCGAACTCGACCCGCAGCTGGTAGCCGTAACGCGGCTGGTCCTGCAGCAGGGCGAGGAGGCTGTGGCGTATCGACATGGTGCTCCCCCGGGCTTAGTCATTGCCGGTATGCACAGGCCCCCAAGACCCGTGCATACCGCGTATACCAACCCTAAGCCGGATTACCCCTGCACGCAATACCGGGTATGTATGCCCTAGAGGACCAGGAGGACCTTGCCCACGTGGTCACCGCTGTCGAAGTAGCGGTGGGCGGCAGCCACCTGGTCCAGGGGGAACGTCTTGGCAACCAGCGGGCGGATCCTGCCGTCGGCCACCAGCGGCCACACGGCGTCGCGGACGGCGGTCATGATGGCGCCCTTTTCCGCCACTGGCCTGGGTCGAAGCGCGGTGGCCACCACGGCCGCCCGCTTCTTCAACAGCAGGCCCAGGTCCAACTCGCCCTTGGTGCCACCCTGGAGGCCGATCACCACCAGGCGCCCATAGTCGGCCAGGGCATCCACGTTCTGCGGGAGGTATTTGGCCCCCACCACGTCAAGGATGACGTCCGCCCCCTTGCCGCCGTTCTGCCGCCGAAGGCTCTCCGGAAAGTCTTCCTCTTTGTAGTTGATGGCAATGTCCGCACCGAGGAAGGCTTTGGCGGTGCTGACCTTCTCATCGCTTCCGGCCGTGGTGGCCACCCTGGCACCGAACGCCTTGGCCAGCTGGATGGCCATGGTGCCGATCCCGCCCGTGGCCCCGTGGATCAGGACCGTCTCGCCCGGCTGCAGCTGCGCCGTCATGATGAGGTTGGAGTAGACCGTTGCCGCCACTTCCGGCAGCGACGCGGCGGTGACCAGGTCCACGCTTTCGGGGACGCGCAGCACCTGCTCGGCCGGTACTGCCACCTGCTGCGCGTAGCCACCGCCCGCCAGCAGGGCCACTACCTTGTCCCCCAGCGAAAACGGCCTGCTGACACCCGGCCCGAAGCCGGCAATCCGGCCTGACACTTCCAGTCCCGGAACCTCGGAGGCGCCGGGCGGCGGCGGGTAGAACCCCCGGCGCTGCTGGACATCGGCCCGGTTCAGGCCCGCAGCCACCACGTCGATCAGCACTTCGCCCTGGCCGGGAACCGGGGCATCCACGTCCCGCACTTCCAGCACTTCCGGGCCGCCCGGTTCAGATATATAGACGGCTTTCATGGACCTCTCCCGTTCGTGACTTCAATCCTGGCTGCATCCAGTGTGCACCGGGGGCTTCCCCGGGCCTGTTTTGTTGCAGGCAAGTGCCTATGAAACACTACTAGCTGAGGAAGGTTGTCCGAGCGGCCGAAGGAGCTGGTCTTGAAAACCAGTGTGCGGTAACCCCGTACCAAGAGTTCGAATCTCTTACCTTCCGCAAGGGAACCCCTGGCAGCCGGCACCACCGGCCGCCAGGGGTTTTTTGTTTAAACAGCCGCCGCCCGCCGTGTTGCATGCACGTAAATTCTCTGGATTAAACCCCTGCCGGACCCGGATTCGAAAGCTACCGGCCGGTATCGTCTGTGATTGCCGGCACACGTCCGTGTTCCGGCAGCATCACTCCCGTCGACAGCACCTCGGCCCGGGCAGGGAAAGCCCGGCGCCGCCAGTGTGGGCCGCTCCGCTGGGGAACGTCCCGCCGAATGCACGCTGCAGCCACTTTGCGTTCATTCAGTGCTGTTGTCATATGCCTGACACCACTTGACCAGGAGCAGGATCCGGACCCACGCCCGGATCCTGCCCCTGGCGCACTCCACCGGGCCACCCACCCGGGACACCTCAATGAAAGTAAGAGCGGATGCATCTGAATACATGGAAGTTAACGCTGGGCACAGCGTTGTCCGCGGGGCTCATCGCAGCCCCGCTGGCAGCTGTCCCGGCGGCCGCGGAGGTCTCAGCCGCGGCCGGCACCTCCCCCGTTGTGATCAACGAGGCCTACCTGAGCGGCGGCAGCAGCGGGGCCGCCTTCAAGAACAAATTCGTGGAGCTCTACAACACCTCCGACACCCCCGTATCCCTGGACGGCTGGTCCATCCAGTACCGCTCGGCCACCGGCACGGGTGCACCCTCCGGCTTGGCGCCGCTGTCCGGTTCCATCCCGGCCAAGGGCTACTACCTGGTGCAGGGCAGCAGCAACGGAACCAATGGCGCCGACCTCCCCGCGCCTGACCTTGCCACCACCCTGAACCCGAGCGGCACAACGGGAACCATCGTGCTCGCCAAGCAGCCCACCGCCGTCGCACTTCCCACCGGTTCTGCAGTGGAAACCGCCGGCGTGGCGGACCTCCTGGGATACGGCACGTCCAACACCTTTGAAACCCAGGCTGCCGCGGCACCCGCCGGGAACACCGATGTGAAGAGCCTCAACCGGGCCGCCGGGGCGGACAGCAACAACAACGCCGCAGACTTCACACTCCTTGGCACCGTCACGCCAACAGCGTCGGGCGGCGCAGCTCCGGCTCCCGACCCCACACCATCGCCGGATCCCGTCGCCCGGACCATCGCTGAGATCCAGGGCACCGGGACGGCAAGCCCGCTGGCCGGGGCCACCGTCACCACCAAGGGCAAAGTCACCGCAGCCTTCCCCACCGGCGGCCTCAACGGGTACTACCTCCAGACCCCCGGCACGGGCGGTGACCTGACGGCCACCAACCACGCCGCATCCGACGGCATCTTCGTCTACTCCCCGGCCACTGTCGGGTCGGTGCAGGCCGGCGACTACGTGCAGGTCACCGGCGCCGTGGCCGAGTACTACGGCATGACCCAACTCAACGTCACCGCGGCGGACGGCCTCACCAAGCTCACCGAGGCCGCCCCCGAGGTCAAACCCACCACCTTCACCCTCCCCGCCACGGAAACGTTCCGCGAAGCGCTGGAAGGAATGCTGCTGGCACCCCAGGGCCCCCTGACGGTGAGCGACAACTACAGCCTGAACCAGTACGGTGAGATCGGCCTCGCCGGCGGCACCACTCCGCTGGTCCAGCCCACCGCCGTCGCGCCCTACGGCTCCGCCGAGTACTCCGCCGTCGTGGCTGACAACGCAGCCCGCGGCATCAAGCTCGACGACGGGTCCAGCACCAACTTCCTGAAAGACGCCGCCACCAAGGCCGAGGTCCTGCCGTACCTGACCACCACGGACCCCGTCCGCGTGGGATCCCCGGTCACCTTCAACACCAACGTGGTGCTGGGCTACGCCAACAACTCCTGGAAGCTCCAGCCACTGACCCACCTGACCGGGGCCAACAAGGCCACGGTCCAGCCTGCCGGGTTTGGCGCCACCCGCACGGAGGCTCCGGCAGCCGTGGGCGGCAACGTCAAGATCGCCTCGTTCAACGTCCTGAACTACTTCCCCACCACCGGCGACACCCTCTCCGGATGCACGTTCTACGAGGACCGGGACGGCAACCCGATCACGGTCCGCGGCGGGTGCGATGCCCGCGGCGCCGCCAACGCCGAGAACTTCAAGCGCCAGCAGGACAAGATCGTCTCCGCCATCACCAAGACCGGCGCCGACGTCGTGACCCTCATGGAAATCGAGAACTCCGCCCAGTTCGGCAAGAACCGCGACGACGCCCTGGCCAGGCTGGTCGAGGCACTGAACATCCCCACACCCGGCGCCTGGGACTACGTCCGCACCCCCGCGAACGCACCCCCGCTGGCCGACGAGGACATGATCCGCACAGCCTTCATCTACAAGAAGGCCGCCGCAGAACCGGTGGGCGAATCCATCATCCACAACGACACCGTCGCCTTCGCCAACGCCCGTAAACCGCTGGCGCAGGTGTTCAAGCCCGTGGGCGGCTCCGATGACAAGAAGTTCATCGCCATTGCCAACCACTTCAAATCCAAGGGCTCGGCCGCAACGCCGGACGATACCGACAAGGGCCAGGGCAACTCCAACCTCGCCCGCACCGCGCAGGCAAAGTCCCTCCTGGACTTCGCCACCTCCCTGCAGCAGGACAAGGGCACCGACAAGGTCTTCCTCATCGGCGACTTCAACTCCTACGGCAAGGAAGACCCCATCAACGTCCTCACCGGCGCGGGGTATGTCAACCAGGACGACAAGGCGAAGAACGCCGATGGCTCCGCGAAGCACTCCTACCTCTTTGGCGGCCTGGTGGGCTCCCTTGACCACATCCTGGCCTCCCCCGCCGCCAACGGCGTGGTCACGGGCGCGGACATCTGGAACATCAACTCCGTCGAATCCGTGGCGCTGGAATACAGCCGCTATAACAACAACGTCACCGACTACTACGCCCCCAACCAGTTCCGCGCCAGCGACCACGACCCGGTGGTGGTGGGCCTGGACCTCCCGGCGGCACCAGCCAGCGTCGACCTCAACCTCCTGAACATCAACGATTTCCACGGCAGGATTGATACCAACACCGTCCAGGTGGCCGGCACCATCGAGAAGCTGCGCGCCGCAGCCGCCCCGGGGGCCACGGCATTCCTGTCCGCGGGTGACAACATCGGCGCCTCGCTGTTCGCCTCGGCCGTTGCCAAGGACCAGCCGACCATCGACGTGCTCAACGCGCTGGAACTGAAGGCAGCCGCGGTGGGCAACCACGAGTTCGACGGCGGCTGGGCTGACCTGCGCGACCGCGTCATCGCCGGCGGCACCAATGCGAAGTTCCCCTACCTGGGCGCCAACGTCTACAGGAAGGGCACCACTGAACCCGCACTTCCGGAATACACGGTGCTGGACCTGAACGGCATCAAGGTGGCAGTGATCGGCACCGTCACCCAGGAGGTCCCGTCCCTGGTGACACCGGCAGGCATCGCCGACCTCGACTTCGGGGACCCGGTGGACGCCATTAACCGGGTGGCCGCGAAGATCACCGCGGACAAGGCCGCCGACGTCATCATCGTGGAAGACCACGACGGCTCCGGCTCGGGCGTGGTGGAAGGTGCCACGCTGGAGCAGGAAGTGGCAGCCGGCGGGCCTTTCGCCAGGTTGGTCACCGAGACGTCCGCCGACGTCGATGCCATCTTCACCGGCCACACCCACAAGGAATACGCCTGGGACGCACCCGTTCCCGGCGTGGCAGGCAAGACCCGGCCCATCGTGCAGACCGGCAACTACGGTGAGAACGTGGGCCAGATCCAGCTGACCGTGGACACCACCACCAGGCAGGTGACCGCTTACAAGGCCGGGAACGTCAAGCGCACCACTGACGCCGCCGCCGGCCTGGTGGCCGCCTACCCGCGCGTGGCCGCCGTCGACGCCATCGTCAAGAAAGCCCTGGCGGACGCCGCCGAGGTGGGGAACCAGCCCGTCGGTTCGGTAACCAAGGACATCACCACTGCGTTCACCACGGATGCCACCGGCGGCGCCAAGCGGGATGACCGCGGCAGCGAATCCACCCTTGGCAACCTGGTGGCCGATTCCCTTCTTGATTCGCTGAAGTCCGCCGACCTCGGCGGTGCGGAGATCGGCGTCGTCAACGCTGGCGGCCTGCGCAACGAGCTGTACTACGCCCCGGACGGCACCATCACCTACGCCGAGGCGAATGCGGTGCTGCCGTTCGTGAACAACCTGTGGACCACGTCCCTGACGGGGGCGCAGGTCAAGACCCTGCTGGAGCAGCAGTGGCAGACCAACCCGGACGGCACTGTTCCCAGCCGTGCCTACCTGCAGCTGGGCCTGTCCAAGAACGTGAACTACACCTACGACGCCGCCCGTGCCGCGGGCGACCGGATCACCGCGGTGCGGGTCAACGGTGAACTGCTGGACCCGGCCAAGTCCTACCGGGTGGGCACGTTCAGCTTCCTGGCCACCGGCGGGGACAACTTCCGGGTCTTCACCGAGGGCACCAATACCCGGGATTCCGGGCTGGTGGACCGGGACGCGTGGATTGGGTACCTGCAGAAGAGCAGTCCGGTGTCGCCCGACTTTGCCCGCCGCTCCGTGGCAGTCGCCAACACCACCGCCGACGGAGTCAAGCCGGGAGAGTCCATCACTTTGACGGTCTCCAAACTTGACCTGACCTCCCTGGGCAGCCCGGTGAACACGGCCATGGCAGCTTCGTTCACCGACGCCGCCGGCACGGTCACCACACTGGGCACCGTACCGGTGGCCGCCGGGACGGCCTCTGTGGACCTGGCCGTCCCGGCCGGTGCGGCCGAGGGCGCGGCAACACTGGTGCTCACCGCCGTCGAGTCCGGCACCGTGGTGAAGGTGGCCGTCCTGGTGGGAGCCGATACGCCGGCACAGCCGGCCTGTGTTCCGCCGGTCAAGCCCAGCCGTCCCGCTGACGTCAGGGGCCAGGCGAACTACGGCCAGGCCATGGCAGCGTACCGGGCCTGCCTGCGGGGCTAAAACCCCGGATGCGCCATCACCTGTGGTCCCTGTTCCGCCGGTTCAGCGACCATAAGTGATGGCGCATCGCCATTTAAGGCCTGGGGTTACGCCCTGCGGAGGATGGCGGCGGCAATCTCGTCCGCGTCGCGGAGCGTGCGCTGGCCGCTGCGGTACGCTGGCCCGCCGGGCTGGACAGCCTCTGCGGCGATGGCGGTGCCCCACTGGGCCGAGGACAACTGCAGCCCCAGCACGAAGAGGCCGTCGGTGACCGACCCGTTGGCCGCCACCGGGCGGTACGGATGCGGCTCCACGTCCAGGCCGGTGGACTCGATGGGGGCACCCTCGGCAGTCATCATGAGCTTGGGCCGCACCAGCCCGTCGGCCAGCAGTTGGGCCAGGAGCGGTGAATCGTTGGCCGAGACCCGGTTGCCGGGGGCCAGCGCTTCCACCATGGTCCGGGCCGTGGCCGGCGCCCCCGCCACCCACGGCGAAGAAGCGGTGAATAGCGCCGATTTCCGGTCCACGCCGAATTTCGGGTCCGGCCCCACGAAGCTGACCACCCCGGACCGTGCCAGGGCCGCGAGCTGCTCGGACCGCAGTGCGGGCGGTCCGCTCGCCAGGCCCTCCACAAACGATTCAAACCAACCCCGCAGGCCGGCGACCCACGACGCATCGGTGATGCCGCCGTCGGCCACCGCCGTCTTGAGGACGGCGCGCCCGTGGTGCAGCGCGCCGATGGCCATCTTGACCGGATCGTCCTCGCCCAGGGCGGACCGGCGCGCATCGTCAAGCAGGAACTCCACGACGGCGGCGTCATGCGCGCTGCGGGACTCGAAGGAACGCCCTGCCAGCGGAGCCGCGAGCCCCGGCAGGTCGAGGCGGTGGCGGGGACCGACGTGGACCGCCAGGACGCTCTCAACACTGTCCTCCCAGTTCGCGGCGCTGTGCGCGTGCGGCTGCAGCGCTTCCTCCAGGGCCGCGAGGAAGGCGGGCGGATCGGGCACCGCGCCGGGCTGCGAGCGCACCAGCGTTGAGTAGTAGGCCCACAGGGCGTCCCGGTGCAGGAGCGGCCACAGGTCATGGTCGAACGACGGGCGGATCCCGGCCTTCTCCAGCCGCCCGATGGCGGCCTCGGTGAGGTACCGGAGCGTGATGGAGGAGGCGTAGTAGCCGTCCAGCGCCGCCTTGGCACGGTACGGGGTTCCGCGCCGCGAGGCCGCAATGATCCGGGGTTCCTGGCCGGACGGTTCATACACCAGGCCGGTGCCGTTGGGCACGAACTTGCCGCCGCGTCCCTCGGTGAGCTGGCCCATGGTGTCGAAGAAGTTCAGGCCCATGCCGCGGACCAGGACCGGTTCCCCGGCAGGGATCCGGGACCAGTCCACGTCCGCGGGAACGGCCGGAGGAAAGTACTGCAGGCCCAGTTGCCCGGCGGCGGCCTGGAGCTCGCGCTGTTCCGGGTTCAGCCGGGAGGGGATGTGCCCCAGTGCCAGCACCACGGAATTGGCGCGGATGGCGGCACCGTTGGCCAGGCCGACGTCGAACGTTCCGTCCCCCGCGGGACGCACCGATGTTGCCGCCGTTTCGTGGAATTCCACCGTGACGCCGTCGGATGCCTTGCCGAGCAGCTCTTCCACGGTGCAGCGGAGGTAGCGGCCGTAGATGGCACGGCTGGGGAAATCATTCGATCCCAGCACTGCCAGCTCCGCCCGTTCCTCCGCGGTGAGGGACGGCAGGGGGTCCCGCTGCTGGATGGCCCGCCACTGGTCGAAGGTGGTGCCGGCAACAGGGGCGGGAAGGGCCGGATCCTCGGGGACCAGGGTGGGATAGAACGACTGGGTATTCATGAGGAACAGCCGCGATTGACCGGGCTGCCACACATGTCCCGGGCCTGCCGGATAGGGATCCACGACGTCGATGTGCAGGGGCGCTTTCGGGTTGCCTGCGGTGGCGGTGTGGGCGAGCAGCCGCTCCAGCACGCTGGTGCCGCGGGGGCCGCCACCGATGATGACGGCCCGGTTGCTCTGCGATATTTCCACGCCATCCAGCGTACGGGCTGGAAGCGGAGCGTGCGCCGGACGCTTGACTTGCCAGCCATGGGGGATGTTGTTTGGATGGGGCGCATGACCACCACAGCAGCTGATCAAGCGTCCGTTCCCGGCCCCGGCCGGGACACCACCGGCACCAACTCCCGCGAAACCGCGCCGGAACCCGTCGACGAGAATGTGTGGCTGGAGGACATCTACGGCGAGGAGCAGCTGGCCTGGGTCAAGGAGCAAAACTCCCGAACCGAGGACCTGCTGGAGGGCGACGGCTACCCGGAACTGGAGGCCGGCATCCTGGAGGTCCTGGATTCCACGGACCGTATCGCCATGGTGGGCAAGCGCGGAGACTGGTACTACAACTTCTGGCGCGACCAGGAGAACCCCAAAGGCCTGTGGCGGCGGACCACCTGGGAGAGCTACTGCACCGACTCCCCGGAGTGGGATGTCCTGCTGGATGTTGACGAGCTGTCCCGTGCCGAAGGCGAAGAGTGGGTGTTCCACGGCGCCACGTTCCTGCGGCCCGCGGCCGGGGAGCCCTACCGCCTGGCGCTGCTTGCCCTCTCCCCCGACGGTGGCGACGCCAACCGGTACCGCGAGTTCGACGTCGAGGCGCGGGGCTTCGTGGACCCCGCCCGTGGCGGATTTGACCTCCCGACGGCGAAAGGCAACGTGTCCTGGCTCGACGGCGGCACCCTGCTGGTTGCCTCCACCGCTGACGGGCTGCCCAAGACAGCATCCTCCTACGCCCGGACGGCAGTGACGCTCAAGCGCGGGGAGTCCCTGGCAGCGGCCCCACGCCTCTTCGAGGTGCCCGAAGACCACATGATGGCCATGGCCGCCCATGACTCCACGCCCGGCTTCGAACGGACCTTCGCCGTGGACTACATCGACTTCTTCAACCGCACCAACTTCGTGCAGCGGGACGGAAGCTGGGTGCAGATCGACGTGCCCACCGACGTTAACGTCAGCGCCCACCGGGACTGGCTGCTCTTCCGCCCGCAGCAGGACTGGGCCATGGACGGCACCACCTACCCTTCCGGCGCGCTGCTCGCCGCCAACTTCGAGGACTACCTCGCCGGCCGCCGGGACCTCACCGTCCTGTTCACCCCCGATGCCCACACCTCCCTGCAGTCCTGGAGCTGGACCGGGAACTTCCTCCTGCTCAACCTGCTCAAGGACGTCTCCTCCGAAATCCGGGTGCTGGACCCGTCCAGGCCCTCCGGGAACCGGGACGGCGGGTGGGCGGCCACCCTCCTGGACGCCTGCCCGCCGCTGCATGACGTTAACGCCTACGCCGTGGACGACGAGGACGAGGCACCAGCCGACGGCGGGGCCGGTGATGACTTCTGGCTCATCGCTACCGGCTTCACCACTCCCACCACCCTGATGCGCGGCACCCTGGAGCGCGGCAACGCGGAATCCGGGAGCGCCGGGACGTCCGGCGTGGTGAGCCGGCACGCTGTGGTCAAGACCTCGCCGTCGTTCTTTGCCGACGGTGACTATGAGGTGGAGCAGCATTTCGCCGTGTCCGACGACGGCACCCGCGTTCCGTACTTCCAGGTAGCTCCGCGTGGCCTGGCTTTGGACGGGCAGAACCCCACCCAGTTGTCCGGCTACGGCGGGTTTGAGGTTTCGCGGACGCCCGCATACAGCGGCACCGTGGGCAGGGCATGGCTGGAGCGGCGCACCACGCTCTCGGACGGAGGCGACGGGAAGGCCCCCCACTCGCGGGGCGGAGTGTACGTGGTGGCGAACATCCGCGGCGGCGGCGAGTACGGCCCGGCCTGGCACCGGGCCGCGCTGAAGGAAAACCGGCACCGCGCCTACCAGGACTTCGCAGCCGTGGCCCGCGACCTGATCTCGCGCGGGGTCACCTCGCCGCGGCGGCTGGGCTGCGTGGGCGGCTCCAACGGCGGCCTCCTGGTGGGGAACATGCTCACCCGGTACCCGGAACTGTTCCGGGCCGTCTCCTGCGGGGTGCCCCTGCTGGACATGCGCCGCTACACCAAGCTCTCCGCCGGGCACTCGTGGATTGCCGAGTACGGGGACCCGGACGTTCCCGAACAGTGGGAGTACATCAGGACCTTCTCGCCCTACCACCTGCTCAGGGACGCGGTGGAGTATCCGGAGACGTTCATCTGGACGGCAACCTCGGATGACCGGGTCGGCCCCGTCCAGGCGAGGAAGATGGCAGCCCGGATGCTGGCCATGGGCATCCCCAACGTGTGGTTCCACGAAGCCCTGGAAGGTGGCCACACCGGCGCCTCCGACAACCGGCAGGCCGCTGCACTGCAGGCGCGCAGCCAGCACTTCCTGTGGAAAGCGCTGGCGGGCTGACCGCCATGGCACCCGGGTTGGCCGTGCGGCGGGCCACTGCCGCGGACATCGAGCAACTGGCCCGGGTGCACGTCCGCTGCTGGCAGGAGACCTACCGGGGCATGCTGTCCGATGCCTTCATCGCTGCCGTGGACCCGGCCGGCCGGCAGCGGCTCTGGCAGCATTTGCTGGACCGCCCGGACCCGGCCGAGGCGTGGGTGGCGTGCGACGGAGGCACGGTGGTGGGGTTTGCCGGTTCCCGCCGGCTGCCTGCCCCCGGTTCCCCGGAAGGGCACCCGCCGCCGGCCTCCGGAGACCTGGAGCTGTGGGGGCTGTACCTGCTGGCCTCGCACCAGGGCCGCGGGCTGGGCGCCCTTTTGCTGGAGGCGGCCATCGGTTCCCGGGCGGCGAGCCTCTGGGTCGCGGCCGGCAACAGCCGGGCCATCGGGTTCTACCGCCATTTCGGCTTCGAACCCGACGGTGCCAGGGACGTCCTGACGGACTGGGAGGACCTGCCCGAGATCCGGATGGTCCGCCCGTCACAGCACTGACCGCCGCCCCGCCCCTTCCCTCTTCCCCGGGCTGGAGCCCGTCGCGGCACCGTTTTGCACTGCATGGCCGGATCTGCGTATCCTTGGTGGGCTAGTAATAGCAACTGGAGACGTGCCAGAGCGGCCGAATGGACTTCACTGCTAATGAAGGGTCGGGGTTAAACTCGACCGGGGGTTCAAATCCCCCCGTCTCCGCGTTTGGCCCCGGTCCTTGGACCGGGGCCTTTTGCGTTGCCGGTGGCTTCTGGAACGCGCTGTCCGGCCAACGGACACCGCAGGCGCCCAGCGCCGCCGCGGTGGGAGGATTGGCCCATGGCGGCACCCAGCAACCCAGACCACCAGGACGGCGCCCGGACGGGATGGAATCCGCGCCTCGCCCTCCTGGTAGCGGCAGCGTTCTTCATGGAATTCCTGGACGGCACGGTGCTCACCACTGCCATTCCCAGTATTTCAGCTGACTTTGCCGTCCCCGCCGCCGACGTCAACATCACCATGACCGCCTACCTGCTGACGGTGGCCATCGGCATTCCCCTCAGCGGCTGGCTCGCGGAACGCTTTGGGGCCCGGCGGATCTTCTGTACAGCCATCGCGGTGTTCACGCTCTCGTCCCTGGCCTGTGCACTCAGCCAGGACCTGGCCACACTGACCCTGAGCCGCATTGCCCAGGGTGCCGGGGGCGCCATGATGGTCCCGGTTGGAACGCTGGTGGTGCTGCGTGGCACACCGAAGTCGGAGCTGCTGCGCGCCACCGCTTTCCTGGTTTGGCCCGGGCTCCTGGCTCCGGTCCTCGCGCCGCTGGTGGGCGGCGCGCTCACCACCTACCTGTCGTGGCACTGGATTTTCCTGGTGAACCTGCCGCTTGGCGTGGCCGCCTTCGCGGCATCGCTTCGGCTGGTTCCGACGGTACCGGGCGATCCCGGCCGGCGGCTGGACTGGCCGGGAATGCTCCTGACAACGGTTGGCGTCGGTGCCCTGGTGACCGGCCTGGAGCTCGCCAGCAGCCACCCGGGACTTCCCTGGGCCGGAATCAGTGCCGCGGCTGGAGCCGCGGCACTGATTGGGGCCGTCCTGTGGATGCGCAGGGCTCCCCATCCGCTCTTCAACCTGCAGGTCTTCCGCACCCGGACGTTCCGGGCGATGGCCACGGGAGGCTTCGTCTACCGGGTCACCATCAGTTCGGTGCCGTTCCTGTTGCCGCTGATGTTCCAGGCCGGCTTCGGCTGGTCGCCGCTGCACGCCGGCGCCCTCGTCGCAGCGGTCTTCGTCGGGAATATCGGGATCAAGCCGGCCACCACTCCGTTGATCCGGAAGTTCGGCTTCAAGGCGATGCTGGTGTTCGCCTCCTTGGCCTCAGCCGTGAGCTTCGCCCTCTGCGCCCTGATGACGCCAGAGACGCCCGTGGCTCTGATGGCCCCCCTGCTGGTGTGCAGCGGCGCCTTCCGCTCCATCGGGTTTTCGGCCTACGCCTCGGTCCAGTACGCGGACATTCCCCCGGCCCAGCTGACCTCCGCCAACACCGTTTCCGCCACGCTGGTGCAGCTTGGCACAGGTTCCGGCATTGCGATCGCAGCCCTGCTGATCCGGACCTTTGACGGACTGGGCGCCGCGGCCCAGGATCCGGCCGGCCCTTTCCGCGGCGCGTTCCTGGCGATGGCAGTCCTGATGCTGGCAAGCACCGTGGACAGCATCCTGCTCCCCCGGCACGCCGGGGCAGCAGTCAGCCGGCCTGGGCCAGGACCAGGGGCAGCACCGCTCCCGCCCCGGCCAGCCGAAGGGCGCGCCCCGCGACGGTGAGGGTCCACCGGCTGTCCGTGAGGTCGTCGATCAGCATCACCGGCTGGCCTTGGACGGCCTGCAGGGCAGCTTCGAGCTCGGGGCCCACCACCAGCCGGTCCCATACCCCCGCCAGCCGGTAGGCGCTGTTGCCGCCGCGGCCGCCAGTGGGCCCGCCGTGGGCCAGCTGCAGCTCACCAAGGTAGGGGATGCGCCCGATTTCCGAGATTCCCCGGGCCAGCGAGCCCACGAGCTGGGGCTTGCCGCGGGACGGCACGCCCACGATCGCGGCCGGCCTGCCCACCCCGCTCCACCCCGGGTTCCGGCCATCGCCGGTCCCCCACTCGCGCAACACCTGGACGCAGGCCTTTAGCATGCCCGGGTCCACCGGCCGGTCCTCCGCGCCGGCGGCGAACAGTTCCCGCAGGGCACCGCCCCAGCCGAGGTCTGTCAGCCGGGCCAGGACGCGCCCCTCCGAGAGGCCCTCAGCCGGTTTTAGTTTCCCCTTCACCGGCACCCCGAGACGGTCCATGCCGCTTGGCCACTGAAGACGCGGCTCCAGGACGCCGCCCGCCCTGCTGAGGGTCTGGTTGGCCGCCGCCGTGGCGTCGGCGGCCACATCCGCAGGGAACCACTGGCCGGCGCAGTTGTCGCACCGGCCGCAGGGGCGGGCTGTCTCGTCGTCCAGGACCGACGTGATGTACTCCATCCGGCAACCGGCCGTGTCCTGGTAGATGACCATGGAGTCCTGCTCGTCCACCCGGGCCTCCGCAATGCGGCTGTAGCGCTCGCCGTCGTAAACCCAGGGCTGGCCCGTGGAGCGCCAGCCGCCGCCGACCCGCTCCACCGCCCCGTCCACGGACAGGACCTTCAGCAGCAGCTCAAGCGGAGTGCGGCGAAGGTCCACCCGGGCTTCAAGCGCCACCGTTGACAGTGCCGTTCCTGCCTCGGCCAACGCCGTCAGCACCGCGGCCGCCTTCTCCTCGGACGGCATGGACGCCGTGGCGAAATACTGCCAGATCTCCCGGTCCTCGGATCCGGGCAGCAGCAGGACGTCGGCGTTCGCCGCGCCGCGGCCGGCGCGGCCCACCTGCTGGTAGTACGCCACCGGCGACGACGGCGCGCCGAGGTGGACGACGAAGCCAAGATCGGGCTTGTCGAAGCCCATTCCGAGCGCGGAGGTGGCCACCAGCGCCTTGACCTGGTTGTCCTTGAGGAGCTGCTCTGCCCGCTCCCGGTCCGCCGGATCGGTCCGCCCGGTATAGGCCAGCACGTTGTGTCCCGCCTCGGACAGGAGCCGGGCGGTGTCCTCGGCCGCGGAAACGGTCAGGGTGTAGATGATGCCGCTGCCGGGAAGGTTTGCCAGGTGGGTCAGCAGCCATCCCAGCCGCTCCTTGGAATTGGGCAGCGACAGGACGCCCAGCCGCAGCGAGTCCCTGCCGAGGGAGCCTCGGATGGTCAGCACGCCCGCACCGAGTTGCTCCTCGATGTCATGCACCACCCGTGAGTTGGCCGTGGCCGTTGTGGCCAGGACCGGAACCGTGTCCGGGAGGCGGTTGATGAGGTCGGCGATCCGGCGGTAGTCGGGGCGGAAGTCGTGGCCCCAGTCGGAAATGCAGTGGGCTTCGTCGATGACCAGCAGCCCGGTCCGGCGGAGGAGCTCGGGCAACTGGGTCTCCCTGAACGCGGGGTTGGTAAGCCGCTCCGGCGAAACCAGGAGGACATCCACTTCGTCGGCAGCGAGCTGACCGCGCACGGCGTCCCACTCCAGCTGGTTGGCGGAGTTGATGGCGACGGCGCGGACCCCGGCCCGGGCCGCGGCCGCCACCTGGTCGCGCATCAGGGCCAGCAGGGGCGAGACGATGAGCGTGGGCCCGGCTCCCCGGCGGCGCAGCAGCAGCGAGGCCACGAAGTACACGGCAGACTTCCCCCAGCCGGTGCGCTGGACCACCAGGGCCCGCCGCCCGCCGTCGACCAAGGCCTCGATGGCTTCGAACTGCCCGTCGTGGAAGACCGCGTCCGGGTGCCCGACCAGACCGCGGAGGACCTCCAGCGCTTCGGCGTGCGTGGCGGTCCCCGGCGTACCGGGGCCGGCCGTATCTTCAACTGCGGTAGCGGAAACTGGGGAAGCGAACTGGTTATTGGCCATTGATTCAGTATCCCAGCACCCTCCGACAGCCCCCTAAACCCTCCCGCCGCTATGTGGAAAGCGCCACAACGCACATTGAAAGGCCGGCCCTGTGACGCAAGTTCTCCCGGAACCCGCCGGCCCCCTGCGCCGCACACGTAAGATAAAGCCCGTGACTAGCGAACAGACAACGACATTTGATCTCTCGGCATCCTTCAAGGCCTACGACGTCCGTGGGATCGTCGGCGAGTCGATCACCGCCGAAATCGTCGAAGCCGTGGGGGCCGCGTTCGTGGATGTCCTGCAGCTGGAGGGCCAGACCATCGTGGTGGGCGGGGACATGCGCCCGTCGTCCCCGGAGTTCACCAAGGCGTTCGCCAACGGAGCGGCTGCCCGCGGCGCCAACGTGGAGCTGCTGGACCTGATCTCCACCGATGAGCTGTACTTCGCCTGCGGTTTCCTTGACCGCGCCGGCGCCACCTTCACCGCCAGCCACAACCCCGCCGAATACAACGGCATCAAGATGGCCAAGGCAGGCGCCGTGCCCATCTCCTCCGAGACCGGGCTGAAGGACATCCAGGCCCTGGCGGAGCAGTACCTCAACTCCAGGTCCATTCCCGCTGCCGGCACCAAGGGCCTGATCAGCGTCCGCGACGTCCTGAAGGACTACTCCGAGTACCTCCGCAAGCTCGTTGACCTCTCGGGTTCGCGCCCGCTTAAGGTGGTGGTGGACGCCGGCAACGGCATGGCCGGCCTGACCACCCCTGCCGTGCTGGGTGACGCGCTGCTGCCCAAACTGCCGTTCGACATCGTTCCGCTGTACTTCGAACTGGACGGTTCGTTCCCCAACCACCCGGCAAACCCGCTGGAGCCGGAAAACCTCCGCGACCTGCAGGCCGCAGTGATCGAGCACGGCGCGGACATCGGGCTGGCCTTCGACGGCGATGCCGACCGCTGCTTCGTCATCGACGAAAAGGGCGAGGCCGTGTCGCCGTCGGCCATTACCGGGATGGTGGCGCGCCGCGAGATTGCGCGCGCCAAGGCCCAGGGCGAGGAAAAGCCCACCATCATCCACAACCTGCTCACCTCCCGCGCCGTCGCCGAACTGGTGGAGCACGACGGCGGCCGCGCTGTCCGCACGCGCGTGGGCCACTCCTTCATCAAGGCAGTCATGGCCAAGGAAGGCGCCGTGTTCGGCGGCGAACACTCCGCGCACTTCTACTTCCGCGACTTCTGGAACGCTGACACCGGCATGCTGGCCGCCATGCACGTCCTGGCGGCCCTGGGTGAACAGGACGGCCCGCTCTCCGACCTGGCCCGCGAATACGAGCCCTATGTCAGCTCGGGCGAGATCAACTCGGAGGTGGCGGACAAGCCCGCAGCCGTGGAGCGCGTGCGGCAGGCGTTCGCGGACGAGGACCTCACCATCGACAACCTGGACGGCAGCACCTTCACGGCCAATGACGGCAGCTACTGGTTCAACCTTCGCCCGTCCAACACCGAACCGTTCCTGCGGCTCAACGCCGAGGCCACGGACCGGGCCACCATGGAACGCGTCCGCGACCGCGTCCTGGCCCTGGTGCGGGCCTAGCGCCGGATGACGCACCAAACCGGGCCGGCAGCGGAGGGGCACAGCGGGCAGGAGAGCTGGCGTGATTCCGTCTCCGAAGCCACGGCAACAGACCTCGAGAACCTCCTGGGCACGGGCGTCAGCGCGGCCCAGGAGCAGCTCCAGCGCAACGGCGGTTTCCTGCCCTTCGCACTGACCGTCCAGAACGACGGCGAGGTGCGGCTGGTTGCCGTGTCCCCGGCGGATGGAGGAGAGGACAGTGACGGGGAGTTCGACGCCGACGCCATGATCCGCGACCTGCAGGCCCTCCTCCGCCAGAACCGCGACGATTTCCGCGCCGCCGCGGTGGTCTGCGACATCATGCTGGTGGAGGAGGACACGGACGCCATCCACGTGGCCGCCGAGCACCGGGACGGTTCCCTCTTCGCAGCCGTGCTGCCCTACGCCGCCAACGCAACCACCCAGACCTGGGAATTCAGCGAGCTCGGCGCGGATGCCAGCGAGCCCACGATCTGGGTGGACTAGACCGGACCCGCAGCAATGAAGATCAATGCCTTCGCCGACGTCAGCCTGCGCGCCCTCATGGTGCTCGCAGCCGTTCCCGACGGCACGCTGCTCACCACCCAGAGCATCGCCGACTCGGTGGGGACGCCCTACAACCACGTCAGCAAGGCCATGGCCAGGCTGCGGAGCATGGGCCTGATCGAAGTGGTCCGGGGCCGGTCCGGCGGATCACGGCTCAGCCATGCCGGCCGCATCGCCACCGTGGGGCAGATCCTGCGGCAGCTTGATACCCGCACCGATCCCGCGGACTGCGTGTCCCCGGGCGGGAACTGCCCCCTGATCAATGAATGCAGGCTTCGCGGCGCCCTGGCCCGTGCCCGGGAAGCTTTTTACGCCGAGCTTGATTCGGTGGTGATCGGGGAACTCCCCCAGGCCCGGCAAATGGCTCCGGTTTTCCAGATGATTGGCCTCCGGCCCGGGCTTTAGGCAGCGCCTATCCGGACGCCGGCTATCAGTTTGATTTCAAACTTCTACAAGGTGTAGAACTGAGGCAGAAATACTCGCATTTCAAATATGAGTTTTCATCCGGCCGGACGAAGGCCCCGGCCATAACCTCAGGAGTACAGATGCTCTCGGACAAGTCCCGCCCCGTCATTGAGGCCACCCTGCCGCTGGTCGGCTCCCGGATCGGATCCATCACCCCCAACTTCTATGCCCGACTTTTCGCGGCGCACCCCGAACTGATGGATGGCTTGTTCAGCCGCTCCAACCAGCGCTCCGGCAACCAGCAGCAGGCCCTCGCCGGCAGCATCGCCGCCTTCGCCACCCACCTGGTGAACAACCCCGGCACCCTGCCGGAAACCGTCCTCTCCCGCATCGCCCACCGGCACGCTTCCCTCGGCATCACCGAGCCGCAGTACAAAGTGGTCTACGAACACCTCTTCGCGGCCATCGCCGAGGACCTCGCCGAGGTCATCACCCCTGAGATCGCCGAAGCCTGGACCGAGGTGTACTGGCTCATGGCAGACGCCCTGATCAAGCTTGAGAAGGGGCTCTACGCCGCCCAGGCCAATGACAAAATGTGGACGCCCTGGCGGGTTGCGGCCAAGACGCCGGCGGGAACCGGGTCCATGACCTTCACCCTGGAGCCCGCGGACGACACCCCCGTCACCCCTGCCCTTCCGGGCCAGTACGTCAGCGTCAAGGTGGCCGTTGCGGACGGCCTGCGCCAGGTGCGCCAGTACTCCCTCTCCGGCGACGCGGGCACCAGCCGTACCTTTACCACCAAGCTGGACGACGGCGGCGAGGTCTCCCCCGTGCTGCACAACACCGTGCAGGTGGGCGACGTCGTCGAAATTTCCAACCCTTACGGCGAGATCACCCTCAAGGAGGGCGATGGCCCCGTGGTGCTCGCGTCCGCAGGCATCGGTTGCACCCCCACCGCCTCCATCCTGCGCTCCCTTGCCGAGTCCGGCTCCGACCGCCAGGTCCTGGTGCTCCATGCCGAAAGCACCCTGGACAGCTGGGCCCTGCGCAGCCAGATGACGGACGACGTCGAACGCCTGGACGGCGCCGAACTGCAGCTCTGGCTGGAGAAGCCGGTCAGCGGCGCCAAGGAAGGCTTCATGTCCCTGCGCGAGGTGGACCTCCCCGCCGATGCTTCGCTGTACCTCTGCGGCCCGCTGCCGTTCATGAAGAACATCCGGAACGAGGCTATCAACGCCGGCATCCCCGCGACCCGGATCCACTACGAGGTCTTCGGACCGGACATCTGGCTCGCCAGCTGATTTCCGGCGCCCTTCGGGAACGACGACGGCCCCGCACCTTTCGGAAAAGGTGCGGGGCCGTCGTCGTATGGAAGGTGGGGCGGCTGCTAGTGCTTGGCCATCCGGGCCTTCAGGGAATCGAGCTCGGCGCGCAGGGCATCCGGCAGGGAGTCGCCGAACTTGGCGTACCACTCCTCGATGGAGGCGAGCTCCGCATCCCACTCTTCGCGGTCGACGCGGACAGCGTCTTCAACGTGGGCGTGGGTCAGGTCCAGGCCGGTGACATCCAGTGCGTGCCCGGCGGGGACGTATCCGATGGGGGTCTCGACGGCGTCGGCCTTGCCCTCGATGCGCTCGATGGCCCACTTGAGGACGCGGGCGTTGTCGCCGAAGCCGGGCCAGGCGAAGCCGCCGTCAGCGGTGCGGCGGAACCAGTTCACCAGGAAGATGTGGGGCAGGCGTTCCGGGTTGGCCTTGCCGGAGACGCTGATCCAGTGCTTCAGGTAGTCGCCGGCGTCGTAGCCGATGAACGGCAGCATGGCCATGGGATCGCGGCGGAGCACGCCCACCTGGCCGGCGGCCGCGGCCGTGGTCTCGGAGGAAAGGGTGGAGCCCATGAAGATGCCGTTGGTCCAGCTGCGGGCCTGGGTGACCAGCGGAACGGTGGTCTTGCGGCGTCCGCCGAAGAGGATGGCTGAGAGCTCCACGCCTTCGGGGCTGTAGTACTCCTCAGCCAGCATGTCCACCTGCGAGATCGGGGTGCAGAACCGGGAGTTCGGGTGCGCAGCGGGCTTGTCCGAGTCCGGCGTCCAGGAGTTGCCTTCCCAGTCGGTCAGGTGCGCCGGAACCTCGTCCGTCATGCCCTCCCACCAGACGCCGCCGTCGTCGGTCAATGCCACGTTGGTGAAGATGCTGTGGCCCTTGGCGATGGCGCGCATGGCGTTGGGGTTGGTGCCCCAGCCAGTGCCGGGGGCGACGCCGAAGAGGCCTGCTTCCGGGTTGGTGGCGCGGAGTTCGCCTTCCTTGCCGATCCGCATCCAGGTGATGTCATCGCCCAGGGTCTCCACTTTCCAGCCTTCGATGGTGGGATCCAGCAGCGCAAGGTTGGTCTTGCCGCAGGCGGAGGGGAAGGCGGCGGAAACGTAGTAGTTCTTCTTTTCCGGCGAGGTCAGCTTGAGGATGAGCATGTGCTCGGCCAGCCAGCCCTCGTCGCGGGCCATCACCGAGGCGATGCGCAGCGCGTAGCACTTCTTGCCCAGCAGGGCGTTGCCGCCGTAGCCGGAGCCGAAGGACCAGATGGAGCGCTCTTCGGGGAAGTGGACGATCCACTTGTCCGGGTTGCAGGGCCACGGGACGTCGTCCTGGCCGGGCTCCAGGGGGGCGCCGAGTGAGTGCAGCGCAGGCACGAAGAAGGCGTTGGTCTCGGTGATCTTGTCCAGCACCGCGGTACCGATGTTGGCCATGATGCGCATGGAGGCAACAACGTAGGCGCTGTCGGTGATTTCGACGCCGAACTTGGGGTCCTCGGCGTCGAGGTGGCCCATGACGAACGGGATGACGTACATGGTGCGTCCGCGCATGGAGCCGGCGAACAGGCCGCGCAGCTTGTCCTTCATCTCCCGCGGTTCCATCCAGTTGTTGGTGAAGCCGGCGTCGCGCTTGTTCTCGGAGCAGATGAAGGTCTGCTCCTCGACGCGGGCAACATCAGCGGGATCCGAGAACGCCGCGAAGGAGTTCGGGAACAGGTCTGGGTTGAGCCTGGTCAGGGTGCCGGCAGCAACGAGCTCGTCCGTGAGGCGGGTGTTTTCCTCTTCGGAGCCGTCGACCCAGTAGATGCGGTCCGGCTGCGTAAGCTCAGCAACCTCTTCGACCCATGCCAGCAGGCCGGCATGTGTGGTGGGTGCTTTCTCAAGCAGCGGCTTCTGCGCCAGATCGCCCATTGCAGTTCCCTTCCTCGGGTTCATCGGTGTGTCCTAAATGCTATGGTCCGGACCAGTGGAGTTTTTGGGGAGCTTGACTGACATCTCCGGTCACCAAATCTGAATTCCGCGGGAAATCAAGGAATTATTGCCGCAGAAACGCCAATTAAGTGATGAAGGTCACCTAGACCGGTCTAGTCGCACAGATTACAGGCGCTTCGATTTGGCATCGGGCTTCGCCTCGCGTAAAGTAATTCGAGGTTCGGGGAGAGCGGTTCTCCTCCCGGGACACGGAATGCGCCCATAGCTCAGCTGGATAGAGCGTCTGTCTACGGAACAGAAGGTCAGGGGTTCGAATCCCTTTGGGCGCACCAACAAGGTCCGCACCGGTTCGCCGGTGCGGACTTTTTTTGTGCTGCCAGGACACCTGTCCCCGGCTAGGCTTTGGTCATGGATCCCGAGGCCGCTGGGCGCGAATTTGATGTTGTTGTTATCGGCGCTGGCGCCGTAGGGGAAAACGTGGCCGACCGCGTGGTCCGGGGCGGCCTGACGGCCGTGCTCGTCGAGGCGGAACTGGTGGGCGGGGAATGCTCTTACTGGGCGTGCATGCCATCGAAGGCACTCCTTCGGCCCGGTACAGCGCTCCATGGGGCGCAGACCACCCCCGGGGCCAAGGAGGCGGTCACCCGCACCCTGGACGCCGCCGCCGTCCTGGAGCGCCGCAACTACTTCACCTCCAACTGGCAGGATGACAGCCAGGTTTCCTGGGTTAAGGACACGGGCATCGAATTGGTGCGCGGCCATGCCTGGCTGACCGGGCCCAAGGCCGTCGAGGTGGCCGGCCTGGACGGCACGCAGCACTTGCTGCGTGCGCGGCATGCCGTGGTTCTTGCCACGGGCTCCACTCCCAATACGCCGCCCATCGAGGGCCTGGAGGACGTCCAGGTATGGGGAACGCGTGAAGCAACGTCGGCCAGCGAGGTCCCGGAGCGGCTGACGGTATTGGGCGGCGGAGTTGCCGGCGCCGAACTGGCCCAGGCTTTCGCCCGCCTTGGTTCAAGCGTCACCCTGGTGGCCCGCAGCGGATTGCTGGGCACTTTCCCGGACGAAGCCTCGGCGCTGGTCGCTGCGGGACTGAGGGCGGACGGCGTCGAACTCCGGCTGCACACCGCCACGGACCGGATCAGCGCCAACGACGACGGCACCCTCACCGTAAACCTTGGGGACGGAACCACTGTCACCTCGGAGAAGGTCCTGGTCTCCACCGGCCGCCACCCGGCACTGGAGGGCCTGGGCCTGGAAAGCGTCGGTTTCGAGGCTGATGAATCCGGCCACCTGTCCCTGTCCACCGATGCCTCGGGCCTGGTCCGGGAGACGCCCGGGAATGAACAGTGGCTCTACGCAGTGGGGGACGCCGCCGGCAAGAACCTCTTCACCCACCAGGGCAAGTACGAGGCGCGCGCCACCGGCGACGCCATTGCCGCGCGGGCAAAGGGCGCGCTGGACGGAACGCCCGGCGACTGGACGCGCTACGCCCAGACGGCCAACCAGCACGCGGTGCCCAGCGTCGTCTTCACGGACCCCGAGCTGGCCAGCGTGGGACGCACGCTGAAGGCGGCCAGGAAGGACGGATACAACGCCTCGTCCGTGGAGCTGCCCATTGAGGTTGCCGGCTCCTCCCTGCACTCGGAGAACTACGAAGGGTGGGCACAGCTGGTGGTCGACGAGGACCGCAAGGTCCTGCTTGGCGCAACGTTCGCCGGCCCCGACGTAGCCGAGCTGCTGCACGCGGCAACCGTCGCCGTGGTGGGCGAGGTGCCGCTGGACCGGCTCTGGCATGCAGTCCCCTCCTACCCCACCATCAGCGAGGTATGGCTCCGACTTTTGGAGAAGTACGGCCTCTAAGCTCTATTTGAACTGACCAGTCAGTTCGGTTAGCCTTGATACAGACTTCTTCTGCGAAAGGCGATCGTTGCTCTCTGCACATCAGCTCCAGGCCAAAGGGCGCCGGGATCCGCTGCTTCCCCCCACATCGGTGACGGTGGCGCGTGGCGAACTGCTGCTCGTCTCCGGAGACCGGCAGGACCAGCGCACGGCGTTGTCCCTCCTGCTCAGCGGCCGGATGAAGGCAACGGACGGGCAGCTCAGCTGGGACGGCAATGCCCGGGCCAAGCGGCTCCGGCTGTCCGCGGCCCTGGTGGACTCCCCCGGCGTCAACGAACCCGAGGAACACCTCAGCGTGCGGGACCTGGTGACCGAGGACCTCGCCCTGGTGCCCCGCCGGTACCGCGGTGCGTTGCTCAGCGGGCCGTGGCTCAAGGTCAACCGCTTCGAGGACATCGCCGGTCTGTGGACGGAGCAGCTGGACCCGGAGCGCCGGCTTGAACTGCTCAGCGCACTGGCCCTGGCCAATCCCCGCACGGACCTGCTGGTGGTTGACTCACCGGACCGGCACAGCGCCGACGACCTCACGTGGCTGCCACGCCTCCGGGAGCTGGCGTACGACGCCGGCCGGCCACTCGCCGTCGTAGCGGCAGTCAGTGCCGTCCCCTCCTCATGGGATGGACCGGTGGCCGCCATCGGCAACGCGGCCCCCGAACCCGAACCGGGGACCGCCGCCGGCAAGCACTCCGCCGAGGCCGGGGCCGGGGCCGCCGCCGAAGACCAGGAAACCGAACCCGAAACCGAGGTTGCCAAGTGACTGTCCTGCGGCTGGCCCGCTCCGAACTGAAGCGCATGACCGGCGGGCTGCTGCCCAAGCTGACCATCCTGGCGCTGACCATGGTCCCGCTGCTCTACGGCGCGGTCTACCTGTACGCGAACTGGGACCCCTACGGCCACCTGAACAACCTGGATGCCGCCCTGGTGGTGGAGGACTCCGGCGCCACCAATGCCGACGGCACGCGGCTCGAAGCCGGGACCAAGGTGGCGGACAGCCTGGTGGAGGGCAACGTCTTCCACTGGGTCCCGGTGGAAAGCTCCGCGGAAGCCGATGCCGGCGTCAGCAGCGGCCAGTACGCGTTCGCGCTGAAGATCCCCAAGGACTTCTCTGCCAACCTGGTCTCCCCCGGCAGCTTCGACTCGGCCAGCCAGGCCATGCTGAACGTGACCACGAACGATGCCAACAACTACCTCCTGAGCACCATCGTGGACAAGCTGACCACTGCCGTGCACACCACGGTGGCAAAGGAAGTGGGCGAGGAAACCGCCAACCAGCTGCTCACCGGCTTCGGCACCATCCACTCCAAGATGGTCCAGGCGGCGGACGGGGCGTCAAAGCTCGCCGACGGCGTGGCTACGCTCAGGGACGGTACGGTCACCCTCCACGAGGGGACCTCAGCCCTGAGCAGCGGCGCGGACCAGCTGTACACCGGCCAGCTGAAGCTGCGCGACGGCGCCAACCAGCTGACC
The DNA here is from genome assembly GCF_056396685.1 of Pseudarthrobacter sp. 05T312. Lineage (NCBI taxonomy): Bacteria > Bacillati > Actinomycetota > Actinomycetes > Micrococcales > Micrococcaceae > Pseudarthrobacter > Pseudarthrobacter sp. 05T312. Next base: position 68,632 of record NZ_JBFTLY010000018.1, read on the forward strand.
GACGGCGCCGGGCGGCTCAGCAGCGGCCTGTCGGTCCTCAAGGACAAGACCACCACGCTGCCCACCGATACCCAGACCCTCGCTTCCGGCGCCGCCCAGGTTGCCGCCGGAAACGCCCAGCTCAACGCCAAGGTCCAGGACATGGCCGCCCAGCTGGAGGCGGCGGACCAGGGCCTGCGCAACCGCGTAGTCGAATCCAACGGCAGGCTGGTCGCGTCGGGCGTCCTGACCCAGGAGCAGGCGGACAAAGTTCTGGCGGATTTCGACGCCGCCAGCACCTCCAGCCCGGTGGCGGCCGCCAAGGGCAAGGTCCAGGCCGATGCGGCCCAGGTCCAGCAGCTGGCCGACGGCTCCGCAGCGGTCAGCGTCGGCGCCGCCCAGCTGGCGGCCGGAATGCCGGCACTCAAGGACGCCATCTCGCAGGCCTCGGCAGGGGCTGACCAGCTGCACACGGGTGCCGCAGCGCTGGCAGCCGGTGAGCAGTCCGCCGTCGACGGGACTGCCGGCCTTGCCGACGGAGCCCGGAAGGTCGACGCCGGGGCCGCCCAGCTGGCGGACGGCGCCGGCCAGGCCGCCACCGGTTCCCGTACCCTTTCCGACGAGATCGGCAAGGGGGCCGGGCAGGTCCCCAACCCTGACGACGCGCAGAAGAGCAACCTGTCCCAGGTGATGTCAGATCCTGTGGCCGTCAGCAACGTCTCGCAGGCCAAGGCCGGATCCTACGGAGCCGGGCTGGCGCCGTTCTTCCTCACGCTGGCCATGTGGATCGGAATCTTCATGCTGGTCCAGGCCATGCGCCCCATCACGCAGCGGGCGCTGGCATCGAATGCGCCGTCGTGGAAGATCGCCCTGGGCGGCTGGCTGCCCTTCTTCGTGGTCTCGGTGGTGCAGGCATCGCTGTTGACCCTGGTGGCGGACGTCGCGCTGGGGCTCAATCCCTCCCATCCGGTCCTGATGTGGCTGCTGATGCTGGCCGCTGCCATGGCATTCAGCGCGCTCATCCAGGGCATCGTGGCGCTGCTGGGCTCCCCCGGCAAGCTGGTGGTGCTCATCCTGCTGGTCCTGCAGCTGGTGTCTTCCGGCGGCACGTTCCCGTGGCAGACCACGCCGGAGCCGCTGCATGTGGTGCACCAGGTGCTGCCCATGGGGTATGTGGTGACCGGAATGCGGCATTTGATCTACGGCGGGGACCTGTCCATGATTGCTCCCACTTTCGTGGGACTGCTGGGCTACACTTTGCTGGGCGCGGCCTTGTCCACCCTTGCGGTGCGGAAGAACAAGTACTGGACGCTCAAGACCCTGAAGCCGGAGATCGCGGTATGACCACTGAATTGACGCCCGCCGGCAAGGGGCTGCGGCCCGCCCGGACCAACGCCACCCGCCAGAAGCTCTTCGACGCCTCCATGGAACTGATCGGCGAGCGCGGGGCGGCCAGCGTCACCGTGGATGAAATCGCGGCAGCGGCCGGGGTTTCCAAGGGCACCGTCTACTACAACTTCGGCAGCAAGTCAGAACTGATCGCGCAGCTCCTGCGGCACGGCGTGGACATCCTCAAGGCGCGGCTGCTTGAGGCCGCCGACGCCGGAACCACGGGGCGGGACCCGCTGCTGGCCATGGAGGCGATGATCGGCCAGGCCATGGACTTCATGGCGGAGTACCCCTCCTTCGCGCGCCTCTGGGTCAGCGAAAACTGGCGCATACCCAGCGAATGGCAGGGCACGTTCTCCGTGCTGCGCGGAGAACTCCTGGACGTCATCGGCCAGGCTGTGGAAAAGGTGGCCGAGGCGTACCCCGTGGACGATTCCGTGTCCAGGGGCAGCCTGGAAACGGCCATCTTTGGCGCATGCTTCGTGGTGGGCCTTGACCGGCAGACGTACAACCCCGAGCGCACCCGTGACCAAAGCGTTGCAGCAATCATGGCGATCATGCGCGGCTACGTCCTGAAGGGGCCAGCTCCTCGGGGATGATGGAGCACATGCGCCATACGGGGAAGAGCGGAAAGTTCGCGGTGATCTGCGGCATCGTTGCTGCGGGGCTGCTGGTGCTCACGGCGATGACCCTCGCCGAGCCGGTGTTCGTTGCGTTTGCGGGTGTCCTGGGGCTGGCGTACCTGGCAGCAGTCGCCGAGCTCCTGGTCCGGCGGCGGCACGCGGCGCTGCTGGCCGCCGGCGCCGGTACCGCCCTGGCCCTCGGCTTTTCCCTGGCGTTCCTCAGCACCTGGGAGCTGGCGTTCGACGGCCAGCCCTCCTTTTTGGGCACCCCGCTGCCCACGGATGATCCCGACAACTACTTCTTTGGGGCCGCCTGCGCCTTGGTGGCCACCTTCGGAGTCCTCTTCCTGGGCGCATTGTGGCCGGGAAGGCGACGTACGGCGACGGTCCGCAGGCCGGCATCACGGCCGGCTGCACAGCGTCCTTCCTCCCGGCGCGGAACCTCACAGCGGACCGGCGCGACGACGGCGCGCAGCCCCCGGGCTGCAGCATCCCGGACGGGCGGCCCAGGAGCCGGTGCCCAGGGATCACCCGCTCAGCGGACGTCAGCACCCCGGTCCCCCGCCCGCGGGGTGTCCACTCCGGCCAAGCGTCCGCCGTCGTCCGCTCCCCCCGCGCCGAGGCCGGCGCCCAGGTCCGGCAGCGGCTCCGTCCCCCGCCGCTGACGCTGCCTGGCTGGACCGGTGAGCGCCGCCGTCGCCACGCCGCCCAGGAGGAGCATTCCGCCTGCCAGTTCCGTCGGCGAGGGAACCTCCGCGAGGACCAGCCACGCAGCGCTCATGCCCACCACGGGGACGAGCAGGGTGAACGGAACGACCGCCGACGACGGGTGGGCGGCCAGGAGCCGGTTCCAGATGCCATAACCCACCAGCGAGGCGAAAACAGCGGTGTACAGGGCACTGAGCATGGTGGGCGCCTGAAGGTTGGCCAGAGACTGCCAGACGGTGCCGGGCCCGTCCACCAGCACTGAAAGCGCTGCCAGCGGAAGCGGCACCACGGCGCCTGACCACACCACCAGCCCAAGGCCTGAGGCTGCTTTGGCTTTCCGGGCGATGACGTTCCCGGCCGCCCAGGAGAGCGCGGCGGCCAGGACAATGACCAGCGGGAGCAGCGGTGCCACGGCACTGCGTCCCGCGGCCACGACGGCGAGCCCGGCCACGCCGAGCGCCACCCCCGCCAACTGGCGCCCGCTGGGCCGCTCTCCCAGGAAGGCCGCAGCGAGCAGGACGGTCAGCAGCACCTGCGCCTGCAGGACCAGCGATGCCAGGCCCGCGGGCATGCCCAGCGCCATGGCAAGGTAGAGAAGGCCGAACTGGCCCGCGCTCATGAAAAGCCCGACCCCGATGATGGCTTTCCAGGAGACCTCCGGCTTCCGTACAAAGAAGATCCACGGGACAACCACCAGGACGAAGCGCAGGGCCACGAACAGCAGCGGCGGGAACTCCTGGCCACCCGCGTGCAGCCCGATGTCGATGGCCACGAAGTTCAGGCCCCACAGCAGGGCAACGACGACGGCAAGGAGGGAATCGCGCAGGTTCACCCTCCCACTCTGGCAGAGGCCCGGATGAAGCACCAGCGCCTGATTCAGCACGTAATCATGTACCTTTGCTTCATGATCGACATCGGGTCCCTGCGCGCCCTCGCCGCCATCGAGCAGCACGGCACCGTTATTGCCGCCGCGGAGGCGATGGGCTTCAGCCCGTCGGCCGTATCCCAGCAGGTGAAGAAACTGGAGAAGGAGGGCGGGTTCGCCGTCCTGGAACGCCGCGGCCGCGGGGTCCTGCTGACTGAGCGCGGGCTGGCCCTGGCCGCCTATGGCCGGCGCATCCTGGCCGAGCTCGAGGAACTTGAGTCAACACTGCTGGCGGATCCGGCCAGGCCCAGCGGCAGCCTCCGCGTCGTTTCCTTTTCCACTGCCGTCAGGGGGCTGGTGGGCCCGCTGCTGGCGCGGACCGGGCAGTCGGAGGCTGGGCTCGAGATTTCCGTGCTGGCGGAGGATCCGCGCGAAGCCGTGGCGCGGGTTGCCAACGGCGAGGCGGACCTGGGCCTGGTGCACAACTGGAACTCGGTACCGCTGGTGATCCCGGAGCACCTGGCGCTTGAATGGCTCTGCGAGGACGTGGCGGATGTCCTGGTGCACCGCAGCCACCCGCTCGCGAAACAATCCGTGGTGGAACCTGCGGAGCTGGTGGACGAGCGCTGGATCAGCACACCGGACGGGGCCATCTGCAATGAGGCCCTCCTGCGGATCTTTGCCGACCTGGGGCGTGTCCCGGACATTGGGATCTACGACCCCGATTTCGCCACGCATATCGCTTTGGTGGAGCAGGGAGTGGCTGTTGCCCTGGTACCCCGCCTTGGCCGGCCGGCGCTCCCCCCGGATGTGGTGGCTGTCCAGGTGGTGAACCCGGTCCAGGCCCGCCAGGTGGGGCTTGTCCACCGCAGGACCATGACGGCCAGCCCGGGCATCAGGCACGTCGCGGCACTGCTGCGCGAGATTGCCGGCAGCGGAGTTGCCGCTAATGGGCCCGGGGAACCTTGAACCTGGTAATCCGGGCGTCCTGGCCATCCAGTTCCGCCCAGGGCTTCTCTGTCTCCAGGACGGTGAGCGCATTGGTGGGGAACCGGGTGGCGGCGTCCATGTAGGCATCATGGTCGGAATCCCGTGAGGCCAGGTGCATGGCCAGGTCCTGCACACCGGGCAGGTGCGCAATGAGCATCAGCGTGGTCACGGTGTCCGGAACATGGTTGACCACCGCCAGCATCCGCAGGGCCGATGCCGCGTACAGGCCGTCTTCGAGTTTTGGCGTGGGCGCCTTGTCGCCGAGTTCGGCGCAGACCCAGGTGCACGTTTGCCGGGTACGCAGGGCACTCGAGCACAAAATGAAGTCCGGCACGATGTTGTGCTTGAGCAGCCAGCGCCCGGCCAGCGGCGCCTCCCGGTGTCCGCGCTCCTCCAAAGGCCGCTCGTGGTCGGCCACTCCGCCGGGCCAGTCAGCCTTGGCATGGCGCATGATCACAAGGCGTCGAACATGGTGCGAACTCATGGCCCAAGCCTAGCGCCAGCCAAAAGCACGCGAAGCAGGACCCGGCAGCGAAAACACCGTCACGGAGAGCACGCTTTCAGCCTCGCCCGGGAACATCCATGGCCGGGGCTTAGGCTTCACCACTCAAGCAGAGCTCAAAAGCATGCCCACAGTGACGCCCGGACCAAGCAGCCGCGGAGGCACGAGCGCAGGCGCCGAGGGATATGCCGCCTTTAGGGCGAAGGTGAAGAGTTAGATCGAGTACTCCGGAGCGGCCCAGACAACAACCTCCGGGTGCTCGTAGAACCGGTAGCCCTGGCCGCGGACGGTGCGGACCGTGTTGGCGAGGCGGCCAAGCTTGGAACGGAGGCGGCGGATGTGGACGTCGATGGTGCGCTCGTTGGGCACTTCTTCGGCGTTGCGCCACAGCCCCTCGAGGAGCTCGTCCCGGCCCACGGTGCGGGTACCGTTTTCGACGAGGTAGTTGAGGAGCTCAAACTCCTTGAACGTCAGGTTCAGGGATTCGCCGTCCAGGTGCACTTCGCGGCGGGCGAGGTCGATAAGCACGCCGGAGGGACGCGGTTCCTGCGCCTGGGCGGGGCGGGGGGTTTCGGTGCGCTGGCGGGAGTTGACCGTCGGGTCACCAAAGGTCGAACGGACGACGTCGAGCGCGGAACCGGGGGTGCCGGCGGGGGCAACCGCCACGGCTGCGTAGCTCTCGGCACCGGAGACCAGGGACTGGGCGTAAGCGCGGATTTCCTGGGCGAGCTTGGCGATGGAGGTGCCGGCTGCTGCCGCGGTTTCCTCGTCGATACCCATGTACAGGACGAACCCGCGGGCCACGTTGTCGTTGGCTACCGGACGGACCTGGTTTGCGCCGGGCACCACAGGGGTGGGGGCGGTAATGGGAGCGGACTCAGCCGGGTGCACAGCACGGAGCTGGCCGTAGGAGTTCGGGTTGTATCCCTGCGGGGCGAAGCCCTGGGCCGGGAAGCTGCTTCCGGAAGTGGAGGGAGCAAGCGCGGGGCGCGGGCCGAAGCCGGGACGGAGGCCGGAGGCCTGGCCTGCCTTGGCGGCGTTACGGACAGAGATGTGGACGTATCCGGATGCAACTGACATGAATGCTTACCTCAATGTGAAATGGCCGTCTCCGCGGCTCGAATGCTGGCTTCCCCGTCACGCGGACCGGGGATGGGCGCCCGACGCTGGGCTTGGGGGCGAATGCCTAAGAACTTCGGTGGGTGGGAAGGTCAGGCGTGCATTCGACAACAGCGCATGTCGGCAGCAGCGGATGTGCTGGGCCAATATTCTGCGGCTGCAGGTGCTGTTGAGTTCTTGTTCACAGTGGAAGTGTGCCGCGTAACAATGCCAACTTGCAAGTAACAATGGACCTAATAGTCCGCATTGTGAGACAAAACGCGAAATTGTGCTGCATGTCACTATTTCGGAAGGGGGGAAGAATTTGAACGGTTATCCCGGCAACACCCACCTTTCCCAGTTTTTCCAGAATAAAATTCGGATAACTTCCGGTTTACCGAATGCGTCCGAAATTCAACCGTTTGACGTGGAATCGCCTCAAGCATGTCCAGCCGGCGTCCCGCCTTCGTCCGGTTTTTTGCCCGCGAACGCGTGCGCGGCTGCGAAGGCAGGACGGTACGCCGGTGTTTAATGCCGCCGTCAGTTGCTGCTGGTCCCGGATTTGGGGGTCGCAGCGGTGGTGGACGTGACCAGCTGGATGGTCTCTGCGGTGTACGTGTCCGACTCCTTGAGGGCCGTCACGCGCACGCTGGCCCCTGCGGTCACACTGGAGAGGCCGAGCGTACTGCCGGTGGAACTGCCGCCCCGCTGCCGCATTCCCTGGGTCACCTGGACGTCGGAGCCCACGGTGTAGGTACGGGAAAACCCGTCCTCGCTCTTCACGGTCATGGACGTTCCCGAAATCTCGGTCACTGTGCCGGCCTGGCCAGCCATGGTGACGTAGCTGGAGCCTTCAAGGACGACATATTCGGAATGGACGGCCGCGTTGAGCCCGGCGGATCCCACGCCCAGCCCGCCCGGTCCACCGTCCATCCCCATGCCACCGGGCATGCCGCTGCCGCCAACGCCGGTTTGCCCATTCGGACCTGTCATGCCGCCCTGGCTGCCCGGACCGAACTGCCCCGCGGCGCCCATTCCCTGGGCGTTGTTCGCCGCAGCCGTTCCGTTCCCGGCAGCATAGGCGCCGGCACCGGCTGCGGCGGCCACAACCACGGCGATGCCGCCCACCAGTGCACCCTTCTTCGCAGTCCAGTTCCCCTTGCCGGCCCGGGCCGGCGTTCCGGGTGCGTACTGCTGCGGTGCGCCCCACCCCGTGCCGGGGCCGGGCACCTGGCCCGCTGCCGCCGTCGTACCCCAGCCGGGCGAAGCCGCACCTGGGGCGGGGGCGCCCCAACCGTGGGCAGGCTGGCCCTGCGGGGCCCTGTCCCACTGCGACTGGTCCCTGTCCGCCGGTTCCTGCGCGGCATATTGGCCCGGGGTTGCCCATTCACGGGCCCCGCCCCCGCGGCCGGCGCCATCCGCCGAGCCTTCCCACACGGGCGCCGGCTTGTCCTTCTGCTCCCGGCCGTCACCGGCGGGGCGGCCCTGGCCGTTTCCGCCAGTTGCACCCGGGTAGGCGTTGTCCTGCTGATCCATGGCTTCCTCCAGGAGCTCGTAGCTGTTGGTGATGCTGTTGTCCCAACAGGCTCTGCCGCTTAGCTGTGCGGGGGCTGTGCTGCGAGCCACGCCTGCCTGTGACCTGGCCGGGCCGCGCGGGAAGGCGCCACCCCACCCGGGCCACAGGTGGCTAGGCTGGAGCTCACAGCCGGAACACAGCATTGGCAAAGCATCGGCAAACCGACAGATCGGAGAGTTGTCCCATGGCATCCCCGCACCCCATGACCAACAACCTTCCCCAGCTCACCCATCCGGACGGTTCCCCCATCCGCGCCCTGGTGGTCGATGACGAGCCCAGCCTGTCGGAACTGATGAGCATGGGCCTGCGCATGGCCGGCTGGTCGGTGGCCGTGGCCGGTGACGGACCCACGGCCGTCAAGCTAGCCAAGGACTTCCACCCGGACGTGCTGGTGCTTGATGTGATGCTGCCGGGGTTCGACGGCGTGGAGCTGCTGGGCAGGATCCGCGCCTTCGCGCCGGAGGTGCCGGCGCTGTTCCTGACGGCCAAGGACGATGTCCAGGACCGCATCGTGGGGCTGGCCGCCGGCGGGGACGACTACGTCACCAAACCCTTCAGCATGGAAGAGGTCCTGCTCCGCCTGCACCGGCTGGTACAGCGTTCCGGGGTGGCCGCGATGGACACCGCCGAGCTGGTGGTGGGCGATCTTGTCCTCAACGTGGACACCCGGGAAGTAACCCGCGCCGGGGACGATATCCAGTTGACGGCAACCCAGTTCGAGCTCCTCCGCTACCTGATGGAAAACCCGAAGCGCGTGGTCAGCAAAGCCCAGATCCTGGACCATGTGTGGGATTACGATTTCGGCGGCCAGGCCAACATTGTGGAACTGTACATCTCCTACCTGCGCAAGAAGATCGAAGCGAGCCACCCGCCGATGATCCACACCGTGCGCGGCGCGGGCTATGTCATCAAGCCCGCAGACTAGCCGAAGGAAACGCGTGTCTCTTTCCGGTGTCCCCCGGCCCGCCGGCCGGTCCTGGTTCAATCCCGCCACCTGGCACCTCCGTACCCGGCTGATCCTGCTGTCCATGGCCCTCCTGGTGGCCATCTCCGGCGCCATCGGGGTGGTCAGCTACGCCTCGATGGATGTCGTCCTCACCAACCAGCTCGATGCGCAGCTGATGCTGGCCTCCCGCGGGCGTCCACCGGAAGGCAACCCTTCCGGCCGCCCCGACCCCCTGGACGCGCGCGGGCAGAGCGTAGGCACGCTCAACGCCCGGGTGGTGAACGGGCAGATCAGCCGGGAAGCGGGCTTCCTCTCCTCGGATGCCACCCGCACCGCGCTGAACTCCCGTGACGTGGCCACACTGCAGGCCCTCCCCCACAACGGCGTGCCGGTCAACCGCGAGCTCTCCAACGGCGACTACCGTCTCATGGCCACCGCAACCCCTTACGGCGATGTAGTGATCACCGGCCTGCCGCTGGCAACGAAACAGAGCACCGAGGCGTCACTGGTCCTGACAATGGTGCTGGTTTCGCTCGGCGGCCTGGTCCTGATCGGCCTGGCCGGCACGGCGTTGATCCGGCGGACCATGCGGCCGCTGGAGCAGCTCTCCGACGTCGCCACCAAGGTTTCCAAGCTGCCGCTCGACGCCGGTGAGGTAGCCCTGGCGGTGCGCGTGCCGGCCTCCGCGGCGCACCCCACCACCGAGGTGGGCAGCGTGGGCCATGCCCTTAACCTGATGCTGGACAACGTCTCCAGTGCGCTGGAAGCCCGGCAGCGCAGCGAGATGAAGGTGCGCCAGTTCGTGGCCGACGCCTCCCACGAACTTCGCACTCCGCTGACTGCCATCCGCGGCTACACCGAACTGATGCGCATGACCGAGCCCCTGACCGAGGACGGCCAGAAGTCGCTGGGACGGGTGCAAAGCCAGTCGGAGCGCATGACCGCGCTGGTGGAGGACCTGCTGCTGCTGGCCCGGCTGGATGAGGGCAAGGCCACCGAAGCGACGGACGTGGACCTGACCCAGCTGGTGGTCGAAACCGTCAGCGACGAAAAGGTCATGGCCCCGGACCACACCTGGAAGCTGCAGTTGCCCGACGAACCCGTCACTGTCCGCGGGGACACCACGCAGCTCCACCAGGTGTTGGCGAACCTGCTCTCCAACGCCCGGAAGCACACGCCGGCCGGGACCACCGTGACCACCGGCGTGATGCGCTCGGCCGACGGAAGCGTGGTGGTCACGGTCACCGATGACGGGCCCGGCATACCGGCCGAATTCCAGGGCAGCATCTTCTCGCGCTTCACCCGTGCGGACGCCGCCCGGTCCGGCTCCGAAGGTTCCTCCGGCCTGGGCCTGTCCATTGTCGAATCCATCGTCATGGCCCACGGCGGCACCGTGGAACTGGTATCGCGGCCGGGCAGGACCGAGTTCGCGGTCCGCCTTCCGGCCGCCGGCTCCGCCGCATCCTGACCGGCGTTCCGCCCTGCCCTGACTTACACAGGCACGTCACAGGTTGCGCCTAAAGCCCACAAATACGGCGGAGCCACTGTTGATGCATGACGCTCACCGACTCCACTTCAGGAACCCTGCAGGACGCCGCGGTGGCGCCGCCGGGCCTTCCTTCCCGGGGACGTGCCGTACGGCGCGCCCCCGTGGACACGCGCACCGCCGTCCCCGTCCTTGATGTCACCGTCCCCGTCTTCAACGAGGAGCGCGACCTCGAGGAATGCCTCCGCAGGCTCCACGGGCACCTGCTGGATACCTTCCCGCATACTTTCCGGATCACCGTGGCGGACAACGCCAGCACGGACGGGACCCTGAAGATCGCCGAACGGCTGGCCCGCGAGTTCCCGGAGGTGGCGGTGGTCCACCTGGATGAGAAGGGCCGCGGGAATGCGCTGCGGAAAGTGTGGCTGGCTTCCCCGTCTCCGGTCCTGGCCTACATGGACGTGGACCTTTCCACCGACCTGGCGGCGCTGCCCCCGTTGCTGGCACCCCTGATTTCCGGGCACTCGGACTTGGCAATCGGCACCCGCCTGACCCGCAACTCCCGGGTTGTCCGCGGACCCAAGCGTGAGTTCATTTCGCGCAGCTACAACCTGATGCTCCATTCCCTGATGGCCGCGCGGTTCAGTGATGCCCAGTGCGGGTTCAAGGCCATCCGGGCCGATGTCGCACAGCAGATCCTCCCCTACACGGTGGACAACTCCTGGTTCTTCGACACCGAGCTGCTGGTCCTGGCCGAACGCTGCGGCCTCCGCGTCCATGAAGTCCCTGTGGACTGGATCGACGATCCCGATTCCAGCGTTGACGTGGTCCGCACAGCGCTGGCCGACGTCCGTGGGATGGCACGGCTCACCCGCGACCTGGTCTACGGCCGGATCCCGATCCCGGAACTGCGCGCAGCCCTGGCGCGGGGGCCGCTGCCCGCGTCGTCGCGGGCCGACGAACAGACCCGCCGCGGCAGCCTCTTCGGCCAGCTGGTCCGGTTCGCAGCCATCGGCGCCGCCTCAACGCTTGCCTACCTGCTGATCTTCCTGTTTTGCCGCGGCTTCATGGATCCGCAGCTGGCAAACTTCCTGGCCCTGCTGGTCACCGCCGTGGCCAACACCGGAGCCAACCGGCGCTTCACGTTCGGCATCCAGGGCGGCAACCCGGTCCGGCACCATTTCGAGGGGCTGATCGTGTTCGGCATCGGCCTGGTGCTGACCTCGGGGGCACTTGCCCTGGTGCACCGGACGACGACGCCTGACCGGTGGGCGGAAGTCCTCACCGTCGTGGCGGCGAACCTTGCGGCCACGGCAGTGCGGTTCCTGCTGTTCCGGCTCTGGGTGTTCCGGGAACGGACTCCGCGGGCGAAAACGGGCGACCCGGGCGGTACCACCGTTCCGGCACCAGAGCCCGGCGAAAACACCGAAGCCGGCACCCAAGCCACCCCTTCCACAGAAACGGCAGCATCATGACCTCCACCATTTCTCCTGCCGGCCAGGCTGCCGGCATGCAAGCACCTTCTGCCGGCCCGGACCTGCAGCCGGCAGCCGGCGGGACCGCGCCCCGCTGGAAGTGCTACGCGTTCGGAAACCAACCGCGCTGGGTACGGCCTTCCGCCGCAGGGCTCCTGCTGGCCACCGCCGTCCTGTACTTGTGGAACCTGGCAGCAACCGGCTACGGCAACTCGTTTTACGCCGCAGCCATCCAGGCCGGCACCAAGGACTGGACCGCCTTCCTCTTCGGCTCGCTCGACGCCGGCAATGCCATCACCGTTGACAAACCACCCGCAGCGCTGTGGATCCCGGCGCTGGCAGGCCGGATCTTCGGCTTCTCCTCCCTGAGCATGCTGGTGCCCGAAGCGCTCATGGGCGTGGCCGCCGTCGGCTTCCTCTACCTGGCGGTCAAGAGGGTTTCCGGGCCGGCGGCAGGCCTGCTGGCAGGTGGTGCCCTGGCCCTGACGCCCGTTGCTGCGCTGATGTTCAAATTCAACAACCCGGACGCCATGCTCACCCTGTGCCTGGTGCTCGCGGCGTACTTCACCACCCGCGCCATCGAGCGCTCGGGCTGGAAGTGGCTGGTGGCGGCGGGCGCCGTGATTGGCCTGGCGTTCCTCACCAAAATGCTGCAGGGGTTCCTGGTGGTACCGGCGCTGGCGCTGGCCTACCTGTGGGCGGCGCCGGCCCCGGTGGGACGCCGGGTGGTGCACCTGCTGGGCGCACTCGGCGGCATCGTTGTGGTGGCCGGCAGCTACGTTGCCTTGTTCCAGCTGACGCCCGCCGCTGCCCGGCCTTACATGGCCGGCTCCACCACCAACAGCTTCCTGGAACTGACCTTCGGCTACAACGGGCTGGCCCGCATCACTGGTTCGGGTGAAGGGATGCCCGGCGGCGGCGCAGGAGGAGCGGCCGGCGGACCAGGGGGCTTCGGCGGAGCGAACGGCGGATTCGGCGGAGCCGCCGGCCTGCTCCGGATGTTCGGGACCAGCTTTGGCGGCGAAGTGTCGTGGCTGTTGCCCGCGGCCCTGGTCCTGCTGGTGGCCGGCCTGTGGTTCACGCGGCGTGAAGCGCGCACCTCTAGTAGCCGGGCAGCACTGATCATGTGGGGCGGCTGGCTGCTGGTCACTGCCGGAGTCTTCAGCTTCATGAGCGGCATCGTCCACCCCTACTACTCCGTGGCGCTCGCCCCGGCGATCGCCGCCCTGGTTGGCATAGGTGCCGTGGAACTTTGGCGGGGCCGCGCCTACTGGCCGGCCCGGACGGTGCTGGCCGTGACGGTCCTGGGCACGTCCCTCTGGTCCGCCGTACTCCTGGGCCGGGACGCCGCGTGGCTCCCCTGGCTGCGCATCGCCGTGATCGTCCTCGGTGTCCTGGCAGCTGCCGGGATCCTGCTCCGCCTCGACGCACTGGGGGCCGGCGGACGGTTCCGGCGTGCAGGGGCGGCCGCCGTCGTCGCCGTATCCCTGCTCGCCGGCGGCCTCGGCACAACTGCCTGGACCCTGGCCACCGCGGCTTCCGCACACTCGGGCTCCATTCCGACGTCGGGGCCCGCAGGTTCGTCGGCAGGCGGCTTTGGGAACCGGGCCGCGAGGTTCCGCGGCGATCGCACCGACCGCACCGACGCGAACGCCGGAACTGACGGGGCCGCCTCCGGCGGTAACGGGTTCGACCCGGCGAACGGCTTTGACCCCGCGAATGGAATTGGTGGTTCAGCCGGTGGCCCCGGCGGTGAAGGTACCGCCGACGCCGCCGTGACCACGCTGCTCTCCTCCACCACCACGAAATGGTCCGCCATCGTCTCGGGTGCCAGCCAGGCAGCCAGCCTGGAATTGGCAACGAACACCAACGTCATCGCGCTGGGCGGCTGGAACGGCGGGGATCCGTACCCCACGCTCGCCGAGTTCCAGGACATGGTGTCCAGGGGCGAGATCGGATACTACATCCAGGGCGGCGGCATGGGCGGAGGCGGCATGGGCGGCCGCGGCGGCAACTCCGAGGTGGCCGCCTGGGTACAGGCGAACTTCCAGGCACAGACCGTGGGCAACTCCACCGTCTACCGCCTGGCGGAGTAGCACGCCATGGCCAGCCACTACCGGACCCCGCCGTACCCACGCACCGCGGCCGGCGTTGAGCGGCCCTCCGGGGCACGCGCAGCCGAAGACCGCGCAACCGAAGCACGCGCAGCCGAAGACCGGAAGGCCGGAGCCCGGACTTCCGGGGACGGCGGAACACAGTCCGGCCGGCTTCCACGGGATCCCCTGGCCCTCCGCCGGCACCTGGAACTGGCGGCGGTACTGGCAGGAACGGCCGTGCTGTACCTCTGGAACCTCGGCGCATCAGGCTGGGCCAACGCGTTCTATTCCGCCGCGGCCCAGGCGGGATCGCAGGACTGGACCGCGTGGTTCTTCGGTTCCTCGGACGCCGCCAACTCCATCACGGTGGACAAGCCGCCGGCCTCGTTGTGGATCATGGGGCTGTCCGTCCGGATCTTCGGTTTAAGCCCGTGGAGCATCCTGGTCCCGCAAGCGCTAATGGGGGTCGGGGCCGCCTGGCTGCTCCACCTTGCGGTGCGCCGGGCAGCGGCACACGCCACCGGTGACGCCGCCCTCGCCCACAGGGCCGGGTTGCTGGGCGCTGCCGTCCTCGCCCTCACGCCGGTTGCCACGCTGATGTTCCGGTTCAACAACCCGGACGCCCTGCTGGTGCTGCTCATGACTGCCGCCGCGTACGGGGTCCTCCGTGCAATCCAGGAGGGCCGGTTGCGCTGGCTCCTGCTGGCCGGCGTGTTCCTGGGCTTAGGCTTCCTGGCCAAGCAACTGCAGGTCCTGCTGGTGGTTCCCGGGTTCGCCGTGGCCTACCTGGTCGCGGCGCCGGGCAGGCTGGGCCGGCGCCTCCTGGGGCTGGCGGCGGCGGGGGCAGCGATGGTGGTTTCCGCGGGCTGGTGGCTCGCGGCCGTGGAGCTGACGCCTGCCGGCATGCGGCCCTACATTGGCGGGTCGCAGGACAACTCCATCCTGGAACTCACCCTTGGCTACAACGGGTTGGGGCGGCTGACGGGCGACGAGACGGGCAGCGTGGGCGGCGGCAACGGGTGGGGCGTCCCCGGCCTGTTCCGGATGTTCAACAGCGAGTTCGGGGGCCAGATAGCGTGGCTGCTTCCCTCCGCCCTGATCCTTGCGGCGGGCCTGCTGTGGGTGGGCCGGCGGGCACCGCGGACGGATCCGGTGCGTGCGTCGGTGGTGGCCTGGGGCTCGTGGGTCCTGGTGACGGGCCTGGTGTTCAGCTTCATGGCCGGCATCATCCACCCCTACTACGCTGTGGCGCTCGCGCCGGGAATTGCTGGGCTTACCGGCCTGGGCGCTGTCCTCCTGTGGCAGCACAGGCAGCAGCCGGCCGCTGCAATCCTGCTCGCGGCGGCGGTGGCAGCGGCCGCCCTGACGGCGTTTTCGCTGCTGGGCACCACATCGGCCTACGGTCCGTGGCTGCGCTGGCTGGTGCTGGCAGCAGGCCTGGCCGCGGCGGCCGGAGTGGGCCTCAACCGGTTCCTGGGCCGCCGCTCCCTGCAGCGGACGACGGCGGCGCTCGCCGTTGCTGCGTCGCTCGCCGGGCCGCTGGCCTACTCCGTCTCCACGGCGTCGGCGGCGCACAGCGGGGCAATCGTCAGCGCAGGACCCACGACAGGGTTCGGTGCGGGGCCGGGCGGCGCACCCGGTGGCGCCGGGGGCAACCGGAACGGATTCGGCCCCAGTGGCACGGGGAGCACGGGCAACGCAGCCCAAGGCACACCGGGACAAGGCACACGAGGACAAGGCTTCCGGCAGCAAGGCACCCAAGGCGGCACGGGGTTTGCCGGGAACCGCAGCGGAGGCATGGGCGGGCTCCTGGGTGCACCCACGCCGTCGGCCGACCTGGTCACCGCGCTCCAGGCCGGGGCGTCAAGCTACACCTGGGCCGCGGCCGTGGTGGGTTCCAACAACGCCGCCGGTTACCAACTGGCAACCGAACTTCCGGTCATGGCGGTGGGCGGCTTCAACGGCACCGACCCCTCCCCAACGCTGGCGCAGTTCCAGGAGCTGGTGTCCCAGGGAAGGATCCATTTCTTCATCGCGGGCGGAACCATGCGTTCCTCCAGCGGCTCGGATGAGGCAACCCGGATTACTGAGTGGGTGGCAGCCAATTTCCAGGCGCAGAGCATCGGCGGCACCACGGTGTACGCCCTGTCTGGCCAGTAGCGAAGCAGTCCGGCCCGGGCCGGAAGTCCCTGCGGGCCGGACTGCCTCAGGCCATCACTCCTCCGTTCGCGCTGCCGCAAACCGACGCGCTGGATCCGTGACTTCCGTTACCTAAACGTGACTTCCGCTTAATCTTCCTGTACCGTCGATTGGGTGCGGTCCCCGTTCGGACCGCATATCCCGGGTTGACGCCAAGCTCTGCCGCTTCCCCGGATTCCGATTGAGCAACGGCAGAGGCGGGGGACCCACCGTCCCGGGCAATAACTGCCCTTGGGGTTAAGCCAGTACGTGATTTTCATTCCGTACGGCCGGATGCCCTCATCCGAACCCGACAGCTAACTCCGCAGGTGTGAGAGGCGATCAATCATGTCCAAAAACACGGCAGAATCATGCCTGCACGCTAAACACAGGGCCAAGCAGCAGGCCAAGAAGACCACCCTCGGCCAGCGCGCCGCAGTTCTTGCGGCATCGTGCGCGGTGCTGGTCGGGGTAGGCGCGGCCGGACAGGCCACCAGCAGCATGGCCCCGGCATCGTCCACCCAGTCAAACACGGCAGCAGCTGACGCCCAAATGAGCATCGAGAAGAGCGAAATCCGCTCCAACCCGGTGGAGAGCCCCGCTCCCGCAGCCATCAGCGTAGCGCCGCAGGCGGCTGAACCGGCTCCGGCAGCAGCGCCCGCCGCTCCCGCACCGGCAGCCCCTGCGCCTGCTCCCGCACCGGCGCCCGCCCCTGCCCCCGCACCCGAGCCTGCACCCGCCGTCGCGGTCAACGATCCTGCGGGCGCCCAGGCCTACGCGGCCGGCCAACTGGCCACGTTCGGCTGGGGACCGGACCAGATGCAGTGCCTGCAGACCCTGTGGACCAAGGAATCCGACTGGACCACCACGGCCACCAATCCCAGCAGCGGGGCGTACGGAATCGTCCAATCCCTCCCGGCCGAGAAGATGGCCAGCTCCGGCGCGGACTACCTCACCAACTACCGCACCCAGATCAACTGGGGCCTGGATTACATCAAGAAGAGCTACCAGTCCCCCTGCGGCGCACTGAGCTTCCACCTGGCGCACAACTGGTACTAGGCACCACTCCCCTGCCGCAACGCGACGAAGCGGCACCTTCAGCTGAGCCTTTCCAGCATTGACGGCCGCCCGACGACGCGTCCCGGCCCCCGCCGTCGTACGCCTTGGAGTGGGGCCCGGCAGGAAATACCGCCTAGACTGCGGGCCGCATCCCGAGGGATGCGGCCCACAGTGGTTTAAGGTGCAGGGCTCTGCGCCGCGCCTGCCCCGGGGTTACGCCACGGGATGTACTGGACAGACCACCTGTTGCCGTCCGGATCGGCGAAATACACGAAGTGGCCCCAGTCCTGGACGTCCACGTCGCTGACATCCACGCCGTTGTTCTTCAGGAAGTCCTGAGCTGCCGTGATGTCGCTGACCACCAGCTGCAGGTTTGCGCCGGTGCCGGGAGGTGCGTCCGTCAGCCCCTCGCCAATGCAGATGGAGCAGGCCGAACCGGGCGGCGTAAGCTGCACGAAGCGGATGTCGTCCGAGGGCCGCTCGTCGTAGTCGGCGTTGAAGCCCACCTTGTTGACGTAGAAATCCTTGGCGCGGTCAACGTCGGAGACGGGGACAAAGGCAAGTTCGAGTTTCCAGTCCATCCGCACAGGCTAGCGGCGGCGCACCGGCCCGGAAAGGCCCAGCGCAAATGGGGCCGTCGAAAAAGGCCCTTGTCCCGACAGGTCGAGTCCTGAAAGGCGGGAGGCTACCCGGCGATGCCGTAGAGGCGGTCGCCGGCGTCGCCCAGTCCGGGAACGATGTAGGACTTCTCGTTGAGCTTCTCATCGATGGAGGCCAGGACGATGTGCACGTTGGCGTCGCCGAGTTCCTCCTCCAGCTTGGCCAGGCCCTCCGGAGCCGCGAGCAGGCAGATGCAAGTGACGTCCGAAGCGCCCCGCTTTAACAGGAACTTGATGGCTTCGCGCAGCGTGCCGCCGGTGGCCAGCATGGGGTCCAGGACAAATACCTGCCGGCCGGTCAGGTCCTCGGGGAGGCGCTCGGCGTAGGTGATGATGTCCAGCGTTTCCTCATCCCGGGCCATGCCCAGGAAGCCCACCTCGGCGGTGGGGACCAGCTTGGTCATGCCCTCCAGCATACCCAGGCCTGCGCGCAGGATGGGGACCACCAGCGGGGTGGGCTTGGTGAACGCCGTACCGATGGTGGTGCTGACAGGCGTCTCGATGGTGACGGGCTCGGTGCGGACCTCCCGGGTGGCTTCGTAGGCCAGCAGCGTCACCAGCTCTTCCGTCAGCTGCCGGAAGACCGGCGACGGCGTGTTCTTGTCCCGCAGGACGGTGAGCTTGTGGGCGACCAGGGGGTGGTCAACAACGAGAGTACGCATCCCCCAAAACTATCATCCGGCGGTGTCCTTGTTGTGGCCGCCGTGGGCGTGCTCACTGCCGCCGTCGCCCCTATGGTGCACTTCCTCGGCCACCACGTCGCGGACGATTGGACGGTCGAACGACGGCGCCGCACCGGCATGCTCCCGCCTGCGGACCAAGTGGAACAACCTGTGCGCCAGAATGACCACGCCCACCCAGGTCAGGCCGAGCAGCCACCCGGCCATGACATCGGTCAGCCAGTGGTGGCCAAGGAAGACGCGGCTCAGCCCCATGGCGATGATGAAAAGCGTGCCGGCCGTGATGGCCGAGACGCGGACCACCATGGCCTGGAACTGGAGGCAGATCAGGTACACCACCAGGCTGATCACCACGGTGGTGTTCAGGGTGTGGCCACTGGGGAAAGACGGTGAATCCTCGTAAGGGGGTACCGCATCCGCGTGGTCCGGGCGCGTGCGGCCCACCAGCTTCTTACCGAACGTCGTGGCCATGATGGAGACGGCCGCTGCTCCGCCAATCAGGATGAGGGGCCGCCAGTTCCGGCTGAGGAAGGTCAGCCAGGCGGTGAGGATGCTGGCGAGGATGGGCATTCCGATTCCGCCGCCGATATTGGTGAAGCCGGTAACGAAAGCGTCGAGTCCGGGGCTGCGCAGGCTCTCTGAGAGGGCCAGGGCTGGCTTGTCCAGGTTGGCCAGGCCAGCGGAATCCACCACGTTGTCGTACACCTCGGCGCCCAGCAAGGCCAGGGATACGATGATCGCACCGCCCACGAGGAAGGTGAGGACCAGAGCCGCATACGGCTTGAACCAGAGACCTAGGCGATCCCGAAGAGTGTCCATGGTGCCTCCCGGCGTCGGTCAGTAACCTGAGTATCCTCGAAACTATCATTGAGCCATGCCGTTGCCCGATAAAGAACATCATGCCTGGATGGGCCTTGCGTTGACGGAAGCGCGCCGGGCACTCGCCACGGAGGATGTTCCCATTGGCGCCGTGGTGCTGGGGCCCGACGGCGGGGTGCTGGGTTCGGGCCGGAACCAGCGGGAGGAACTGGGCGACCCCACGGCCCACGCCGAGGTGGTGGCCATCCGGGAAGCCGCGGCCCGGCTGCAGGAACGGGCACGGCTCGGCGGCAGCAGCGGCGACGGCTGGCGGTTGTCCGATTGCACGCTGGTGGTCACGCTGGAACCCTGCGCCATGTGCGCCGGCGCGATCGTCCTGGCCCGGATCCCGCGGGTGGTGTTCGGGGCCTGGGACGAAAAAGCCGGCGCTGCCGGTTCGGTGTTCGACATCCTCCGCGAACGCCGGCTCAACCACTGGGTTGAGGTGTACCCGGGAGTGCGCGAGGAAGAGTGCGCCTTATTGTTGCGGGAGTTTTTCGCGGGACACCGTAGCAACAGCGAACAGCACTAGTCCCGAAATCGGCTAGGTCTCCAGACCCGCTGTCAGTCGCGACCCGCCAGCAGGACCAGCACCTCCCTGGCGGTACTGCTCCAGCCCGGAAGCCTCGTCCGCGCTTCCAGCGCTGTTGCGCGCCAGCTTTCGCTCTTGTCCGGGTCCTGAAGCCAGTGGCGCAGGACTTCGGCCAGCAGGCCCGGGCTCTCGTGCCCGCCTTCCGGGAGTGGCAGCACTGCCCCGGGAAGGCGGGGGCCGCCGTCGGCCGCTGATAATCCTGCCAGCCCCAGCGCCTCCACTGCCCCTGTCCCTTCCCGGACAATCACGGGGATGCCGTGGGCCAAGGACTCGGTGACCACCATTCCGAATGCCTCCGCCCGGGACAGCAAGAGGGTGAGGTCGGTCTGCGCCCATTCAGCTTCCAGCGTTTCACCGGCCAGCTCGCCGGTGAGCCGGACCCGTTCCTGCAGCCCGTTCTCCGTGATGGCAGCCCGGACTTCGCGTGCATAGTTGGGGTCTGCCTGGTCCGAGCCCACCAGGGAGGCAGTCCAGGGCAGATCCTGGATTTGGGCGAGTGCTTGCACGGCCAGCAGCTGGTCCTTGTTGGGCAGCAAGGCGGCCACCACCGCCAAGTGCGGGGGCGTGGAACCGCCGGCCTGGGCTGCGGGGTCCACTCCGGGCAGTGCAACATGCCCCTGCCCGTACCCTCTCTGCGCAAGTACAGTTGCCGCCCAGGTGCTGGTGCAGATCACCCCCGTTGCTGCCCGGAGAGCCCTGGCCTCGTCTGCAAGGGCCAGCTCGCCTGAACTTTCCGGCACCGGCATATGCACCAGAACCCATGTGTGCTGCCCTGCCCGGGCCGCGGCTTCCAGTTCAGCGGGAGCACCAACGGCCATCAGCCCGTCGACGAGCGCCACTGCAGGACGGACGTTTTCCTCGAGAAGGTCCCCGAGCCGGCGTCGCTCGGTTGTGCCGGCGAGCGGCCAATCCCCCTCCACGCTGATGACGTCCACCGACGCGCCGCGCCCCCGCAACCCAGCAACCAGGTGTGCGTTATAGACGTTGCCGCCCGAGCTGTGGCGGATATTGCCGGGGACGAGCAGGCAGATGCGGCGCATTGTCAGGCAGTGAGGTCCAGGGAATAGGAGGCCCACGCATCCGGGTTCTCGCGCAGGATGACATCGAGGCCCGCTAGTTCGCGACCGTCGTCGCTGTCCTTGATCCGGGTGGCAACTTTTTTGGCGATGTACTCGGCCAGCGCCTCCGTGGTGCTGAGCTGGCCTTCGAAGTCCGGATGCTCGTCCAGGTTTTTGTAGTTCAGGCCGGCCAGCACTTCCTCGATGATGGTTCCGGCGGCGCCGATATCCAGGACGATTGCGTCATCGTTCAGTGCGCGGCGGCGGAAGGTCACCTCGGCAACGAAGGTTGCCCCGTGGAGTCCCTGGGCAGGCCCGAAGGCTTTACGGGGGAGGCTGTGGGCGATCATGAAGTGGCGGCGGACAGTAAGGCTGAACATGGGTTACCTCAAGTTTTCGGAGTCGTGGGCGGCGGGGCTGGGTGCTTGCTTTGGGGCCGGGTATTCGACGACGTGGCACAGGGCTTCCAGGGTGCCGTCCGCCAGGCTTTGGACGACGCCGGGCAGGTCTTCGAACCGGGAGGAACCGGTCAGGAAGGCGTCAAAGACGGGGTCCTTGAGCAGCGAAACTGCCAGGTCCAGGCGGTCGGCATTGGTGCGGCGGTGGCGCCGGGCCCGTGCCACGGTACCAACCTGGCTTGCCCTGATGGACAGGCGCCGGGCGTGAAAGTCCTCCCCCAGCGGCACAGTGACTTCCCGGTTGGCGTACCAGGACATTTCGATCACGTCGCCCTCATCGCCGGCCAACTGCAGGCTGCGTTCCAGGCCCTCCTGGGAGGCCGAGCAGTGGAACACGATATCGCAGTCGGCCAGGGCGTCGTCGGGGTGTGCGAAGTCCACCCCCAGGGCGTCCGCGAGCTGCTTCCTTCCCGCGTCCAGGTCCACAAGCTGCAGCCGTTGCAGCGGGAAGGTGCGCAGGAGCGTGGCGACCATGCCGCCCACCAGCCCGGCACCGACGACGGCGATCCTGTCCCCCAGCCTTGGCCCGGCTTCCCACAGGGCATTGACCGCCGTTTCCACTGTCCCGGTGAGGACCGCGCGCCGGGAGGGAACGTCGTCGGGAATCCTGGTCAGGGATTCCACCGGGACCACGTAGAGGTCCTGGTGCGGGTTGAGGCAGAACACGCGCTGGCCCTTCCACCCCTCTGGCCCTTCCTCCACGATTCCGACCGACAAGTAACCGAATTTCACTGGCCCGGGAAACTGGCCTTCCTGGTGCGGGGCCCGCATTTCCTCCGCTACCCGCGGTGGCACCGCCCCGGCATGGACCACCATTTCGGTGCCCTTGCTGATGCCGGAGTAGAGGGTACGGACCAGCGCTTCACCGGGTCCCGGGGCGGGTACGTCCTCGCCCCTGAGCTCGCCATGTTCCTTCGCGGTGGTCCAGTATGCGGTTGCGTGGATCGGAGTCTGTGAATTTGTCATCTTGCTGACGAATCTAACCGGACGCGCGGCGCCGGGGAAAGTCCGACGGCGCGTGGCGGGGTCTACCGCTTCACGAGACAAGGTGTTGGAGGAGCACTTCCTCGAGGAGGCTGCGCTGTTTGGCAAGGCTCAGTTCTTTAGGCACCATCTCTTTGCTTGGCATGATTTGCCCACCCGGCAGGAACCTTTCATCTTGCAGAAATCCGTCCGGCCAGCGTGGTGGTTCCCAGTCCTGGTGTTCGCTCGGGTAGTGGCGGCCCGATGGTGAGGTCCAGCCTGGTGGTTCGTTCTTGGTGGCGGGGGTGGGTTTCCAGCCGGTGGTGTGGCGGAGTTTGTGGTGTTTGGGGCAGGGCTGTCC